>NZ_CP107783.1:1233636-1542045 GCF_036345255.1 Streptomyces sp. NBC_00569 | reverse complement strand
GGCTCCGCGCCCTCCCGCACCAGTTCCAGGAGCCGGAAGAGCGCCGTGGGCGCATTGCCCACAGCGACGACCGCTCCGCCCATCCGCTCCCGCCACAGCTCCAGCGCCGCGGCGGAGCGCGTCGTGCCGAGCCGTTCGGCCAGCGCGGCAACCGACGGGTCGGACAGCGTGCACACCACGTCGTTGTCCGCGGGCAGCCGCTTGCGTGTGATCCCGCTGGCGACCATGGACACGTCGCACAGGACGGGCGCGCCGCCGCGCAGCGCCTCGCGGGCGCGGACCGCGACGTCCGGCGAATACGCGAGGTCGCCCGCCAGGTCGACCATTCCGCAGGCGTGGATCATCCGGACCGCGACCTGGGCCACTTCCGGCGGCAGCCCGCCCAGATCGGCCTCGGCGCGGATCGTGGCGAAGGACCGGCGGTAGATCTCCGCCCCGGACTTCTCGTACTCGAACGCAGTGCTCACGGCGGGGAGCCTATCCAGCGGTGCCCACTTCACAGGGTGCGGGGCCCGGGTCTATAGTCCAAAACTAGCAGTGCTAATTAACTTCCCTCAGGAGCCGCACGTGCGTCCCGTCCACTTCGCCGCCGCCCGCCGCACCCCGATCGGAAAGCTGCGCGGGTCCCTGTCCACCGTGCGCCCGGACGACCTCGCGGCCGGTGTCATCCGCGGTCTGCTCGCCGGTGTGCCGCAGCTCGACCCGGCCCGGATCGACGACGTCTACTGGGGCGCCGCGAACCAGGCCGGCGAGGACAACCGCAACATCGCGCGCATGGCCGCTCTCCTCGCGGGCCTGCCCGAGTCCGTCCCCGGCGCGACCGTGAACCGCCTGTGCGCCTCGGGGCTCGAAGCCGTCACCACCGCCGCCCGCACCATCGCCTCCGGCGAGGCCGACGTCGTCCTCGCGGGCGGCTCCGAGTCGATGAGCCGCGCCCCCTTCGTGCTCCAGCGCCCCGACGAGGCGCTCCCGCACAAGATGGAGACGTACGACACACGCCTGGGCTGGCGACTGGTCAACCCGAAGATGAAGGAGCTGCACGGCGTCCTCGCCATGGGGGAGACCGCCGAGGAGGTCGCCGACCGTTACGACGTGCCACGCGAGCGCCAGGACGCCTTCGCGCTGCGCAGCCACCACAACGCCGCCGAGGCCCGCAAGAACGGCCTCTTCGACGCCGAGATCCTCCCCGTCACGCGCCCGGACGGCGTCGTCGTCGAGCAGGACGAGTGCATCCGCCCCGACACCTCCCTGGAGAAGCTGGGCACGCTCAAGCCGGTCTTCCGCAAGGGCGGCACCGTCACCGCGGGCAACGCCTCACCCATGAACGACGGCGCCGCGGGCCTGCTCCTGGTCAGCGAGGACGCCCTGCACGACCTCGGCCTCGAATCCCTCGGCCGCTACGTCGCAGGCGCCTCGGCCGGAGTGCACCCGGACGTCATGGGCATCGGCCCCGTCCCCGCCACGCGGAAGGCGCTCGCCCGCGTCGGCTGGTCCGTCGCCGACCTCCAGGAGGCGGAGTTCAACGAGGCGTTCGCCGCCCAGGCCCTCGCCTGCGTCGACGCGCTCGGCATCGACCCGGAACTGGTGAACCCGACCGGCGGCGCCATTGCGCTCGGCCACCCGCTCGGCTGCTCCGGCGCCCGCATCCTCACGACCCTGCTCCACCGCATGCGCCGCACCGGCGGCTCCCGCGGCCTCGCCACCATGTGCGTCGGCGTCGGCCAGGGCTCCGCCGTCCTCGTCGAGCGCTCCTGAACTTTTGTACAGCGTAAGGAACATGAAGAAGATGAGCAGCAGGTTCACCGGCCGCGTGGCCGTCGTCACCGGCGCCGCGCAGGGCATCGGCGCCGCGACCGCCCTGCGGCTGGCCGAGGAGGGCGCGGCCGTGGCCGTCGTCGACCTCACGGCCGAACGGGCCGGGGCCACCGTCGAGGCGATCCGCGCCAAGGGCGGGCAGGCGGCCGCGTACGGCTGCGACGTCACCGACCAGGACGCCGTCGAGGCCACCTTCGCCCGCGTCCACGAGGAGCTCGGCGGACTGCACATCCTGGTCAACAACGCCGGCGTCACCCGCGACGGCATGTTCTTCAAGATGCCGAAGTCCGACTGGGACGACGTCATCAACGTGAACCTCAGCAGCGTCTACAACTGCTCGCAGGCCGCGCAGAAGTACATGGCGCGGGCCGGGTACGGGAAGATCGTCTCCCTGTCCTCGCGCTCCGCCCTCGGCAACCGCGGCCAGGCCAACTACGCCGCCGCCAAGGCCGGAATCCAGGGCTTCACCGCCACCCTCGCCATCGAGCTCGGCCGCTTCGGCATCAACGTGAACGCCGTGGCGCCCGGCTACATCGCCACCGCCATGACCGCCGCGACCGCCGAGCGCGTCGGCACCACCGCCGAGGACCACCAGAAGCTCGCCGCCGAGCGCACCCCGCTCGGCCGCGTGGGGCAGCCCGAGGACATCGCGTCCGTCGTCGCCTTCCTCGCCAGCGACGACGCCTCCTACGTCAGCGGCCAGACGCTGTACGTGAACGGCGGAGCGCGCTGACACATCGCTGAGCTGTACCTGGTCCAGAGCCGCACCAGAAGTCAGTACGGAACGGAGCACCACCCTCATGGCAACCCTGTCCCTCGCCGCGATCCTCGCCGAGTCCGCCCGCCGCCACCCGGACAAGGCCGGGCTCGTCGAAGGTGAACTGCGCATCACCTTCAAGGAACTGTGGCTCCAGGCCCGCAAGCAGGCCGCCGCGCTCATCGCCGCCGGCGTGCGGCCGGGGGACAAGGTGGCGCTGATGGCGCCCAACGTGGCCGAGTTCCCGCGCGCGTACTACGCGGCGCTCGCCGCGGGCGCCGTCGTCGTCCCCGTACACCTGCTCCTGTCCGCCGGGGAGGTCGAGCACGTCCTGCGCGACAGCGGCGCCACGCTGCTCCTGTGTCATCCCGGTCAGGCGAAGACCGGCGGAGCGGCGGCCGAGGCGACCGGCGTGCGCATGCTGACCCTCGGCGAGGGAGGCGACCTGGAGCGGCTCACGCACGACTCCGAGCCCCTGCCCACGTACCTCACCCGCGACGCGGACGACCCCGCCGTCGTGTTCTACACGAGCGGCACCACCGGCGTCCCCAAGGGCGCCGTCCTCAGCCATTTCAACCTGGTGATGAACGCGACGGTCAGCGCCTTCGACGGCCACGACGTGCGCTCCGACGACATCGCGCTCGGCGCGCTGCCGCTCTTCCACGCCTTCGGGCAGACCGTCTCCATGAACGCGACGTGGCGCGCCGGCGCCACCCTCGTCCTCCTCCCGCGCTTCGACGCGGCCAAGGCCGTCGACCTGATGGTCGCCGAGGGCGTGAACACCTTCCACGGCGTGCCCACCATGTACGTGAAGCTGGTGGCCGCGGCGGCAGCCGCCGAGAAGCTCCCCACCCTCAAGGTCTGCGTCTCGGGCGGCGCTTCGCTGCCCGTCGCCGTCCTCGAAAGCTTCCAGGACGCCTACGGAGCCACCGTCTACGAGGGCTACGGGCTCTCCGAGACCTCCCCGGCCGCCGCCACCAACCAGCCGGTCTTCGGCGCGCGCCCGGGCACGATCGGCCACCCCCTGTGGGGTGTCGACGTGGAGATCGCCCGCGCCGAGGTCGAGGACCACGTGGAGCTGCTCCCCGAGGGCGAGCTCGGCGAGGTCGTCGTGCGCGGGCACTGCGTCTTCACCGGGTACCTGGGGCGTCCCGAGGCCACCGCGGAGGCCCTCGTCGACGGCTGGTTCCGCACGGGCGACCTCGGCACCAAGGACGAGGACGGCTATCTGCGCATCGTCGACCGCAAGAAGGACGTCATCATCCGCGGCGGCTACAACGTGTACCCGCGCGAGGTCGAGGAGGTCCTGATGCGCCACCCCGGCGTCGCGCAGGTCGCCGTGATCGGCCTGCCCGACCCCGTGCACGGCGAGGAGGTCTGCGCCGTGATCATCCGCGCGGAGACCGGCGGGAGCGCGGCCGGCGCCGACGAGATCGCCGAGTGGTCCAAGGAGCACCTGGGCCGCCACAAGTACCCCCGCCGCATCGAGTTCGCCGACGAGCTGCCGCTCGGCCCGAGCATGAAGGTCCTCAAGAGGGAGCTGCGCTCCCAGTACTCCGGCTGATCCCGGGAGCACGCGCGGGGGCGCCGTCCCAGCATGCGGCGCCCCCTGCCGCCGGCTCGATAGATGGGTCTAGCATCTGTCCCCGGTATGTACTCCATAACCCTGTGGGAATTCGTCGCCCTTGCCGCCGCGGCCGTGCTCGTCGGATTCTCGAAGACGGCCGTCAGCGGCGCCAACACGGTCAGCCTCGCCATCTTCGCGGCGGTCCTGCCCGCCCGTGAGTCCACCGGCATCCTGCTGCCCGTCCTCATCGCCGGCGACATCCTCGCCGTGCTGACCTACCGCAGACACGCCCACTGGCCCACGCTGTGGCGCCTCTTCCCGGCCGTGGCCGCGGGAGTGGTGCTCGGCACGCTCTTCATGGTGTGGGCCGACGACGCCATGGTGCGTACGTCGATCGGGGCGATCCTGCTCCTCATGGCCGCCGTCACGGTGTGGCGCAGACGCCGGGAGGACGCTCCGGAGGTCGAGGAGAGCGCGAGCCGCGCCGGCCGCGCGAAGGCCCGCTCCTACGGCGTGCTGGGCGGCTTCACCACCATGGTCGCCAACGCCGGCGGGCCCGTCATGTCGATGTACCTGCTGTCGGCGGGCTTCCGGAAGCTCGGCTTCCTGGGCACCTCCGCGTGGTTCTTCCTCATCGTCAACTCGGCCAAGGTGCCGTTCAGCGTGGGCCTCGGCCTGATCAACGGGCGCTCGCTGCTCCTCGACGCGGCGCTCGTCCTGTTCGTCGTACCCGGCGCGTTCCTCGGCAAGGCCTGCGTGCACCGCATCAACCAGCGGCTGTTCGAGCGGCTCGTGATCGCGGCGACCGTGGTCGGCGGGGTGCAGCTCCTGCTGCGCTGAGCCACCGTCACGAAGCGGAGAGAACCTTGTCCGGGTGCGGGACGGCAGGCCGCGCTCCCCGCTCTCCCCGGGGCTGGGTGCGCGGTGCTCCGCGCCATGCGGAGGCCCGGGCGAGAGGTCACGGGCGTAGGCGGGGGGCGTTTGTCGCTGCGTCCGGCGTGGGGGCGTGGTCTTCCACCTTCTGGGCCAGTGTCGTCGCCCAGACGTCCAGGGACGTCAGGTCGATTCCGTAGGGGGTGGGCCTGCCCGTGGCCTCGGCCCAGGCCGTGAGGCCCGTCGCGCCGCGGCGCAGGAGGCGGGCGCCGCCCGCGGTGTTGCCCCGGGCCGAGTGCGTCAGGCCCACCGCCAGCTGCGCCAGCGCGCGCCACAGGCCGCGCTCCTCGTCGGGACCCGACTTCCACGCGTCCTCGAACACCTCGTGCGCGTGGAACGGCCGGCCCGCGTCGAGCAGCGACTGCGCCTCCGTGACCGTCTCCTCGGGAGCCCGCACCACCCCCTCCGGTTGCCGGGCGACCCCCTCCGCGCCGTACGGCAGCGGACGGCCGAGGCCGTCACGGGGGCGCGCGTTCCTGGCCCGCCCCTCCTCGTCACGGTCGCGGTCCCGGCCACTGCTCACGTCACTCATGCCTCGATTGTCCCGCGTCGGCGCCCGGCCTTCCCGTCGCCGGTCCGGCCGCCGCCCCGCGGCCCTCGCACCGGCGACGGACCACCCCTGAGCTTGGGGTATTGTTCTTTCTGCGCCGCCAAGCGGAACACCCGCCGGGCGGCGCGACCGGGACGTGGCGCAGCTTGGTAGCGCACTTGACTGGGGGTCAAGGGGTCGCAGGTTCAAATCCTGTCGTCCCGACTTTTCGAAGTCGCAGATCAGGGGCCGTATCAGAGAAATCTGACACGGCCCCTCGGTCGTTCCCGGGCCTCCTCCCGAACTCCCGCTATCCGGGGGCGTCTTCCTCCGCCGGAGGCGTCCCGTACGCGTCACGCGCCGCGTACCACCACACCGTCGCCAGGATCAGCACCACGGCCAGGGCCGCCGACGCGTAGTTCATCGAGTCGACCGTCACCGGTGAAGCCTGCGGCAGGCAGAACAGGACCGTCACGAACGCCACCCACGTCACCGCGATCCAGCCGACCGGTCCGCTCCAGCGCCCCAGGTTCCAGGGGCCGGGAGTGAAGCGGTCGCCCGCCCGCAGGCGCAGCAGGATCGGGATCGCGTACGCGGGCGTGATCCCGATGACGTTGATGGCCGTCACCGCTCCGTACGCCGTCGTGGAGTAGAGGGACGGCAGCGCGATCACGGCGGCGAGGCCCACCGACAGCCACACGGCGGGCACGGGAGTGCGAGTGCGGGCACTCACCTTGCGCCACAGTGCCGAGCCCGGCAGCGCGTTGTCGCGGCTGAACGCGAACACCATGCGGCTGGTCGCCGCCACCTCGGCGTTGCCGCAGAACAGCTGGGCCACGATCACGATCAGGAGCAGCGCCGTGGCGCCCGACGTGCCGAGGGCGTCGATCATGATCTGAGCGGGCGGCACCCCGGTGGCGCTGTTCTGCGCGCCCGCGTAGTCCTGGATTGCGAACGTCAGCCCGGCGAGCAGCACGAACCCGGCGATCCACGAGACCCACACGGCCCGCACGATGCCGCGCGCGGCGGACACGGAGGCGTTCGACGTCTCCTCCGAGAGGTGCGCGGACGCGTCGTAGCCGGAGAACGTGTACTGCGCGAGGAGCAGGCCGATCGCGGCGACGTACAGCGGATTGTGCCAGCCGGTGTCGTTGACGAACTCGGTGAACACGAAGGACGGCGACCGGTGGTGGTCCGGGACGAAAGCGAGAACGCCCACGATCACGGCCACGCCCGCCAGATGCCACCACACGCTGATCGAGTTGAGCACGCTGACCAGGCGGACGTCGAAGAGGTTCAGGGCGGCGTGCGCGGCGAGGATGGCGAGGAAGACCAGAAAGGTCGATCCCGGTGTCGGGTCGAAGCCGAACCGGAGATTGAGCAGCGCGCCGGCGAACAGGGCGGCGCCGTAGTCGATTCCGGCGATCGCGCCGAGCAGACCCAGGAGGTTGAGCCAGCCCGTGTACCAGCCCCAGCGGCGGCCGCCCAGCCGGTCGGCCATGTAGTAGAGGGCCCCGGACGTCGGATAGGCGCTGGTGACCTCGGCGAGCGCGAGAGCGACGAGGAGGACGAAGAGGCCGACGCCCGCCCACCCCCACATCATCACGGCCGGACCGCCCGTGCCGAGGCCGAATCCGTACAGCGTCATGCAGCCGGACAGGACGGAGATCACGGAGAAGCTGATGGCGAAGTTCCCGAAGCCGCCCATGCGGCGGGCCAGGACCGGCTGGTAGCCCAGCTCCCTCAGTCTGGCCTCCTCGTCCGGTGGCTGCCCGGCCGGCCCGGACTCGGCGGCGCTCGACGGGGTGGTGCCTATTTCCGGTGTGGACATGAGCTCCTCTTGTGGGGAGAGAGGCGTGAAGTCACAGGCCTGTTAAGGAGTCTGACGAATGATCAGTCTAGGGGCGGAAGGAAGGGGGCACCCTTGACGCTCTCGCGGGGGCTGTTGCAGGCTTCCGCGGTGATCACGAATGCCGGCGGGCCGCCCGAGGGGACCGTCCTCGCCATCGATCAGGGCACATCGGGGACGAAGGCTCTCGTCATCTGCCCGCGCCGCGGCGTGATCGGCTCGGGCGGCGCGCCCGTACGCCCGCGCCATCTCCCGGGAGGCCTCGTCGAGGTCGAACCGGCCGCACTGCTCGCCTCCGTCGTCGACGCGGGACGCCGCGCGCTGGCCGCCGCGTGCGAACCCGTCGGCGCCGTCGGACTCGCCAACCAGGGCGAGACGGTCCTCGCCTGGGACCCGGTGTCCGGCAGACCGCTCACGGACGCGATCGTCTGGCAGGACCGGCGGGCGGAGTCGCTGTGCGCCGAACTCGGCCCGTACGCTGACGAGTTGAAGGACCTCACCGGACTGCCGCTCGACCCCTACTTCGCCGCCCCGAAGATGGCCTGGATCCGGCGCCACCTCACCCGGGACGGCGTCGTCACCACCAGCGACGCGTGGCTCGTGCAGCGGCTGACCGGCGCGTTCGTCACCGACGCCGCCACCGCGGGACGCACGCAGCTCCTCGACCTGGACACCGTCGCGTGGTCGCCGCGCGCCCTGGACATCTTCGGCCTCGGCGGCGAGCGGCTGCCGGACGTCGTCGACGCGGCCGGAACCGTCGGCACGACGAAGGCGTTCGGCCCCGAACTCCCCCTCACCGGGCTCCTCGTGGACCAGCAGGCCGCGCTGCTCGCCCAGGACGTGACCGAGCGCGGAACCGCCAAGTGCACCTACGGAACAGGTGCGTTCCTGCTCGCCCCGACCGGCGACCGCCCGCGCCGCGGCGGCTCGGGACTGGTCAGCTGCGTCGCCTGGCGACTGGCCGGGCGGAGCAGCTACTGCCTCGACGGGCAGGTCTACACCGCCGCCTCCGCCGTCCGCTGGCTCACCGACCTCGGGGTGATCACGGGGGCCGAGGACATCGACCCGGTCGGATCGGCCGTGCCCGACACGGGCGGCGTCACCTTCGTGCCCGCCCTCGCCGGTCTCGCGGCGCCGTGGTGGCGCGGCGACCTGCGCGGCTCCCTGACGGGCCTCGGCCTGGACACGACCCCCGGCCACCTCGTCCGCGCCCTGTGCGAGGGGATCGCCGCGCAGGTCGTCTCGCTCGCGGACGCCGTCACCGCCGACCTGGGCGAACCGCTGCGCACCCTCCGCGTCGACGGCGGCCTGACCCGGTCGGCCCTGCTGATGCAGACCCAGGCGGACCTTCTCCAACGTCCCGTGGAAGTGGCGGAGCTGCCCGACGCGACCGCACTCGGCGTGGGCGCCGTCGCCCGGCTCGGACTCGACCCGACGCTCACCGTGCGGGACGTGGTCCCGCACGGGCGGCCCGCCGCCGTGTACGAGCCGCGCATCGACGCCGCCCACGCCGCCGAACGCCTCGACGGGTTCCGCTCGGCGGTGGCCACGCTCCTCGACCGCACGCCGACGAGGTCCCCGTGACCGTCACCAGCAAAGGGCCGCTGTGCCCCGAGAGGCAGATGTCGCCCCGGCCCTACGACGTCGCGGTCGTCGGCGCCGGCGTCGTCGGCACCGCCATCGCCCGCGAACTGGCGCGCCACCCGCACCTGCACATCGCTCTCCTGGAGGCGTCCGCCGATGTCGGAGACGGCACCTCCAAGGCAAACACGGCGATCCTGCACACCGGGTTCGACGCCGTACCCGGCTCCCTGGAAGCCCGCCTCGTCAGGGAAGGGCAACGACTGCTCGCCGCCTACGCGGCCGAGTCCGGGATCCCCGTCGAGCCCGTCGGCGCCCTGCTCGTCGCCTGGGACGACGCACAACTCGACGCGCTGCCGGGCCTGTTGGAGAAGGCGGGACGCAACGGATACGACGCGGCACGCATCATCGGCGCCGACGAGACCCGCGCCCGCGAACCGCACCTCGGACCCGGCGTGCTCGGCGCCCTGGACGTCCCGGGCGAGAGCATCATCTGCCCCTGGACCACCACGCTCGCGTACGCCACCCAAGCGGTGCGGTCCGGTGTCGAACTGCACCTCAACACCCGCGTGGAAACGGTGAGTTCAGAGGGTGGCGATCACCTACTGGCCACGTCGCGCGGCGCGCTCCGGGCGCGGTTCCTCGTCAACGCCGCGGGGCTGAACGCCGACGTGCTCGACCGGCTCGTCCTCGGGGCCGGCGACTTCACCGTCACCCCGCGCCGCGGCCAGCTCATCGTCTTCGACGAACTCGCCCGCGACCTGGTCCGGCACATCCTGCTTCCGGTGCCGACCGCGCTCGGCAAGGGCGTCCTCGTCGCGCCGACCGTCTACGGCAACGTACTGCTGGGCCCGACCGCCGAGGACCTCGACGACAAGGAGGCCACCGGCACGACAGCGGACGGACTCGACGGGCTCCTCACGAAGGGGCGCCGCATCCTGCCGGCCCTGCTCGACGAGGAGGTCACCGCCGTCTACGCGGGCCTGCGCGCCGCCACCGAGCACGACGACTACCGCATCCGCTGCCACAAGGAGCGGCGCTACGTCACCGTGGGCGGCATCCGCTCGACCGGCCTCACCGCGTCCATGGCGATCGCGGCGCACGTCGCCGGCCTGATCGCCGAGGCGGACGCCGGCCTCGACCTCGAGGAGCCGGTCGAGCCGGCCCCCGTCCACATGCCGAACCTGGGCGAGGCCTTCCCTCGCCCCTACCAGCGCGCCGACCTCATCGCGACCGACCCCGCGTACGGCACCATCGTCTGCCACTGCGAGCGCGTGACCCGCGGAGAGATCAGGGACGCTCTGATCAGCACGGTCCCGCCCGCCTCCCTGGAGGGCCTGCGCCGCAGGACCCGGGCGCGGGGCGGACGGTGTCAGGGGTTCTACTGCGGGGCGGCCGTGCGCGCACTGCATGAGGGGCGGGGCGAGTGGGGGCCGGAATGACGCGGCGGCAGCGGAGCGTCGACGTGATCGTCGTCGGCGCGGGGCCCGCCGGGCTCGCCGCCGCCCGCGGCCTCGCGGATCACGGCGTGGGCGTCGTGGAGGTCCTGGAGCGTGAGGCGGTGGCGGGCGGTGTGCCGCGGCACTGCCACCACCGCGGGTTCGGGCGCTGGGGCGTGACGGGGCCGCAGTACGCCGCCAGGACCGTCGAGGCCGCGCTCGGCTCCGGCGCACGCGTACGGACGGGAGTCACCGCCACCGGATGGGCGGGGCCCCTCACCCTGGACACCACCGGCCCGCACGGACTCGAACGCATCGCCGCGCGCGCCGTCGTCCTCGCCACCGGGGCACGCGAACGCCCGCGCAGCGCACGCCTCGTACCCGGCACACGACCCGCCGGAGTGCTCACCACCGGCGAGCTCCAGCAGGCCGTCCACCTGCACGCACAGCGGGTCGGCACCCGCGCGGTCGTCGTCGGCGCCGAACCGGTCGGCTACGCGGCCCTGTCCGCCCTGCGCCGCGCCGGCGTCACCGTCGCCGCGCTCACCACCGAGGAGCCGCGCCACCAACTGGGCCGGGCCTGGGCCGCCGCGGCCCGCCTCGGTCACGGCGTCCCCGTGCTCACCGGCGCGACGGTGGCCGAACTCCTGGGCAGGGGACGGGTATCGGGAGTGCGGCTGCGCCACCGCGACGGCCGGCTGACGACCGTCGACTGCGACACCGTGGTGTTCACCGGCGACTTCGTGCCGGACCACGAGCTGGCGCGGCGCGGGGGCGTGGCACTCGACCCGGGGACGCGGGGGCCCGCCGTCGACGGCGCGTTCCGCACCGGCGCCGACGGCGTCTTCGCCGTGGGGAACGTGCTGCACGCGGTGGAACCGGCGCTGTGGGCGGCCCGCGAGGGCGCGCTCGCGGCCGACGCCGTGCGCGGGTTCCTGGACGGCTCGGGCCCGGCGCGGGGAGGCCCGGCGATCGAGGTCGCGGCGCCCCTGCGCTGGGTGGCGCCGAACCGGGCCGTCCCGCAGGTGCCGGTGGACGCCTTCGTCCTGCGCACGTCGCAGGCGCTGACACGCCCCGTGCTCGTCGTCACGCAGGACGGCCGCCGCCTGCACCGCCAGTACGTACCGCGACGTGCGCTCCCCAACCGCACCCTGCACTTGGCGGGCCGCTGGACGCGAAGCGTCGACGCCACCGGCGGCCCTGTCCGGATCACCGTCGGCGGTCCCAGAGGCGGAAACCTCGGAGCGGCCACGGAGTGAGGCGCGCCCATTGCCGACCCGCGCCCCCTTTCCGCCCAGGGGCAGCCCGCAACGGCCCCGCACTCCTGTCTCTGACCCACGGTGCAACGTAGACGCGGGGCCTCGCGCCTTCCCGCTTCCTGGCGCTCTGATGTCTCACCAGAACGACCTGCCCGGGCCGGCGACTTCGAGGCCACTCGCATCGAGTACCACGCAGCGATCCGCCGGCACCAGGATCTGCCGGGCGCGCGTTGGCAGGACCAGGAGAAACTCTTTCAGTCGCGCGGGACAGTCCGAGGGCGGGGAACCGGCGGACCCGGGCCATGCTCGCTCGCCCGGCCGTCAGGAAGGCTGGACCTCGTCGAAGAGGGCGAGGGCCTCGGAGGGGTCCGGGCTCACGAGGCGTTCCAGACCGGCCGCCGTGATGTTCGCCCACCTGCCGGCCCGCGCCCACATCTGTTCCTCGAAGGCGCGGACGGCCTCGTCCAGATCTGCGGGGCCGGGGGCGGCTGCGATGGACTCGGCGAGTTCGGCGCCTTCCAGCATCGCGAGGTTCGCGCCCGCCCCCAACGGGGGCATCAGGTGGGCGGCGTCGCCCAGGAGCGTCACCCCGGAGACGTGGGTCCAGGTGTGGGACACGGGCAGGACGTAGAGGGGGCGTCGGACGAACGCGGTGCCGTGGCGGAGGAGGTCGAGGACGGGAGCGGCCCAGCCGTCGAACAGAGCCAGCAGGCTCGATCGCACGGCCTCGACGTCGGCCGGGTCCAGGTTCGTGTTCTGGTCCAGCGGCACGCGGAACTGGGCGTACGCCTTGACGTGGCCGCCGCTGTTGCGCTGGGCGACGAGCGCGCGGTTCACGCCGTACACCGCAACGGATCCGTCGCCGACCAGCCGGGCGAGGTCGGGATGGCGGGTGTCGACGTCGTCCAGGGAGGTCTCGACCGAGGTGACGCCGGTGTACTGCGGCGTCGCGGACGAGACCGCGGGGCGGACCCGGGACCAGGCACCGTCCGCGCCGATCACGAGGTCGAACGTCTCCGTTTGCCCGTCCGCGAAATGGACCAGCACGCCGTCCGGGCTCTCCGGCACCACCTCCGTCACGTCCCGCCCCCATTGAACGTCCACAGGCCCGAGCAACAGGTCACGCAGTTGCCCGCGGTCGATCTCGGGATTGGCCCGGTCGTCCGGACGAGGTGGCCAGTCGCGCAGGACGGTCCCGTCCGTGTCCAGGATGCGCATGGCCTGCCCCTCGGGACGGGACAGCGCCCGGAACTCCGCCAGCAGCCCCGCCTTCTCCAGCGCCAGCTGGCCCAGCCCCTCGTGCAGGTCCAGCGTGCCGCCCGGGGGCCGGGCGTCGCGGGAGGGATCGCGTTCGAGGACGGTGACAGGGTGGCCATGACGGTGCAGGACGCGGGCGAGAGTGAGGCCGGCGGGGCCGCTGCCGATCACGGCGATACGGGGTGTCATGTCAGTACAACCTAGGGCCCCTCACCGAGCCGGTCCGCCCCTTGACCGAACCGAGACGGCGGCGTGAGACGGCGGACGGATGATCCGCGCCGTGCTCGGTTGCGGGGCAGAGGGGCGCATCCGGCATCGAGCCGCGGCCGGCGCCGCCGGACCTCACCAGGGCCTCGGCGGAGAATCAGGCGGCAGCGCTGTGGCGCCCGGACGTCGGGCGTTCTCGCGCCCGGCGCTGTTTTGCACCGTGGGTCGGGGACGGGAGTCCGGGGCCGCATCGGCTGCCCGGCGGCGCGCCTTCGAAAAATGGCGCGGACACGCCCATTGTCAGGGTTGCGGTGAGGGAGTTACATGGTGCCCGCACGTGACGAAAGCGCTTTCTGCCGGTCGGGAGAATCCCGGTCGGCAGCCCCTTCGTTGCCGCTCGGAGGCCGTATGAGACTGCCCCGCACCAGACGTACCGTGATCGCCCGGACCGCCGTCCGCACCGGGCTCGAACCACGCGCCCGGCGCACCCGATCCGCCCGGGACACCCGCCGGACCCGACGTACTGCACTCGCCGCCGTGGCCCTCGCCTCGGTCGCCGTCCTCGCCGCCGCCGCGCTTCCCGCGCAGGCGAGCGGCCCCGCCCACACGGTCCCCGCGCAGGCCAACGGCCCCGCGGGACACGGCCCGTTGCGCGCCCGGGCCGTGGCCGCCTACGACTTCGGGCACCCCGATCCCGCCGATCCCGCCAGGGAGCGGGACATCGGACGCTCCGGCACCCCGCTCACGCTCATCAACGGCGGCTCCGCCATGCGCGTGGACGACGAGGCGTACCGGGGCAGCTCGCCCGCCCTCCAGGTGCGCCAGCAGAACCCCGCCGCGGCGGGCAACGACGACTGGAAAGCGGGTACTTGGGACGAGGCCGGGGTCGGTTCCCTCGGCGCCTTCAACAGCGCCAAGGCCGCCACCGTCATGGGCTGGTTCAAGATGACGGGCGACAACCCCACCCTCAACTCCAACACCGCCAACCCCACCGACCGCTACGGAGCGATCGGACTCGCCGGGGTGCTCTCCGGCACCAGTGACGGGCACGCCGTACGCGCGCTGCTCGAACTCATCCAGGTGAACGGCGAGTTGAAGCTCGTCGCGCTCGGCCGTCGCCTCGACAGCGGCGCCTCCCAGACCTTCGCGGCCTCCGCCGACTGGCAGAAGGTGTTGCCCCGGGGCGAGTGGGTCCATCTGGCCGCCACCTTCGACTTCCGCGACGGCACGATGGCCCTGTACCGCGACGGCAAGCCCCTCGACGGCTTCTACGTCACGCCGGGCGACCCCTGGGAGCTCACCACCACGCCGGCGCCGCACCGCGCCTCGCCGACCGACCCCCGCGGCATCAAGATCGGCGGCAGCTTCCCGCAGAACACGCGCGAGAACAACGCCTGCGACTGCCGCATGGACGATCTCCTCTTCCTGGACCGCGAGGTGACGGCAGGTCAGGTAGGCGCCGAGTACCGCCGCATGACGAAGGGCCACTGACGCCTCGTCCACCGCTTCCACTCAGCCGTACTCGCCATCCGAAGGGACCCGCATGGCAGCACGACGCAAGAATCCAAGACTCTGGGCGGCCTTCGCCGTCACCGCCACCCTGGCGCTCGGCGCGCTCGCCGCGCCCTCGCACGCCGACGAGCCCGCTCCCACCGCCGCGACGGCGGGCCTGAGCGACCCGATCCCGGAGAAGCCCGCCCAGTCGAGGACCGGCCTGGTCCTCACCGAGTACGCCCAGTTCCCCAAGTCGGAGCCGGTCCCGGCCCCGACGGACCCGCGTCTGATGCGGCACGCCAGGATCAACACCATCAACGAACTCCCGGACGGTTCGGGCCGGATGGCGACCCCGGACCTCAACGGGACGCTCTACCTCACCGACCCCGGCACCGCCGGCAAGGACACCGGCGGCACCCCGCACCCGTACCTCGACGTGAAGGGCACCTTCCCGAACTTCTTCTCGGGCCGCGGCCTCGGTCAGGGCTTCGGATACGCCGCGTTCCACCCGCAGTTCGCCAAGAACGGCCGCTTCTACACCATCCACACCGAACTGGCCTCGAAGGTCACCCAGGCCCCCGACTTCAAGCAGGCCGGGACCACCACTTACCACGGCGTCATCACCGAGTGGACCGCCGACGACCCGAAGGCCGCCGTCTTCCACGGCACCCACCGCGAGGTCCTGCGCATCGGCTTCACCGGCCAGGTGCACGGCATCCAGCAGATCGACTTCAACCCGACCGCCAAGCCCCACGACAAGGACTACGGGTTGCTCTACCTCGCCGTCGGCGACGGCGGTCAGGGCGTCGGCAACAGCGAACCGCAGAACATGGCGCTCCCGCACGGCAAGCTCCTGCGCATCGACCCGGCGGGCCGCAACAGCGCGAACGGCAACTACGGCATTCCGGCCGACAACCCGTTCGTGTCCACGCCGGGCGCCCTCGGCGAGATCTACGCCGTCGGCATGCGCGACCCGCACCGCTTCAGCTGGGACACCGGCGGCAGCCACCGCATGTACCTCGGCCACATCGGCGAGCACGCCATCGAGTCGGTGTACGAGGTCAAGGCCGGCGACAACTTCGGCTGGAGTGAACGCGAGGGCCCGTTCCTCTTCGACAAGAAGACCACCGACCCGTGCGCCCGCATCGCGCCGCTGCCCGCCGACGACGCCAAGTACGGCTACACGTACCCCGTCGCCGCGTACGACCACGACCCCGGAGCCGGCTGGGACTGCCGCTCCGACGTGGGCCGCGCGATCGCCGGCGGCTTCGTGTACCGCGGCAAGGACGCGCCCGAGCTGCGCGGCACGTACATCTTCGGTGACCTCGTCGACGGCCGGATCCTGGCGGCCGACACCCACGACATGCGCCGCGGCGCCGGCCTCGCGCCGCTCAAGTCGCTGATGCTGTACGACCAGGCCACCGGCAAGAAGGTCACCATGCGCGACCTCGCCGGGGACCAGCGCGTCGACCTGCGCTTCGGCACCGACCTCGCCGGTGACCTCTACATCGTCTCCAAGGCGAACGGCAAGGTCTGGAAGGTCACCGGCACCCGCACCTTCGCCGACTGCAAGGTGGGCAACACCCCCACCACGCACACCACCGGCGCGGACAACTGGGCCCCGGTCACCCCCGCCAAGTGGGAGTTCACCCGGCGCGAGACGGTCCTCACCGAGCCGGGCGTCTCCCGCCCCGGCCCGCGACGCCCCTTCGAGTACGCCGTCCTCACCGCGGGCCCGCGCTACTCGAACGTGACGATCGAGGCCGAGGTGCGCATCGACACCCCGGTCGACATCACCAACCGGGACGTCATCGTCGTCTGGGACTACAACTCCGACACCCGGTTCCAGTACGCGCACCTGTCCAGCGACAACAGCATCTACCCGCACAACGGCCTGTTCACGGTCGACAACGCGGACCGGCTGCGCATCGACGACCAATGGAACGGCACCTACGGCGCGCCCCCGGCCATCAAGGACGCCGCCTGGCACAAGGTCCGCCTCACCCACTGCGCGGACACCGGCGAGACGGCGGTCTACATGGACGGCAGCCGCACCCCGCTCATCACGGGCACGGACCCGGTGTTCTCCTCCGGCCGCGTGGGCTTCGGCTCGTTCGACAACAACGGCCGGATCCGGAACCTGAAGGTCACGGGCACGGTGGCGAGCGACTGACCCAGCGGGGTCGGAAACACGGAGGGGGAGCCGGTCCGCTGTCCGGACGGACCGGCTCCCCCTGACCACGCCGTCGTCACGGCATGGGCGGTGCGGCCTCGCGCTGGTGCGGAATGGCCACCGCTCCCTGCTGGAGCGCCACCGTCCGCGTGGGCGCCGGGATCCGGATGCCCTCGTCCCGGTACCGGGCGTGCAGGCGCTTGATGAACTCGTGCTTGATCCGGTACTGGTCGCTGAACTCGCCGACGCCCAGGATCACCGTGAAGCTGATGCGGGAGTCACCGAACGTGTGGAAGCGGATGGCCGGTTCATGATCAGGGACGGCACCGGTGATGTCGACCATGACACTCTCGACCACCTCGGCCGTGACCCGCTCGACGTGCTCCAGGTCGCTGTCGTAGCCGACGCCGACCTGGACGAGCAGCGTCATCTGCTGTTCCGGGCGGCTGTAGTTGGTCATGTTGGTCGAGGCGAGCTTGGCGTTCGGGATGATCACCAGGTTGTTGGAGAGCTGACGCACCACGGTGTTGCGCCAGTTGATGTCGACGACGTAGCCCTCCTCACCGCTGCTGAGCCGGATGTAGTCACCGGGCTGCACGGTCTTGGAAGCCAGGATGTGCACGCCCGCGAAGAGGTTCGCGAGCGTGTCCTGGAGCGCGAGCGCCACCGCGAGACCGCCGACGCCGAGGGCGGTCAGCAGCGGGGCGATGGAGATGCCCAGCGTCTGCAGGACCACGAGGAAGCCCACCGCGAGCACCACGACCCGCGTGATGTTCACGAAGATGGTGGCCGACCCGGCGACCGCGGACCGCGACTGGGCCACCGACCGCACGAGCCCGGAGATCACCCGGCCCGCGGTGAACGTGGCGACGAGGATCAGCAGCGCCGTCAGCGTCACGGTGACGTTGTGCCGGGTCCGCGTGGTGAGCGGCAGCGCGGAGGCCGCCACCGCGACACCGGCCGCGACCGCCGCCCACGGCACGAGGCTGCGCAGCGCATCCACGATGACGTCGTCACCGCCCCAGCGCGTCCGGTCCGCGCGCACCCCCAGCCAGCGCAGCATCATGCGCAGGAGAAGACCGGCCGCAAGCCCCGCGGCGACCGCGATCCCGGCCACTATCAGATCGTCGGGTGTCATCGCACGGTTCACCGGCGGCCTCCCGTGCCGTGACCGAGGTCGTCGTACGCCGCCGGGAGCGGCCGTATGTGATGTGTCGTCACCTTGCTACCTGCTTGTCCGTAAGTGGAGCTGCCGCGCCTGCTCCGACGCGCCGGGACATCCTGCCGCACGCGCCGGACGCATGCGCGCGGGGGATGGCGCTCACCTGCGCCTACGGGGCAATCGCGGGGCCGGGGGGACTCCCCGGCCCCGCGCTCCCACCCGTCAGCGCGCCGTCCCCGCCCCGCCCTCGCGGCCCAGGGCGACGTACCGCGCGTGCACCTCCAGGGAGTCCGACACGAACGGGTACTGGCGCATGGCGTTCGTCAGGCCCGCCTCGGTGAGCCAGTCGTGCCAGACGATCTCGGAGGGGAGCGGCGAGACCGGCCCGTCGACAACGGCCTCGTGCACCCCGAGCCAGTACGGGCCGATCTCCCCGCGGCACAGGTACTTGAAGACGAAGCGGACGGGGGCCGTGACCCCGAGTTCCTCCGCGAGCTCGCGGGCCGCCGCGGCCTCGTACGACTCGCCCGCGTCCACACCCCCGCCGACCAGCCAGTTGTACCGCCCGGGGAAGCGGGAGACGTGCGGCGCCCTGCGATGCACGAGGATCCGTCCCGCCGGGTCGCGGCACACGACCGTCGCCACCCGGTGCAGCCACCCCTCACGGACGGCCGCGCCCCGGTCCACGGTGCCGAGCACACGGTCCAATTCGTCCACGCGGTCCACCAGTTCGCTCATGCGGTCACGATGGCAGAAGCCACCGGACGTCACCGCACCGGCACCGCCCTTCCCTCGCGCGCGGACCGGTACGCCGCCGTGACGATCCGCAGGGAGCGCAGCCCCGATTCGCCGTCCGTCACGCTCGTCCCGCCGCCGCTCCCGTACAGGAACGAGTGGAGCATCAGGGCGTCCAGGTTGACGCCGTAGGGAAGTTCGAAGGGCGCGCGGGACGACTCGCTGAAGCCGTGGACCTTCTGGTCGAAGGCGTCCATCTCCAGGGTCGCCCGGTCGCCGATCACCTGCATCTGCAACCCGCCCCAGGCCGGGTGGTGCTGGGGCTGGCTCCAGCTGCAGTCGATCGTCGCGACGGCGCCGTTCGCGTACTCGACCGTGACGAGCCCCGCGGTGTCCGCGTCCACCTGTCCCTCGTGGAGCACGTTGTTGACCTGTGCGTACACGGTGGTCGCGGGTGACGCCTCGAAGAGGTCGTCCAGGAGGTCCGCGATGTGCACGGTGTGGTCCATCAGGGCTCCACCGCCCGCGAGTCGGGGATCGGCGAACCAGCGGCGCCGGGCGGCCGGCAGGTAGCCGTTGTTGGCGCCGGACACCGCGAGGACGCCGCCCGCGGTGCCGGAGCGCACCGCGGCGCGGACCGCCGTGTACGCCGGGCTGAAACGGACGGGGTGCGCCACCGCGAGCCGTACCCCCGCTGCACGGCACGCCTCGACCATCGCCGCGCCGTCCTCCTCCGTCGTCGCGAGGGGCTTCTCGCACAGCACGTCCGCGCCGTGCGCCGCCGCCAGCTCCACGAGGGGCCGGTGGCGGACGTTCTCCGAGCAGACGACGACCTTGTCGGGGCCCCAGGCGAACAGCTCCTCGTACGAGTGCGCGTAGGCCACCCCGAGCCGGTCGGCGAACTCCCGGCCGCGGACCTCGCCCGGCGCCGCCAGATCCGTGTCCGGGTCGGCCGCCAGGACCTCGACGCCTTCCATGTCGTCGAGCAGGCGGGCGAACCCGCCCGCGTGGACGTGCGCGAACGACAGCACTCCGACCTTCATCGGGCCGCCTCCTCGGAGATCTTGAGTTCCACGGACTCGCCCGTCCGGGCCGAGGCGGCCGCCGCTGCCGCGATCCGCACCGCCTCGACTCCGTCGCGGGCCGTCACGCGGGGAGCGGGTCCGCCGTCCACCGCCCGGGCGAACTCGCGCAGCTCCGTCAGGTACGGGCTCTCCGTCATCGGGCTGCGGGGGATGCCCTCGCCGGGCGGGCGCGTGCCCTGGGCGAGGATGCGGAACCCGGGCAGGGCCGTCGAGTCGTGCTCCAGGATCCCGTCGGGGCCGGCGACACGGAACGTCGTACGGAACTGGAGGTCGGGCAGGCCCCAGACGCCGAGGACGTGGCTGATCGCGCCCGACGCGTGGGTCAGGACCGCCGTGCCGACCGCGACGTCACCGGGTTTCGCGCCGGGCTCCTGACGGCCGCGGAGTTTTGCGTGGACGCGTACGACCTCGCCAGCGAGCATGCGGGCCAGGTCGAGGTCGTGGATCATCTGGTCCATCAGGATGCCGCCCGACAGGGCCGGGTCGCAGAACCACGGCGCCCACACCGGGTAGGCGCCCGAGCGGGTGAAGCGCAGGACCGCGGGGGTCCCGACGGCGCCTTTGCCGACGGACTCGGCCATCGCCGCGTACGCGGGGAAGTAGCGCACCACGTGCGCCGGGAACAGCAGGACGCCCGCCGCCTCGGCCGCGTCCGCCATCTCGGCGGCCTCGGACGCGGTGAGGGCGAGAGGCTTCTCGCAGATGACGTGCTTGCCGGCGGCGATCGCGTCGAGAGCGAGCTCCCGGTGGGTGAACGTGGGTGTGCAGATGTCGACGACGGTGGAGCGGTCCAGGAGACCGGCCATGCTGTGCGTGGCCGTCACACCGGACTCGGCGTACTTCGCGGCGAGTTTCTCCGCGTTCCCGTCCGTGGACAGGATGGTGACGCGTGCGCCCAGCTCGATCCACGCGGGCAGATGGGCCCGGGCGATGCCGCCCGCGCCGATCAGACCCACATCGAGGCGTGTCATGGCGTTCCTTTCTGGAAACGGGAGTTCGGCCCTGCGTGCGGCTCGGCCTCACATGCGACGAGGCCCTTCGTGCCGCTCTGGGCGATGCCCTGCACGAAATGCCGCTGGAGGAAGAGGTAGAGGACGATCACGGGGAGGCTCGCGATGAGCGAACCCGCCATCATCACCGGGTAGTTGGTCTCGAACTGGCCCTCCAAGGACGTCAGGCCCGCGCTGATCGGCATCTTCGCCGGACCGGTGTTCACCACGAGCGGCCACAGCAGGTCGTTCCACGACCACACCGCCGTGATCACCGCGAGTGCGGCGAGCGCCGGGCGGATCAGGGGCAGCATGATCGACCAGAAGATCGGGAAGGGCCCGGCGCCGTCGATGCGGGCGGCCTCCTCCAGCTTTTTCGCCAGCGCCATGAAGAACTGCCGCAGGAGGAAGGTCCCGAAGGCGCTGAACATGCCGGGCAGGAAGAGCGCCGCGGCCGTCGTCGCTCGCGGCCACGCGGGGCGTGGCCGCGAGCGGACCGGCGAGAAGCGTTCTCCTGCGCATACGCGCCTCCGGAAGGTGAGGGGGAACGGTGGAGAGGTCAGGGGGCGGGGGTCGGCCGCAACGGACCTACTTCGTAGGGGAGATGGGGGTCGAGGGCGTCGAGCGCGCGGCGTACCGCGCCGAGGGCCACGCCCTCACGGCCGAGCGCGCTGACCGCGATGCGCGGCACGTGCAGCGTCAGCGGCCGCAGCTGCTCCGTGAGCAGGGGCCCGAGTGCCTCGCCGACCGGGGCGAGCGCGCCGGAGAGGACCAGGAGCTCGGGATCCAGGGCGAGAACGAGCGCGGCGATACCCGGGGCGACCCCGGCGAGATAGCCGTCGAGCACGGCGCGCGCTTCGGCGTCCCCGGCCCGCACGGCGCGCGCGAGGGCGTCCGTCTCGGACTCGCCCGGGAGCCGCTCGCCGTCCCACGCCAGCCACTTCTCCGCGGCGTCCAGGCCGAGCTGGGGCAGGATGCCCAGCTCGCCCGCGCCGCCGCGCCGCCCGCGGTGCAATGTGCCGTTGATCATCAGGCCGCAGGAGATGCGCCGCCCGACGAGCACGCAGGCCACGTCGTCCGCGAGTGTCGCCGCGCCCTGCCAGTGCTCGGCGAGCACCGCGAGATTCACGTCGTTCTCGACGAGGATCCGGCACGGGAAGTCGTCGGCGAGGCGGCGCGCGAGATCCAGGTCGGTCCACTCCGGGACGATCACCGACCGGATCCGGCCCGTGTCGTCGACCATGCCGGGCACGCCGATGCCGATGGCCCAGACGGCCTCGGCCCGCAGATTCCGGTCGGCGAGGAAGCGCCGCAGCCGCCCGCGCAGCAGCTCGATCCGTTCCGCGCCGCTCAACTCCGCGGCGATGTCCTGCCGTTCACGCGCGACGACCTCGCCGTCCAGCCGCGCGAGCACCAGCACGATCTTGCGCAGTCCGATGTCGACGCCGACGACATGCCCGGCCTCGGACCGGAAACGCAGCCGACGGGCCGGGCGGCCGGGGGTGCGCCCGGCGGCCGGAGCGCCCGCCTCGGCGATCCAGCCCTGCGCGACGAGCTCGTCGACCAGCGCCTCGACCGTGGGCCGTGACAGCCCGGTCGCACCCGTCAGCTGGCTGACGGTCTGCGGACTCTCCCGGCGCAGTGCCCGCAGCACCACACCCGTGTTGAGCCCGCGCAACGCCGCGAGGTCGTGCCCCCGTGCCCCAGCCATGCCGAACCGCTCCCTCACATCAGGTTGCGCAGGACTTTTGCATAACCCGACTCCCTTGGGAACCCCGCCTGTTGAGCTGGT
Source organism: Streptomyces sp. NBC_00569 (assembly GCF_036345255.1). Classification (NCBI taxonomy): domain Bacteria; kingdom Bacillati; phylum Actinomycetota; class Actinomycetes; order Kitasatosporales; family Streptomycetaceae; genus Streptomyces; species Streptomyces sp. NBC_00569. Next base: position 1,519,422 of record NZ_CP107783.1, on the reverse strand, counting down.
TATGCAGAACTCCTTCGAATCGGGTGAGCGGGCCTGCGACGGGTGACGGAGTCGACGGTCGTCGCGGCCACCCGGGTGACCCGTGGCCCCCAGGGGGCGGATCGTCACACATGGCCCATTGACGTCCTTTCGGCTCAGCGTTGAGGGTGGAGACATGACGCGACTGTCCGAGCATCTGCGCCAGGCCACCCCCGTCGTCGCCGAACGCGGGGAAGGCGTCCATCTCTACGGCACCGACGGCCGCCGCTATCTGGACTTCACGGCCGGGATCGGCGTCACCAGCACCGGCCACTGCCACCCACGCGTGGTCGCCGCCGCCCAGGAGCAGGTGGCCACCCTCATCCACGGCCAGTACACGACCGTCCTGCACCGGCCCCTCCAGCGCCTCGTCGAGAAGCTGGGATCCGTTCTCCCCGAAGGACTCGACAGCCTCTTCTTCGCCAACTCCGGCAGCGAGGCCGTCGAGGCGGCCATGCGGCTCGCCCGGCAGGCCACCGGCCGGCCCAACATCGTCGTCGCGCACGGCGGCTTCCACGGCCGCACCGTCGCCGCCGCCTCCCTCACCACGTCCGGCACGAAGATCCGTACCGGCTTCGGACCGCTGATGGCGGGCGTCGCCATCACCCCCTTCCCGAACGCCTACCACTACGGCTGGGACGAGGAGACCGCGACGCGATTCGCGCTGCGCGAGTTCGACCACCTCCTCCAGACCGTCTCCGACCCGGACGACACCGCCGCGATCCTCGTCGAACCCGTCCTCGGCGAAGGCGGCTACGTCCCCGCCAACTCCGCTTTCCTGCAAGGACTCAGGGAGCGCGCCGACCGCCACGGGATCCTTCTCGTCCTCGACGAGGTGCAGACCGGCGTCGGCCGCACCGGACGCTTCTGGGGCCACGACCACTTCGGCGTACGCCCCGACATCCTCATCACCGCCAAGGGCCTCGCGAGCGGCTTCCCGCTCTCCGGGATCGCCGCCCCCGAGGCGCTGATGCACAAGGCGCGGCCCGGCTCGCAGGGCGGCACCTACGGCGGCAACGCCGTCGCCTGCGCGGCCGCCGTCGCCACCCTGGAAGTCGTCGAGGAGGAAGGGCTCGTCGCCAACGCGGCCGCCATGGGCGCCCGCCTGCGCTCCGGCCTGGAGGACGTCGCCGCGAAGACGGAGGCGATCGGCGACGTACGGGGACTCGGCCTGATGCTCGCCAGCGAGTTCACCACCCCGGACGGGGAACCCGACGCGGCGACCGCCGTACGCGCCCAGCAGGCCGCCGCCGACGAGGGACTGCTGCTCCTGCTCTGCGGACCCTGGGGCAACGTCGTGCGGATGATTCCCGCGCTCGTCGTCGACGAGGGGCAGATCGACGACGGCCTGCGGGCCTGGGCCGCGGCCGTGGAGACCGCGACGGCGACCCGCTGACCAGCGACGGAGGAACCTGTATGACTACGACCCACCCCACGCCCCGAGTCGTCGAGGACGTCCCCAAGCAGCTCCTCATCGGCGGCCGCCTCCAGGACGCGGCCGGGGGCCGCACCTTCTCCGTCGACAACCCGGCCACCGGCGAGAGCCTGTGCGAGGTCGCCGACGCCGGCCCCGACGACGGCCGGCGCGCCGCGGAGGCCGCCGCGGCCGCACAGGAGTCATGGGCCGCCACCGCGCCCCGCGCCCGCAGCGAGATCCTGCGCCGCGCCTACGAGATCATCATCGCCCGCACCGACGACCTCGCCCTCCTCATGACCCTGGAGATGGGCAAGCCCCTGGCGGAGGCGCGCGGCGAGGTCACGTACGCCGCGGAGTTCTTCCGCTGGTTCTCGGAGGAGGCCGTGCGGATCGAGGGCGGATTCGCGCCCTCGCCCGACGGCCGCAGCCGCCACCTGATCATGCGCCGGCCGGTCGGTCCCTGTCTGCTCGTCACCCCTTGGAACTTCCCGCTCGCCATGGGCACCCGCAAGATCGGCCCGGCCGTCGCCGCGGGCTGCACCATGGTCCTCAAGCCCGCGCCGCAGACACCTCTGTGCACCCTGGCCCTGGCGGGGATCCTCACCGAGGCGGGCCTGCCCGACGGTGTCCTGAACGTCGTCACGACCACGGACGCCGGCGCGCTCGTCGAACCGCTGCTGCGGGGCGGAATCATCCGCAAGCTGTCCTTCACCGGGTCCACCCAGGTCGGCCGGATCCTCCTGGCCCAGTGCGCCGACACCGTCGTCCGCACCTCGATGGAGCTCGGCGGGAACGCGCCGCTCATCGTCTTCGACGACGCGGACCTCGACACGGCCGTCGAGGGCGCCATGGTGGCGAAGATGCGCAACATGGGAGAGGCGTGCACGGCCGCGAACCGCATCTTCGTGCACAGCTCGGTCGCCGACGAGTTCGCCTCCCGGCTCGCCGCGCGCATGAGCGCCCTCACCGTGGGCCCCGGCACCGAACCCGGGACGAACGTCGGGCCGCTCATCGACGCGGCCGGCCGCGACAAGGTCGACCGGCTCGTACGCGACGCGGTGGACCGCGGCGCGAAAGTCCTCACCGGCGGCGAACTCCCCGGCGGGGAAGGCTACTTCTACCCGCCGACCGTCCTCGTGCGGGTGCCGCGCGACGCCGGTCTCACCGGGACCGAGATCTTCGGACCTGTCGCCGCCCTGTCCACGTTCGACGACGAGGACGACGTGGTACGCGCCGCCAACGACACGGAATGGGGCCTCGTCAGCTACCTCTTCACCCGCGATCTCGACCGGGCGCTGCGGGTCGGGGAGCGCCTGGAGACGGGCATGGTCGGCCTCAACACGGGCCTCGTCTCCAACCCGGCGGCCCCCTTCGGCGGCGTCAAGCAGTCCGGCATCGGCCGGGAGGGAGGCAGGGTCGGCATCGACGAGTTCCTCGAGTACAAGTACCTGGCGATCCCGGCGCCGGGACAGTGACGGCGGTGACGGACCGGCGGGGTCTCAGAGCCGCTCCAGCGCACGGAACGCCGTCAGTTCGGCCAGCAACACCCGTGCGGCCGGTGCGAGTTCACGGACGGGCAGCGGTCGTCCGGAGTTGAGGACGCGCAGTACGGCGGCCAGGTCGGCGGCGGGCAGCTCCGTGGCCGCCACATGGCCGCACGCGGAGTACAGCCGCCGCCCGGCGGCCTCGGTCCACAGCACGCGCTCCGTGGCCCGTACGACGTCGTCGTCGCCGAACCTGCCGCGCGGCGCCGGCGGCGGCACGGGCCGGAAACCCCCGGCCGTCCAGTGCCGCAGGGACTGCCGGGCGACCCGCTCCTCCAGCGGCCCGCGCGCGCCCGCCGAGCGGAAGTGCGCGAGGGCCCGCTCCAGGGGTGCGGGCAGCTCCGGCCCCGCCTCGGCGTCGGGCACGAGCAGGCCCTCCTCGCCGGGCGGCGCGGCGCCCGCGGGATCCGGGTCCGGCGTGAGCAGCGTCTCGGGCGTCACGTCGTACAGCAGGTCGTACAGCTCGGCGGCCGCCTGGCGTCCCTCCCGTACGACGCTCACGCGCACGCCCGTCGACGCCCAGCCGGCGTAGGGCTCGGCGGCGGGGGAGAGATGCGAAGGCCAGTACAGCAGGTCGCCCGGGCCGGCCTCGACGGCGTAGGAAGCGCTCCGGTCCGCCGCACCGAAGCGCATCCGCTGCCGCCCGCCCAGTACGAACAGGAACGTCGCGACGCGCTGACCGGGCAGCGCCTCGGCGAGCGGCTGCTCGTACGTGCCGTGGACCAGTGTCGTGAAGGCGCTCTGCGCGGGTTGCCCCACTCGCGCCCACAGGCCGGAGAAGAAGGCGCGTTCGCGCGCCCACAACGGATGGTGGAACGCGTGAAACGCCTGAAGGGCCAGGGAGTACGGCTCGCCGGAGAGCTGCCGGACGAGCCGTTGGTGGTAGCCCGCGAACGAGCCGTCCCTCGGCTGCGGCAGGAAGTCGCCGGGGTCCGTCTGGGGCTCGCCGCCGACCGCGAATCCGGCGTAGGGCGGCACGCCGAAGGGACCTCCGCGGTGAGCCGCGGCGACGGCGGTCTCGAACACCTCGTGCACATCGAAGGGGGCGGGCGTGACCGACGTGAACAGCGCGGGTTGCCGGTCCCAGTACCGCTCGCCGAATTCCCGCCAGTCGAGCCGGTCGCGCCGGTCGAGGCGGACCGGCCGCCTCTGCTCGCCGGGGGCGGCGGCGCGGTCCGCGGGCTCGGCGGCGTGGCTTGCGGGCTCGGTGACGCGGGGGTCCTCCCTCATGCCGCCCCGTCTCCGCCCACCAGTTCGATGGCGCGCATGCGATGCAGGTCGGACAGGAGCGGGGTCAGTCTCTCCGCGGACATCCGCGAGCCGCGTCCCAACTCCCTTATGGTGAGGGTCACTCCGGGCCGCAGCCGCCTCCTGACGCGTTCGGGTCCCGCCCCCTCGACCGCCAGGGTGTGTCCGTTCGCGGCCCACACGGCGCGTCCGGGGCCGTCCGGTATGCGGAAGAGCTCGGCCGAGGCCCGTACGCGCAGGCCGGGCGTGAGGGGGACGACCGGTCGTGGCGGAGGCGCCGGTTCCAGCCCCGCCGCCGATCTGCGGGCCGCCCAGGACACGCGCAACTCCCTGGCCGTTCCCGGGTCGGCGGCGAGCCCGGTGAACAGCCGCGCGGTGGCGGCGACCGGCTCCGCCGCACCGATCTCGCCGTCCGGCCCCGCCGGGGGAGGGAACGGCAGGATGCCCGGGGTGCCCGCGTAGGCGGGGTCCTCCTGCATGCGGTCCGCCAGAAGTCCCCGTACGTGGGTCAGGGCGGCGGCGCGGCGAGCGGGGACCACGATCCGTAACGTGGTGCAGCGGTCGAGGTAGTGATCGAGGTGGCGGCACCCGGCAGGCCAGTACAACAAGTCCCCTGCATTCGCCGCGAGTTGATACTCGGTTCCGGTGTGCTCGGGCCAGAGCCTGACCGTCATGGTTCCGGCGAGTACCCACGTGAGCGCGAACGAGCCGGGACGCGGGGCGGGGGCGTCGGGGCCGGCGCAGCGCTCTCCGAGGGCGAGTTCGGCGGTCACGGGCAGGGCGGGCCAGCCCACCGCCCGCCACAGCCCGGAGACGAGTTCACGCACATGAGCCCACAGTTCGTAGTCCCGCCACAGCGGTTGCCCGACACTCAACAGCCAGCCGGAACCGGTGAGTTGACGGGCAAGCCGGTCCCGGTACGCGTCCGGGTCGGCGTCGTCGCGGCCGGGCAGCAGCGCGCCCGCGTCGCGTAATCGGCCCTGCGTCGCGGTGGCGAAACGAACGCCGGCCGCGTCCTCGGCAGGCGGTGCGCAGGAGGCGGCGACGGCCCCGTACACCTGCTCCGGCCCGAGGCCCGGCGCGAACGCAACCGCGGCAGGCTCCCTGCCCCAGTGTGCTTCGGCGAACCGCTTCCACCTGGCGGAGAGGTCGGGCTCTGTCGCATTCATGGCGTCGAGAATCTGTCAGAGCGCGATCGGGCGAGTCAACGGTTGACCCGTAATCGGCAGACATATGGCGCGGAAGTGGCGCTGCGTCCCAGTGGTTCACCCGCGCCCGCGCTCGCCCGTCCTCGTCCGTCGATCCACGGAGCCGACGGGGGTGCGGGCATGGTCGAGTGGTGGGTGAAAGGTGAGGGGAGTGTGGAATCTGGAGCGCTCCGGCGGCGGTATGTCGGATTCCCGTGTATTCACCACGCAGTTGCCGCCGGTAACCCTTGGCGCCCTTGATCAGCGGAGATCGCGGACATGGGATCGTATGTGCGAGCCCGCTGCGGAGGTTCTGCGGCCGAGTCGGAAGGTGATCTGCATGCCCCTCGCGCTGTTCAGGAGGAGCCGGTCCGGACGTGACCCGCGCGGGGCAGGACTGGTGCACCCCGTGCCGCACGGCGCCGGCGCCTTCCACTGCGAGGTGGCCGACCCCATGGGGCAGCCGATGTCGGGGGCGGACGTCACCGTGACGCGGGTCGGCAACGGCCGCGTCGTGGCGAAGGTGGTCAGCGACCCGTACGGCCTCGTCTTCCTCACGCTGCCGCCCGGCCGCTACGGCGTCATGATCGCGGCCGACGGACTCCAGCCCCACCAGCAGACGGTCGACGTCGTCGCCGGTGAGACGCTCCCGCTGACCTCGGTGCAGCTGCACATGGGGCGCCCGCCGGAGCTGCCGCAGCCCGGCACCTGGCTGTTCGACCCGCCGCACACCGCGATCCGGTTCATCGCCAAGCACGTCGGCATGGCGCACGTCCACGGCCGGTTCACCCGCTTCGACGGCGGCATCCAGGTCGCGAACGACATGGCGGACTCGCGGGTCGAGGTGCGGATCGACGCGGCGAGCATCACGACGGGCAACAAGACCCGGGACAACCACCTGCGTTCGGCCGACTTCCTCGATGTCGAGCGCTACCCGTACATCCACTTCTCCTCCGACCGCTTCCTGTACCGCGGTGGCACCAAGTGGACGATCCAGGGCGCGCTGACCATGCACGGCGTCAGCCGCACGGTGGAACTGGACACCGGCTATCTCGGCATGGTCAACGGCGGTTACGCGGAGGAGCTGCGCTGCGCGGCCCTCGCCACGGCCGAACTCCACCGGGAGGACTACACCCTTGACTGGCGGAGCATGCTGGCCCGCGGCATCGCCGTGGTCGGTCCCACGGTGAAGCTGGAGCTCGACATCCAGGCGATGTACCACAGCCACGACACACCGACGCCGCCGGAGTAGTCGGCGGGGTGGCCGTCAGGCCACCAGTCGCAGCCGCTCCCGGGCCCGTCCCACCCGCACCGTCTGACCCCAGGTCAGTTCCAGCGCGTCGCTCTCCACGCCGTCGCCGAAGGCCACCAGACGGTCGGACTCGACCGTGACGCGCAGCCGGTCGGCGGGGCCGAGGGAGCCCTCCACCTGGGACGTTCCCGTGGCGGGGGAGGGCCAGGCCTCCCGCACGAACCAGAGCAGCCGGGGCTCCGCCGGGCCCGGCAGCGGCAGCGTGCTCGCGTGCTGCTGCCACAGTGAACGCAGCCAGCCGGTGGCGCCGGTCCCGGTGCCGACCAGGACGCCTGAGGAGGCCTGGGGCTCGGGCGCGTACGTGTCGTCGTCGGGACCGATGCGATAGCGCGCCGTCTGGTGCGACGGCGGACCGAGGTAGATCTCGTTGAGCGCGAGCAGCCGCTGCGTGTCGTCGGCGACCGCCTCCACCATGGTCAGTTCGTCGGCGGACGCCCGGCCGGAAACGGCGGCCGGCAGCAGTTTCGCCGCGTCGGCCGCCCGGTGGCGCACCAGAACTCCCGGATTGCGCCCCGGATCCGCGTCGATGCCGACGACCGGCTGGCCCGACAGATACTTGGCCGCGTTCGCGACCAGACCGTCCTGCCCGACGACGATCACCACGTCCTCCGGGCCGAACAGGAACCGGTCCAGATCCGCCCGCTCGAGACGGGTCCTGCGCCACGACAGCGGCACGGCCGCCGCGACCTCCGCGAGGGCGCGCGCCGTACGGTGATGGCGCTCGGCCACCTCCTCGACGGAGCGCCCGCGCGAGGAGAGGAAGAAGGCGGCCTGGCCGTGCGTGCCGTGCCGGGCCAGCAACTCCTCGTACTCCGTGGTCCGGTGGACCAGTACGGCGCGCGGGGCGAGTGTCACGGTCGTTCACCCCGGTCGTGGCCGAGCCGGGCGAGCAGGCCCGTGAGCACGTCGGGGGAGAGGGTCAGGTTCTCGATCCTCGGCACGTTCTGTGCCAGTTGCGTGGCGGCGAGGGCGTGCAGCGTCGCGGCGTCGACCTCGGAGTGGACCCGCAGCCACGCCTCCTGCGCATGCGCCCGCGCCTCGCCGACCGCGCGCGCCGCCTCCGCCTCACCGCCGGCCAGGCGCACCGCCCGCGCGGCCTCCGCCTCGGCGCGTACCGCGTCCGCCGCCGCGTTCTCCTCGGCCTCGCGGCGCGCGTTCGTGCCGCGCTGCTCGACCAACTGTTCCTCCTGCCGGGCCAGTTCGATGCGGCTGCCCAGCTCGTTCTCGGCGATGGCACGCTCCCGTTCGACCGCCACCGCGCGCCGCTCGTACGTCGCCCGGTCGGCCTCCTGCTGGATCCGCTCCCTGGCCGGCGTGCGCAGCGCCCGTTCCACCTCGGGTTCGGGGCGCAGCGCCACGACGCGCACGGTGACGACCTCCACGCCGGTGGCGGGCAGCCTGGGCTCGGCGGCGAGACCCGCCGCGATCCGTTCGCGCACCGCCGTCACGCCGTCGGCGAGGGCCTCCGCGAGCGGGGTGCGCGCCAGGACGTCCAGTGCGTGCTGCTGCGCCGTCTCCGTGAGCAGGGCGGAGAGTTGCTCCAGGGGAGTGCCGCGCCAGGCGCCGGTGTCGGGGTCGAGCGAGAAGTCGAGCCGGGCGGCGGCGAGCGAGGGGTCGCTGATCCGGTACGTCACCGAGGCCTGCACGGCGACGTCCTGGAAGTCGGCGGTCCGCGCGTGGAACGTGACCGCCAACTCCCGGTCGTCAACCGGAACTTCGGACAGTGCCGCGCTCAGCGCCCGGAACCAGAAGCTCAGGCCCGTGCCGTCGTGGGCGAGTGCGCCGCGCTTGTGGTGACGGATGTGGGCGGTGGGCGCGGAGCGCAGATGGTGCAGCCCGAAGCGTCGCTTGATGTCGGCCATGACAGGTACCCCCTGAATGTTTTCGTCATGGCGACGGTATTGCGCAGCGTGAATATAGTCAAGGTGACCATAAAGATTTGAGGGCGGGGGTTACGGCTTGCGTGCCACCCCCGCGTACAGCGGAACCGGCGAACCGTTCCTGACCTCGTCCACGCCGAGCTCCGCGTGCCAGTCCGGCAGCCACACGATCCCGGGTTCCAGCAGGTCGAGCCCGTCGAAGAAGCGGCCCATCTCCTCGCGCGAGCGCGGCACGAGCGTCACCCCGCCCGCCGCGTACATCGCCACGGCCTCCCGCGTCCGCTCCGGATCGAAGTCGCCCGCGAGCTGCGACAGGACCAGGTGGCTCCCCGGCGGCAGCGCGTCCATCAGGGTGCGTACGAGGTCGTGGGCGCCGTCCGAGTCCGGGACGAAGTAGAGCAGCGCGATGAGCGACAGCGTCACCGGACGGTCGAACTCCAGGATGGTCGCGGCGAGTTCGAGGATCTTCTCCGGTTCCCGCACGTCCGCCGAGAGGTATTCGGTGCGGCCCTCCGGGGTGCCGTGCAGGAGTGCCCCCGCGTGGGCGAGCACGATCGGGTCGTTGTCCACGTACACGACACGGGCGTCCGGCGCTGCGCCCTGGGCGATGCGGTGGAGGTTGGGCTCGGTGGGGATGCCGCTGCCGATGTCCAGGAACTGGCGCGCCCCGGCCGCCCCGGCGAGATACCGTGTGGCGCGCTGCATGAACCAGCGGTTGTGCTGGGCCGCGTATTTGGACTGCGGTTCGAGGGCCACGATCTGGCGGCCGAGTTCCTCGTCGACCGGATAGTTGTCCTTGCCGCCCAGGAACCAGTCGTAGACCCGTGCGGGATGCGGCTTGCTGATGTCGATCCGGTCGGCGGGCGGCGGCGTGATCTCCCCCATGCGGCAACTCCCTTGTGAAAAGGCTCAGTTCGGTCAAGTGCCCGATCATCGTGCCTCAGTGGTCGCGGCGGGGGGAGGCGATCGGGAAGGATGGGTCCGGCATGGATCAAGGGCGGCGGGCCAGGGGTGCGCCGCGCAGGAACGGAGAGGCGACGATGACGCGACCGGACCCCCACACCTCCGGCGACCACCGGACCCCCGGCACCCCCGAGGTGCCCGAGCGGCTCGACATCACCCGGGCCACGCTCGACGACTGGGCCGTCATCAGCGGCTGGGCGGCGGAAGAGGGCTGGAACCCGGGCCTCGCCGACGCCCGCAGCTTCTTCGCCCAGGATCCGGACGGCTTCTTCATCGGCCGGGTCGACGGCGAGCCGGTCTCCGCGATCTCCGTGGTCAACTACGGCGACGACTACGCCTTCCTCGGCTTCTACCTCGTACGGCCCGACCTGCGCGGCCGCGGCTACGGCATCGCCACCTGGAAGGCGGGCCTCGCGCACGCGGGCGGCAGGACGGTCGGCCTCGACGGCGTCCCCGCCCAGCAGGACAACTACCGCAAGTCCGGCTTCGAGCCGGCCCACAAGACCGTCCGCTACGCGGGCGTGCCGCAGGCCCCGCGCCCGGCCCCCGACCTCGCGCCCGGCACCGTCATCCCCGTCGCCGACGCGGGCGGCCTCAAGTCCATCGCCTTGTACGACAGCGCCTGTTACCCCGCGGAGCGCCCCCGCTTCCTCGCCTCCTGGCTCGCCGGGGACGGGCACCGCGCCCTCGCCCGCGTCGTCGACGGCCGCGTCACCGGCTACGGCGTCATCCGCCCGGGTCGCGAGACCTTCCGTGTCGGCCCCCTGTTCGCGGACACGCCGCAGGACGCCCGCGCACTGTTCGACGCCCTGATCGCCGCGGTCGGCCGGGCCCCGGTCGCCGTGGACGTGCCCGAATCCAACGCCCCCGCCGTGGCACTCGCCGAGGCGTACGGCCTGACCCCCGGTTTCGCCACGGCCCGCATGTACACCGGCCCCGTGCGGCCGTTCGCCCAGGAAAGGGTCTTCGGCGTCACCACCCTCGAACTGGGCTGAACGGGTATCGGGGCACATTGACCGTGACCATGTCTCGAAAAGATAACTGGGCTAGACCAGTCTTAAGGCCTCGGTCACCTCCGGTACGTCGTCAGGCCATCGCGACCCGTAACGCTCGGGACGACCAACCACCCGTACACGGGGGCAGTCGCTTTGGAGGAAACACCGATGGATCGCAGATCGTTCATGGCCACGACCGGGCGCGCGACGCTCGCGGGCGGCGCGCTCGCCGCGACCGGCACCCTCGCCTCCGCGCCCGCGGCCGACGCGGCACCCGCCGCCGGGCCCGCGGCCCAGCGCCACGGAGACGGCGGGACCGTACGGTTCAACATCATCAGCGACATCCAGGGCGACCTGACGGACTTCGGCAAGGCGCTCGACGACCTGCACTCGGTCAACCCCCGCAGCGCGGGCCTCGGCATAGCCGGCGACATCACCCCGCGCGGCTACGACTTCGAGTACGCGGCCGTCCGCCAGACCCTGGACAAGCACCCGCACCCCAAGAACGTGGCGTGGGCCATCGGCAACCACGAGTTCTACGTGCCGAAGTACAGCGACCCGAACACCCTCGCCCAGGCGACCTGGCCCAACGGCACCACCGAGGACTCCCTCTTCCGCAGCTTCTACACGTTCGCGCAGCGGGGCAAGGTCTACTCGGAGACCTCGTTCGGCGGCGTGCCGGTCCTCAGCCTCGGCACCGAGCGCTACTCCCACTACCACGACGCCAAGCTGTGGGACGAGGTGTGGATCAGCGACGAGCAGTTCGCGTGGCTCGAGGACCGGCTCGCCCACTGGGCGCGCCGCCGCCGTCCCGTCATGGTCCTGACCCACCACCCGCTGCCCAACACCGTGTCGGGCACACACAACAAGCTCTACATGAGCGACTACCTCCAGCCCGACCGGCTCCTGTCGATCCTGGGCCGCCACAAGGACGTGTTCCTGTTCTCCGGGCACACCCACTGGGACCTCAACCTGTCCGACTGGGTGGTGCGCCGCGTCGTCCCCGGCACCGGCAACCTCGAAGGGTTCACCGTCGTCAACACCGCCGCCGTGCAGGTCGGCTGGATGGACGACGGCAAGGGCGGCGAGGTCTCGCTCGGCGGCGCCTTCAACCAGGGCCTCCAGATCGAGGTGGGCCCCCACTCGGTCGTCATCAAGGCGCGTGACTTCACCACCGGCACGTGGCTGAAGCAGCTGACGGTACCGCTGCACACCTCCGGCTGACCGTTCGCCGGGGACGGGCGCGGCGCCAGGTCACGCGTCGGTGAACGACCCGTGCCGCCCCGCCCCCGACGCGAACCGCGCGGCCCCCTTCAGGCTCTCCTCCAGCACGGCTGCCCCGTAACGCAGTTCACCCGCCATGGCCGCCTCCTCGCCCTGACCCGACTGGTCCAGAACCGAGGCGCGGTCGCCGCGCATGCAGGCCTGCGGGAAGCCCGCGATCTGCTCCGCGAGCTCCTCCGCCTCGGCACGCGCCCGGCCGGGCGGCACGAGCCGGTTGACGAGCCCCATCGCGTGCGCCTCCGGGGCGGACACCGGGCGGCCCGTCAGGATCAGGTCCATGGCACGGCTCTCGCCGATGAGCCGCGGCAACCGCACCGTGCCGCCGTCGATGAGGGGCACGCCCCAGCGCCGGCAGAACACTCCGAACACGGCGTCCTCCTCGGCGACCCGCAGATCGCACCAGAGCGCCAGTTCGAGACCGCCGGCCACCGCGTGCCCGCTCACGGCGGCGATCACCGGCTTGGACAGCCGCAGACGGGTCGGGCCCATCGGCCCGTCGCCCTCCTCGGCGACCCGGTTGCCGCGCTCCGTGCCGATGGCCTTGAGATCGGCGCCCGCGCAGAACGTGCCTCCCTCGCCCCAGAGCACCGCTACGCGCGCGGATTCGTCGGCGTCGAACTCCTTGAAAGCGGCGGCCAGTTCGGCTGCCGTGGGCCCGTCGACCGCGTTGCGGACCTCGGGGCGGGACAGTACGACCGTGGTCACATGCCCTCGGCGCTCGACGCGGACCGGCATCCGGACCCTCCTGGGTGATCGGGTTTCTTGAGCGCAGACCCCTTCCTTGAGGGAGGGGTTAGCTCGTCCTCGGACTGTAGCCGCGTAGGGGCGGAGTTGGCTGTGTTGTCAGTGGCCCTCGCTAGCCTGATCGCCTGAGTTTGGAAGGGGGTGTTCTTGTGCTGACTGGTCGCAGGTATCGGCTTGAGGTGACGGCGGGTCAGGCTGCGCAGTGTCAGGAGTTTGCTGATATGTGCCGGTCGGTGTGGAACATCGGCTTGGAGCAGCGGCGGGCGTATCGGCGTCGGGGCGCGTGGATGAACTACGTCCCGCAGGCCGGTGAGTTGGCTGATGCCAAGCGTGAGCACGGGTGGTTGAAGGCTGCGCCGTCGCACGTGTTGCAGCAGACCCTGCGGGATCTCGACAGGGCGTGCCGGGATCACGGCACGTTCAAGGTGCGGTGGCGGTCCAAGGCCCGTTGGTCTCCCTCGTTCCGGTTCCCTGCCGGGAGTCTGATCACCGTGGAGCGCCTGGGCCGTAAGTGGGGTCGGGTGAAGCTTCCGAAGCTGGGGTGGGTGCGCTTTCGCTGGTCGCGCCCCCTGGGCGGAGAGATCCGTTCCGCGACGGTCAGCCGCAGGTCCGGGCACTGGTTTGTTTCCTTCCTCGTGGACGACCAGGCCGTCACTCCCCAGCGGCACGCCATGGCGGACACGTCGGTCGGGATCGACCGGGGCGTGAAGACTGCCGCGGTCACCTCGGACGGCGACTTCCACGACCGGGCGTTCATCACGCCTGGGGAGACCGCCCGGTATCGGAGGCTGCAACAGCGCCTGGCCCGGTCCGAGCGCGGTAGTACCAACCGGGCCAAGGTGATCGCTGCTATGAACGCGGTCATGGGCCGTGTGTCGGACCGGCGGGCAGACTTCTGCGCGCAGACCGCGTCCCGGATCGTTGCGAAGAACGCTCTGGTCGTCCTGGAAGACCTCAAGACCCGGAACATGACGGCCTCCGCTTCCGGCACCCCTGCGGAGCCGGGCCGGCAGGTTGCGCAGAAACGGGGCCTGAACCGGGCCATTCTCTACAAGGGATGGCACCGTCTCGAACTCTCCCTCATCAGCGCGGCCCGGTACACGGGCACGGTCGTGGTGAAGGTGAACCCCGCGTACACGTCGCAGCGGTGTTCCGCCTGCGGCTTGGTCACCGAAGGAAACCGCGAGAGCCAAGCGGTGTTTCGGTGCAAAGCCTCAGGTTGCGGACACGCAGAGCATGCCGACGTCAACGCGGCGAAGAACATCCGACACGCGGGCGGACAGCCCGTGTCAGCCTGCGGAGACCTCGGCACCAGCCGGTCTGTGAAACAGGAACCCGTAAGCCGGGCGACCGGCCGAACCCCCTATAGGGGAATCCCCGCTTCAGGGCGGGGAGGACGTCAACGTCGCAGTGATGCCCAGCGTGGCACGTCGCCCGCGCGCCTCCCAGACGCCCCCCACCGTGAAATGAGGCCTTGTGTTGACCTCAATCTTGCTTGAGGTCTTACCGTCTACTGCATGAGCATGGAGACCACGGCGTGGACGCAGCTGCACAGCGTCATGAACGCCCAGCAGGACACCCGACCTTTCGCCCCCGCCACCCTCCGCCGCATCGCCGCCTTCGCGCGTCCGCACCGGCGCCGGATCGCCCAGTTCGTCGTCCTGAGCGTGGTCACCGCGCTGACCGCCGTGGCGACCCCCGTCCTCGCGGGGCACGTCGTCAACACCATCGTCGCCGGCAAGGACGAGGGCACCGTCGTCCGCCTCGCCCTCCTCATCGCCGTGATCGCCCTCGCGGAGGCGGGCCTCGGCCTCGTCGCCCGCTGGCTCTCGGCCAACCTCGGCGAGGGCCTGATCCTCGACCTGCGCACCGCGGTCTTCGACCACGTGCAGCGCATGCCCGTCGCCTTCTTCACGAGGACCCGCACCGGCGCCCTCGTCAGCCGTCTCAACAACGATGTGATCGGCGCGCAGAGAGCGTTCAGCAACACGCTCTCCGGTGTGGTCGGCAATGTCGTGACCCTGCTCCTCACCCTTGCCGTCATGCTCACGCTGTCCTGGCAGATCACGCTCCTCGCACTCGTGCTCCTGCCGCTGTTCGTGGTGCCCGCGCGGCGCATGGGTACGCGGATGGCCCGGCTCCAGCGCGAGGCGGCCGGGCACAACGCGGCCATGGGAACCCGGATGACCGAGCGCTTCTCGGCGCCCGGCGCCACGCTGATCAAGCTGTTCGGCCGGCCCGGCGACGAGTCCGCCGAGTTCGCCGCCCGCGCGTCCCGCGTACGGGACATCGGCGTCCGCACGGCCATGGCGCAGTCCGCGTTCATCACCGCGCTCACCCTCGTCTCGGCCCTCGCCCTCGCGCTCGTCTACGGCCTGGGCGGCTACTTCGCCATCGAGGGCACCCTCGACGCGGGCGCTGTCGTCTCCCTCGCCCTGCTTCTCACCCGCCTCTACGCGCCGCTGACCTCCCTGGCCGGCGCGCGCGTCGAGGTCATGAGCGCCCTCGTCAGCTTCGAGCGCGTCTTCGAGGTGCTTGACCTCAAGCCTCTGATCGACGAGAAGCCGGACGCCCGAGAGGTTCCCGAGGGGCCGGTCGCCGTGGAGTTCGAGGACGTCCGCTTCGGCTACCCGTCCGCCGACAAGGTCTCCCTCGCCTCCCTCGAAGAGGTCGCCTCGCTCGACACCCGCGGGGGCGCCGAGGTCCTGCACGGCATCTCGTTCCGCGCCGAACCCGGCCAGACCGTCGCTCTCGTCGGCACCTCCGGCGCGGGCAAGTCGACCGTCGCCCAGCTCATGCCCCGCCTCTACGACACCGACGAGGGCGCCGTACGCATCGGCGGGGTCGACGTCCGTGACCTGACCGCCGTATCCCTGCGTGAGACCCTCGGCATGGTCACGCAGGACGGTCACCTCTTCCACGACAGTGTCCGCGCCAACCTCCTCCTGGCCAGGCCCGGAGCGAGCGAGGACGACCTGTGGGACGTGCTGCGCCGCGCCCGCCTGGAGGACCTGGTGCACTCCCTGCCCGACGGCCTCGACACCGTCGTCGGCGAGCGCGGCTACCGCCTCTCCGGCGGCGAACGCCAGCGCATGACGATCGCCCGCCTGCTCCTCGCCCGGCAGCGCGTCGTCATCCTCGACGAGGCGACCGCCCACCTGGACAACACGTCCGAGGCGGCCGTGCAGGAAGCGCTCGCGGAGGCGCTCGAAGGCCGTACCGCCGTCGTGATCGCCCACCGCCTGTCCACGATCAGGTCCGCCGACCAGATCCTGGTGGTCGAGGACGGCCACATCGTGGAGCGCGGCACCCACGAGACGCTCCTCGCCGAGGACGGCCGGTACGCGGAGCTGTACCGCACACAGTTCGCGAACCCGGCGGACGTGGTGGAAGCCGCTTAGCCGCCTGGAACAGAGCGAGGAGGAGGGGGTGGCCGCAGCGGCCACCCCCTCCTCCTCGTCACGTCCTGCCCGTCGGGGCTAGTCGGTGCCGGACTCCATCGCGGCGCGGTCGAGGAGCTCGTCGTCCTCGGAGACCTCACCGCGGGAGGCGATGACCTCGGCGCCGCCCTCCGGCATCGCGCCGATCAGGCCCGTCGCCGCCGCCTGCGCGGCGCCGATCAGCTCGGGGTGCGTCGTGCCGACGATGCCGAGGCCCGCGTACTGCTCGAGGCGGGCGCGCGAGTCGGCGATGTCGAGGTTGCGCATGGTGAGCTGGCCGATCCGGTCCACCGGGCCGAACGCCGAGTCCTCGGTGCGCTCCATCGAGAGCTTGTCCGGGTGGTAGCTGAACGCCGGGCCCGTGGTGTTGAGGATCGAGTAGTCCTCACCGCGCCGCAGCCGCAGCGTCACCTCGCCGGTGACGGCCGAGCCGACCCAGCGCTGGAGCGACTCGCGGACCATCAGGGCCTGCGGGTCCAGCCAGCGGCCCTCGTACATGAGCCGCCCGAGGCGCCGGCCCTCGTTGTGGTACTGGGCGAGGGTGTCCTCGTTGTGGATCGCGTTCACGAGGCGCTCGTACGCGGCGTGCAGCAGTGCCATGCCCGGGGCCTCGTAGATGCCGCGGCTCTTCGCCTCGATGATCCGGTTCTCGATCTGGTCCGACATGCCCATGCCGTGGCGGCCGCCGATGGAGTTGGCCTCCATGACGAGGTCGACCGCGGAGGCGAACGCCTTGCCGTTGATCGTCACCGGGCGGCCCTGCTCGAAGCCGATCGTGACGTCCTCGGCGGCGATGTCCACGGACGGGTCCCAGAACCGCACGCCCATGATCGGCTGGACGGTCTCCACGCCGGTGTCGAGGTGCTCCAGCGTCTTGGCCTCGTGGGTGGCGCCCCAGATGTTGGCGTCGGTCGAGTACGCCTTCTCGGTGCTGTCCCGGTACGGCAGGTCGTGGGAGACCAGCCACTCCGACATCTCCTTGCGGCCGCCCAGCTCCGTCACGAAGTCGGCGTCGAGCCACGGCTTGTAGATGCGCAGGTGCGGGTTGGCCAGCAGGCCGTAACGGTAGAACCGCTCGATGTCGTTGCCCTTGAACGTCGAGCCGTCGCCCCAGATCTGGACGTTGTCCTCGAGCATCGCGCGTACCAGCAGGGTGCCGGTGACGGCTCGGCCCAGCGGCGTCGTGTTGAAGTAGGCACGGCCGCCCGAGCGGATGTGGAACGCGCCGCACGCGAGCGCGGCCAGGCCCTCCTCCACCAGTGCCGCACGGCAGTCGACCAGGCGCGCGATCTCGGCACCGTAGGTCTTGGCGCGGCCGGGCACCGACGCGATGTCGGGCTCGTCGTACTGGCCGATGTCGGCGGTGTAGGTGCACGGGACGGCACCCTTGTCGCGCATCCACGCGACCGCGACGGAGGTGTCGAGGCCGCCCGAGAAGGCGATGCCGACGCGCTCGCCGGCGGGAAGGGAGGTGAGAACCTTAGACATAGGAAGAGTATGCATCCCGGAGAATGATTATGCAAAGGGGGGGTGTCCCTTTGCGACGCCGTCTTCTGTGACGCCTCGTCCATCGTGACCGTGCAGGAGTCGCGGCGCACCGCGGGGCGACCCGGGTTCATGCCGCGTGTCGCCCGGCGTCCCGGACGATCCCGTAGGTGAGCGCCGCGAGGCCGTCACCGACGGTGCGGGTGTCGAGGAGGCGCAGCGACAGTTCGTCACCCGTCTCGCCGAAGAGGCGCTCGCCGGCCCCCAGCACGACCGGGTGGACGATCAGCCGCAGCTCGTCGGCCAGACCGTGCTCGAGCAGCGTGCGCACGAGCCTGCGGCTGGCATAGACGACGATGTCCCCGTCCAGCTCCCGCTTCAGCTTCGAGACCTCGGTGACCACCTCGCCGGCGAGGACCGTCGAGTTGTTCCACACGGGGTCGACGAGGGTCGAGGACACGACGTACTTGGGCAGCGCGTTCAGCCGCTCCGCCCACGCGCCGCTCCGGGACGGCCACCTGGCCGCGAACCACTCGTAGCTCCGCCGGCCGAGCAGCAGTGCCTCCGTGCCGAGCGCCTCGTCGAACTCGACCTTGGTCCACTCCAGCCGGTCCTTGCCCGCCATCCGGTCGAACCAGCCCCCGCGCCTGAAGCCCTCCTCGCCGGTCGGGTCCTGGACGACCCCGTCGAGCGAGACGTTCTCGCTGATCACGATTTTTCCCATGTCCCTCTCCTTCGGTACGGGCTAGTGTCGGGGCGGCGAGCAACCCCGGAGGAGTGAGGCATGCCCGGTCGTACGCGCACGCTTTGACGCTGCAGGCCGTGATCGGCCCGTCATCGCGTGCTGCCCTTGTCGTGTGGCACAGCGAGCTCTCTCCTGCCTGAACCGTCGGTGCGCCTTGTGCGCGCCCGGTGGCGGGCCTCGTCGTCTGCACCGCAAGGGATTCCTGTGTCCTCCGCGTCCTCTGGTTCCGCTGGTTCGTCCGCGTCCTCTGATTCCTCCGGTTGCTCCGGTCTCTCCGCGGGATCCGATTCCTCCGCCGGATCCACCTCCGGTCGGCCCGCCTCCCCAAGCCTGTGGCGGGACCGCGACTTCCGCCGACTCTGGGTGGGCCAGACGGTCTCCCAACTCGGCGAACACACAACTCTGGTGGTTCTGCCGCTCTGCGCCGTCCTGACGCTCGACGCCGGCGCCGGTGAGCTCGGCGTCCTGCGTGCGGTGGGACAGGCGCCGATCCTGCTGCTCTCACTCCTGGCCGGCGCGTGGGTGGACAGATGGCGCACCCGCACGGTGATGGTGCTGGCCGACGTGGGCCGGGCGCTGGCCCTGGGCACCGTCGCCGTGGCAGGACTCCTCGGCGCGCTCGGCCTGCCCGCGCTGCTCGTGGCCGGCTTCGCCGTCGGGGCCCTCTCCGTGTTCTTCGACGTGGCCTACCAGTCGTCTCTCGTACGGCTCGTGGAACGCGATCAGCTGGTGCGGGGCAACAGCGCGCTGGAGGGCAGCCGCTCCGCCGCCCAGATCGCGGGCCCCGCACTCGGCGGGGCGCTGGTCTCGCTCCTGTCGGCACCGATCGCTGCCGTGTCCGGCGCTCTCCTCTTCGCGCTGTCGTGCCTGTCGATCCGGCGGATCCGCCGCGGCGAGTCGCTCCCCGAGGCCACGCAACGGCGCTCACGACGTCACCCGAAGCCGACGCGGGGCCTCCCGTCGCGTCTGCCGGACTTCACGCGAAGGCGCTCGCAGCGTCACTCGGAGTCGACGCGGGACCTCTCGCAGCGTCTCTCGGACTTCACGCGGCGAGAGCGATCGCAGCGCCTCCAGGAGCCCACCCAAGAGTGCTCACAGCCTCACCCGGAGCCCAGGCAGGAACACTCGCAGCGTCCCCCGGAGCCCACGCAAGAGCCCCCGCGGCGTCCCCCGCGGGTCTGGCGGCGGATCTGCGAGGGCCTCGGCTTCGTCGTCGGTGACCCCTCGCTGCGGGCCGTGTGCCTCGCCTCGGCCGCCTTCCAGTTCTCGCTGGCGGCGACGATGACCGTCTATCTGCTCTTCCTGCCGCGCGAGCTGCACCTGTCCGGCACGGAGGTCGGTCTCGCGCTCGCGGCCACGGGGCCGGGCGCGCTCCTCGGCTCGCTGCTGGCAGCCCGCCTGCCGGGCCGCTTCGGGCACGGCGTGGTGCTCGTGTCCGCAGCGGCACTCGGCGACGGCGCGTTCCTGTTCGTGCCCGTGCTGCACGGCTCCTCCGCGGGAACGGTTCTCGCCCTCGTCGCGGTCAGCCTCGTGTTCGGGACCTTCGGCCAGCTGGTGAACGTCACGGTGATGGGCGTCCGGCAGGCATTGACCCCGGACGGGATGCAGGGCCGCGCGGCGGCGACCATCACCTTCGTCGGCATGGGCCTGACCCCGCTCGGGTCCCTGCTCGGCGGATTCCTCGCGGACGAGTGGGGGCTGCGCCCCAGCCTCGCGGTGACGGCGGCGGGGATGCTGCTGTCACCGTTGCTGATGTCGCTGTCCCCGCTGGCCCGCCTGGGACGTACGCTTCCCGACCGTCGGCTTCTCGTGGACTGATGCTGCCGCCGAGTCCATGGGCCGGTGCGGGGTGCTGACCCGATTCCTGGATCAGGGCGCGGCTCAGGCCGTCCGTATCGACCGGTTCTCCCTGAGCCGGCTGTAGATCCGCTCCGGCGTCAGGGGCAGTGCGCGGTAGCGGACGCCGGTGGCGTCGTGGAGCGCGTTCGCCAGTGCGGGGGCCACCGGGTTGATGCAGCATTCCGCCATCCCCTTCGACCCCATGGGCCCGAAGGAATCCGCCGACTTCACCAGGAGAAGTTCCGTGCGGGGGACGTCGGCGTAGGTGGGGATGCGGTAGTTGCGGAGGTTGGGGTTGGCCATGGCTCCGCCCGCGTCGACGTGGTAGTTCTCGGTGAGCGTGAAGCCGATGCCCTGGGCCACCCCGCCCTCCACCTGGCCCCGGACCTGCGCGGGGTTGATGACGACGGCCGCGTCGGTGGCCTGCACGCTGTAGAGGATGCGGATCTCGCCCGTCACCTGGTGCACCGCGATCTTGAATCCCTGCGTGTTGGACACGACGCTTCGGGGCGATCCGTAGGCCTTGCGTGCGGCGGTGAACCGGATTCCGCGCGCGCGGGCCAGCGCGACGAGTTCGGCCAGCCGTACGTGCTGGTCCCCGCAGACGACTTCCCCGTCGCCCAACGAACACATGACCACGTGGACACCCGTGTGCGCGGCGGCGAACTCGAGGATGCGGTCGCGCACGGCGTTGGCCGCGCGGAGCACGGCGTTGCCCGCCACGAAGAGTCCCGCGCTCGCGAACGCGCCGGTGTCGAATCCCGTGCGGTCTGTGTCCGACTGAACGAGGCGAATGCGCGAAGGCGTCGTCCCCAGTTGGTTGGCCGCGATCTGGACGTGCGCGGTGGACGTGCCCTCGCCGAACTCGACCGTGCCGACGGCCAGTTCGTACACGAGGTCGTCGCCGAGCGTGACCCAGGCCTCGGAGAGGTGCTCGGTCGGGGGCGCGGTCTCGTGCAGGGAACTCGCGACCCCGGACCCCAAGAGCCAACCGGAGCCGTGCGGTGGCTCGTTGGCGGCACGGGCCATGGCGTGCTCCACGAGATCGATGCACTTGCCGAGCCCGTCCTCGTTGAACATCACGTCGTCGGGGCCGTCGTGCAGGGCGACGAGCGGGTCGCCCGGCCGCACGATGTTGCGCCGCCGCAGTTCGAACGGGTCGAGGTGCAGGGCGCGGGCCAGTTCGTCCATCGCCGACTCCACGGCGAACGCCGGCTGCGTCATCCCGTAGCCGCGCAGCGCCCCGCTCGGCACGGTGTTCGTGTAGACGGAGAACCCGTCGTACTTCTTGTTCGGGCAGCGGTAGATCATGACGGCCGCGCCGCCCGCGTACAGCGTCTCGCCGCCGTGGTTCCCGTAGGCGCCCGTGTTCGACACGTTGCGGACCTGGAAGGCTGTGAGCGTGCCGTCCGCCTTCGCGCCGAGCCTGACCGTCAGCTTCATCGGGTGCCGCGGCGACGCCGTCGTGAACTCCTCCTCGCGGGTGTACTCGAAGCAGACGGGCCGTCCGGTGTCCAGGGCGGCGAGCGCCGCCAGATCCTCAGAGATCACTTCCTGCTTGCCGCCGAAGCCGCCGCCGACCCGCATGCAGAACACGCGGACCTGGTCGGGGCGCAGCGCGAAGAGATGCGCGAGCTTGACCTTCGCGATCGACGGCGACTGTGAACTCGTCCGCACGGTCAACCGGCCGTTCTCCACCCAGGCGATGGAGCCATGGGTCTCGAGATGGGCATGCTGAACGCGGGGCGAGGAGTACGTCCCTTCGTGGATCACGTCGGCCTCGGCGAACCCCGCGTCGACATCGCCGATGTGCGAGTGCAGCTCCAGCAGGATGTTGTGGACGCAATCGCGGACGAACGCGTCGTCCGTACGGTGCAGTTGAGGAGCCCCGTCGGCCATGGCGGCCTCCGGGTCGAACACCGCAGGCAGCTCCTCGTACTCCACCTCGATCCTCCTGCAGCCCTCCTCCGCCGCGCCGACCGTGTCGGCCACGACCGCGGCGACGCGCTGGCCCACGAAGCGGACCGTGTCGTCGAGGATGTACGTATCGTCCGGATCGACGAGGTGGTCGGTGTGGATCGCCGTGGAGAACCGCCTGCGCGGCACGTCCTGCCAGGTGTAGACGCGCCGCACGCCCGGCACCGCCAGCGCGGCGGACTTGTCGACCGACACGATCCGGGCGTGCGCGTGCGGCGAGTGCAGCACCTTGAGGTGCAGCAGCCCTTCGACGGCGGTGTCCATCGTGAACTCGGCACGCCCGGTCACCACTTCGTCGCCGGCCGGCGCGGCGACGCTCGTCCCGACTGCCTTTCCCGGCGTGGCGCTCTCGACGCCGATGACGCCCTTCACGGCGTCCTCGATCGCCCGGTAGCCGGTGCAGCGGCAGAGGTTGCCCTTCAGCGCGCGCGGCAGGTCCGCCTTCTGTGCCTCGGTGAAGGTCGCCGAGGTCATGATCATCCCTGCGGTGCAGAAGCCGCACTGGAACCCGGGCGCATCACGGAACTGCCGCTGCACCGGATGCAGTTGACCTGGTGCTCCAAGCCCCTCGATCGTGGTCACCTCATGGCCCTGTGCGCGGAACGCGGGTGTGATGCAGCTGTGCACCGGAAAGCCGTCGAGCCACACCGTGCACGCGCCGCAATCGCCCGCGTCGCACCCCTTCTTGACGCCGAAGTGCCCGAGCGACCGCAGGAAGGTCCGCAGGCACTGGCCGGGGCCCGGCTCCTCGTCGAAGCTCCTGCCGTTCACGACGTACGTCATGGCAGGCCACCGTCCGACAGTTCGCGACGAATCTCTTCGGCGAAGTGCTTCGTCAGATGGCGACGGTGGTCCGGGGTCCCATTGGCATCCGCGAACCAGAGACCGGCGGGGACGGCGTCGATGCTCCGCCGCAGGGTCGAGGCATCGGGCATGGCGTCGAAAGTCATGCGCACAGGCCGTGCCGTGCCGGCGGTGACGGTGAGCAACAGGTCGCTCGTGCCCGGTGTTTGCGTACCGACGAGGAACACCGTCGAGCGGCCGAGGCGGGTCAGCGTGAAGCGGCGGTGCGTGGCGCGTTTCCGCAGAGCACGGGCCGGAATGTCGATGCGCCGCAGGACTTCCCCGGGGCCGAGAACGTTCTGATGGTCGCCCGTCACGAAGTCGAGGGCATCGACGGTGCGCACGGTCCCGTCAGGGGCCCACAGTTCGTACCGGGCCTCCAGCGCGACCGTCAGCGTGATCATGGGTCCGGCGGGCAGGGACAGACAGATATTTCCGCCGACGGTCGCAGAATTCCATACCTTGAACGAGGAAAGGAAGGCTTCGCAGCTTTTCGCGAAAAGAGCGCCCGCGATCCAGTCGCCCGGAAAGGCGAAGGAATAGAGATCGCGAATGGTGCACGTGGCACCGATTTCGAGTCCCGCGTGGCTCGGGACGAGCGCGTCCCAGCGCAGCGCCGTCAGGTCGACCAGTCGCCGCAGGCCGGGCTGCTCCACGGAGAACAGCCACGTGCCACCCGCAAGCCACGCATCACCTTCGCGCCAGTCCGCGCCGGGCCGGTCGAGCGGCGGGCGTCGGACGACTTCCGTAATGGTGTTCAGGTCCATGGAGACTGATCTCTCGCGCGACAGCCGTGCGACGGATATTCCCCGGGCATCGTGGATCAAGTGTCGTTTGAATTCCTGTGAACTAGACTACGCCGTATGGGTATCCGTGCAAGCGGCACCGCTACCGTCGTGACCTCCCAGAAGGTACGGGAAGGCTTCGACGAGGAGTACGACCGCTGGCAGGAAAAGGTGAACCGGGCCGTTCGGGACTTCGACGGATTCGAGGGGACGGAGACCTATCCCCCCGGCTCGGGCGAGGACCATGAATGGGTCGTGGTGTTCCGCTTCGCCGGCACGGATCAGCTCAGCGCGTGGCTGGACTCGACCGCGCGCCGGGAGCTGCTGGCAGAAGGCCGTGAGCTGCTGGACGGTGCCCCCACGCAGGAGGTCCTCGCCGGCGGCCGCATCGACGAGCCCGACCGGGTGGCGGGGGTCACGGCCGTCATCTCGCACGACGTACGGCCGGGCAGGGCAAAGGAATTCGAGCACTGGCAGGACAAGGTCCTCAAAGAGCAGGAGAAGTTCCCGGGCTTCATGGGAACCGAATTCTTCCGGCCCGTCGAAGGAATCCAGGATCATTGGGTGGTCGTTTTCCGGTACGACACCCGTGAACATCTCGATGCCTGGCTGGACTCCAGCCGCAGGGAGCACCTGCTGAAGGAGGGGCGCGAATACTTCGCGTCCTATGACGTCCGCAAGGTGGGGACGGCGTTCGGCGGCTGGTTCCGGTTCGGCTCGGACGAGGGCGAGGAGGTCCCGCCCAACTGGAAACAGTCCATGACGGTCGTGCTCGCGCTCTATCCCACCGTCATGGTGCTGAATCTGACCGTCGGTCATGAATTCCAGGTCCTGGGCATCCCCGGATACCTCGGCCTGTTCTTCAGCAACATACTGAGCGTCAGCATTCTGAGCTGGCTGCTCATGCCCCTCGTGAACCGCGCCCTCGCCTTCTGGCTCCGGCCCGGCCGGACCCGCACCGTCCGCGTCGACGTGGCGGGCGCGGCGCTCGTGGTCCTGTGCTGGGCCCTGACCGTCCTCGTCTTCGCCCTGACGACGGGCTGACGCCCGCGTTCTTACCCGTGCCGTGGGCAAGGCGCTGGATGCCACGCTCATCCGGTGATCTACGTGCCGCAGATGTTCCGGGCCGTGATCCACTTCGGATCTCGTCGGTTCCCTCATGGACCCCGCCGATCTCGCCGATCTTGCTGTCGCGGAAGACCGCCTCGACCCGTCCCGGCGCACTGTGCGCGCTGAGCTCGCGAGCCAAGCCGACGCCGAGGCCGCCGAAGGCCCGGACGCATGGCGGGCCACGTCGGCCACGCCTCGGGTCCGGAGGCCGGATCCCGGCACCGTGGCCTGTGGCCAAGATGTGCCGCGGGGCCCCAGGCGTAGCCTTGAATGCAGACATTCCGGTACTGGGCAGGTCGCATGGCCACGATGCACGCATCATGCGAAACCGGTCATCAGAACCCTTTCGACACGACCACAGCAGCAATGATCGTGCTGGATGCGCAGGGGAGAGTGACTGGCTGGAGCCCTGGGGCCCAAAACCTCTACGGTGCCGAAACCCGAGACGTGCTCGGCCGCTCGGCGAGCGAGGTTCTGCGAGATGTCCGGGCCCGGGGTGACACGCTGCAAGGCTTCGGGACGGCGGGGGCTGCGGCCCTCGCGGGCGCCCGGACCGAGAGGCGTACCGTCCGACGCCCGGACGGGGCGCTGGTGGAGACGGTCCTGCGCGTCTTCCCCGTGGAGCAGGACCGGGGGAGCCCCGCCTGGGTCGTGATGGCGGCGGCGAGCGACCGCTACCAGGAGTGGGTGACCGACCAGTCGATGCTGTCCGGGCTCTTCACGCAGGCTCCTGTGGGGCTCAGCGTCTACGGCCCCGACGCCCACCTCAATTGGACCAACGACGTCGTGCAGCAGGTCATGGGCTGGCACGCCGGTGAATGGGAGGGCCGGGCCAACAGGGTGCTCTATCCGCACGGCAGCATCCTGTCCCCTCCGGGTTACCACGAGATGGAGGAGGTACTGGAGGAAGTGCTGCGCACCGGCGAAGCCGTACTCGACGTCCATTGGCGCGGGCCCACTCCCGCCACCTGCGAGTACCACCGGGTCTACTCGTGCTCGTACTTCCGCCTTCAGGACGACGCGGGCCACCCCCTGGGTGTCTGCGAGGCGTCCGTCGACATCACCGATCGTTACGAGGCACGGGCTCGCCTGGCGCTGCTCAGCCGAGCCAGCGGGATCGGTACCACCCTCGACGTCGGGCAGACGGCGGAAGAGGTCGCGGAGCTCGTGGTTCCGGACCTCGCCGACTCGGTTCGCATCGAGGTCGCGGAGTCGGTCCTGGCCGGAGATGAGGCCCCGTCCTCGGCCTCCGGTGCACCGAAGGGGCTACGGCTCATGGCGGAGCGCACCAGGAGCGACCCCTCCGTCATGCAAGGTGATGCGCTGCTGGGTGTCATCGGCAGTCGGCCGACGACCGCGAGCCAACGCCTGCTGGCCGTGCCCCTGCTCCTGGGCGGCACCACGCTCGGCGCGGTCACCCTTCGGCGGGAGCCTCCTCGTGCGCCCTTCACCCAGGAGGACCGCGCAGTCGCCGAAGAACTGGCGTCGCGCACCGCGGTGTGCGTGGACAACGCTCGCCGCTACGTCCGCGAGCACGCCACGGCGTTGAAACTGCAGCGCGACCTCCTCCCGCGAGAACTACCGCAACCGAGTGGCGTCGAGTTCGCGCACCGCTACATTCCCACCACCGGTCCTCTCGGAGTCGGGGGCGACTGGTACGACGTGATTCCGCTGTCGGGTGCCCGCGTCGGGCTGGTGGTCGGTGACGTGGTGGGGCACGGGGTGGACGCCGCCGCCACCATGGGACGACTGCGCACGAGCGTGCGGGCACTGGCCGCCCTGGACCTGCCCCCGGACGAACTCCTCACCCGGCTTGACGACTTGGTGGGTCAGGCACGCGTCGGAATACACCGGACGCCGGGCGACGAGGGGACGGACAGGGCGCTCGGGGCGACCTGCCTGTACGCCGTGTACGACCCCACCTCCCGCACCTGCGCCATGGCCAGCGCGGGCCACCTCCCGCCGGTCGCCACCGGCCGTGGGACAGACACCGGGCGGGCTGGACCGCTCCACCTGCCCACAGGTCCCCCGCTGGGCGTCGGCGGGCTGCCTTTCGAGAGCGTGGAGCTCGAGTTCGCCGAGGGCACTGTGCTCGCCCTGTTCACCGACGGGATCGTCAAGGCGCGCGGCCGGGACGTGGACGAGGGAGTGGCGGACCTGTGCGGCGCCCTGGACGCCTCGGCCGGATCCCTACAGAAAGCGTGCGACGAGATCGTCTCCCTGTGCGCCCCGGGATCCGCCGAGGACGATGCCGCGCTGCTGCTGGTGCGCGTCCACGCCTTCCCCAAGGACAGCGTGGCGTCCTGGCAGGTCGCCTCCGACCCGGCCGAGGTGGCCGGAGTCCGCGCACTCGTCCGGGAGAAGCTGGAGGACTGGGGGCTGGACGATGCCGCGTTCGTCTCGGAACTGGTCGTGAGCGAACTCGTCACCAACGCCGTCCGATACGGCCGCCCCCCTGTCTCCCTGCGCCTGCTTCGGGACGTCGACCGCACACTGATCTGCGAGGTGTCGGACGCGGGACACACCTCCCCGAATCTCCGCCACGCCGGCGACGAGGACGAAGGAGGGCGGGGCCTCTTCCTGGTGGCACAACTGACCGCCATGTGGGGCACGCGCTACGACCGCCAGGCCAAGACGATCTGGGCCGAGATCGGGCTGGGGCAGGAAGTACCACCGGACCTGTTCGCGGAGCCGTGAGCCCGATCCCTGGCCCGGCCGGGAGTCCGCAGTCCCCTCCGTGATGCCGGCCCGACGCCTGTGCGGTGAGCCCGACCATCCCGCTGGGACACACTGTTCCGCGCCCTCGCCCGGGCCGGGATGAGCGCCCAGGTGTGCCGTGGGGAGGGTGATGTGGAGGAGGTGTGCGTGGCGGACGACGCGTGAACCTTCATATAAACAGTGCGTGTTAGCCTGCCCGCGGTCGCGATCGAATGCATACGGGGGAGACGCGGTGGGCTCGGACGGATACCAGGTCAAGGCAGGTATGACCGGCCAGGCCCAGCAACTCGACGACGCCGGCACGGACATGGACGGCGTCAGCTCGGCCGTCAAGTCCCGCACGACCTACTCGTACGA
Organism: Streptomyces sp. NBC_00569; assembly: GCF_036345255.1. Classification (NCBI taxonomy): domain Bacteria; kingdom Bacillati; phylum Actinomycetota; class Actinomycetes; order Kitasatosporales; family Streptomycetaceae; genus Streptomyces; species Streptomyces sp. NBC_00569. The sequence goes on along the minus strand of NZ_CP107783.1, from coordinate 1,491,531 downwards.
CGATGTCGGCGGCGACGACGCCGCATCGGCGCTCAACGCGTTCACCAAGGCGTGGGAGGCGGAGGCCAAGACACTGGCGTCGGCGTTGCACGAGCTCGGTGGCAAGGTGCAGTTGGCCAAGAAGACCTACCACGGCACCGACGGCCTGGTGAAGACGCACGCGGACAGCGTCCCCGTCGGCGGCGCGAGCAGCCTCACCGACACATCGACGCAGGGCGGGCGCGCCTCTGCCCTGTCGAGCTACTGAGGGACGGGCCGATGTCGTTCTTCTCCTCCCCCCTCAACTCCCCTTCCCTCCGCCTCGCGTTGCTCGCCGGGCTGTCCAAGAAGATCCTCGGCGCCGGAAGCAAGAACGACCTCCTCGACCTGATCGACGACGCCCTCTCGGTGCCCGAACCGGGTGGCGACCAGAGCGTTCTGGAGGGACTGGCAAGTCTCTACCGCGGTCAGCTCGACCAGGTCGGCAGTGTCTTCGACCAGGTCGACCGGGTGGGCCGCAAGGGTCTTCCGGAGGTGTGGGTCGGCGACACGAGCGTCCTCGCCTCCGACGTGGTGAACGCCGCCGGGCGGTCCGTGACCCAGATGAGCGAGGCGTTCCAGGGCTGCGCGTCGGTGCTGCTGACGCTGGCCGACGCGATCGGCGCCGCGCAGCGCAAGGACGAGCAGGGCCGCGGACAGCTGCTGGAGCAGAAGAAGACGCTCGGCGGCAAGGACGGCTTCTTCGACGACCTGCACGAGAACGACGAGGAGGAGTGGGACCGCAAGAACGCCGCTCACTTCGGCTCCTACGCGGTCGACCTGATGCACGCAGCCGTCTCCGACGCGCAGGAGGCCACCCGCGTCGCGGCCCGGGACCTGAACAAGTGGGCCGCCGAGGCGCGGGCCGGGAAGATGGAGACCAGCGAACTCACCGCCGTCGACAAACTGATGCTCGCGGACACCGGCGTCGCGGGCGCCGACACCGAGCTGAACGAGATTCTCACGGCCGGCGACCTGGCACGCGCGTCGACGCGTATGGACCGGCTGAACCTCGACGACGAGACGGCCATGGAGCGGATGCTGGCGAAATCGGACAGCCCGCAGGAGCGGGCCTACCTGATGAAGGCCCTGGCCGCAGGCCACAGCGTCGCCGAGATAGGGACGTTCCAGGACAAGATCCACGGCAAGGACCCCGACTGGATGCGCCGGCACCTCACTCCGGTGGTCACCGCCGAGGACAGCATGGACGACGAGGGCCTGGCGTCGGACGGCGCGAACAACAACAAGGACTCCGTGACGTTCGACGGGCAGTCGTGGATCCAGGGCGGCGACGGCTCCGAGGGCACCTGCGTGGCCTCGTCCACCGTCACGTCCCGCGCCATGGTCGACCCCATGTACGCGCTCGACCTCACCGGCGGCCCCGACGGACAGCAGGACGACCCCGAAGCCTTCAAGCAGCGCCTGGTGGCCGAACAGCACCGGCTGCACACCGAAGGCGACGGCGGCAAGAACTGGGGCGGCATGGGGCCCGAGGGGCAGGAACGGATCAACGACACCGCCGTCGGCAGCGCCACAGGCACTGACTACCAGCGCCAGGACCTGAACAGCGCCGACGACCGCAGGGCGGTCCTCACCCAGGTCGAGAATTCGGTGGCTCAGGGACGGCCGGTCCCGGTCGACGTCTCGGGCAAGGACGGCGCCCACGCCATGACCATCATCGCCCAGGAGGGTGACATGCTCCAGGTGTACAACCCCTGGGGCACGACCACCTGGGTCAGCGAGGACGACTTCATCAATGGCCACATGGGCAAGGCTTCCAGCAATGATCTCCCCGATGCGTACAGCGTCTATCTTCCGCGCTAGCGGGGGCGGTGCCGTGATCGCGGCGACCGCGCTCCTCGCTCTCGCTACGGGCTGCGGCTCAGGCACCGACGAACCTGACGGCGGTTCCACGAGCACCGCGAGCCACCCCTCGGGCGCCACGGGCCGCACGACGAGCCGCCCGGTGAAGGACACCAGCATCACCGCCGAGCCGGGCGAACGCTTCACACTCACCGTCGACCAGAACGCCTCCACGCGCGAGTACTGGTACCTCGTCGACCCCGAGCCCGACGGCTCGGTGCTGGTCAGCCTCGGCCAGAGCGACCGGTCGGACTCCGGCGACGAGCCGGCGGCCGGCGCCGGCCACCGGCACACCTTCACCTTCGAGGCCAAGGGCAGGGGGACCACCCGGTTCACGCTGCTGCACTGCACTTTCACCACCTGCCAGGGCAACACCTCCACCCTGCCCCCCGAGACAACCGGCCCTTCCGCCACCCCGACCACGGGGGCGGCCACCCCCTCCCAGCCCCCCGAGCGCATCACCTACACCGTCACCGTCAACTGAGCCGCAGCGGACCAGTCAGATGAGACGAGACACCCGAGGCCCCGCCATGAACGACGACGCTCCGTACCCTCCGGACCGCACGGACGACGAGCTGGCACAGCTCGACATCACCGTCCTGCTGCGTTACGGCCTCACCGCCGCGCCCGGCACCCGGCGCACCGCCCTGTTCGGCGACGGAGCCGCGGCCGCGGCCGTCATCCTCGACCGCCTCGGCACCGAGCCGCGCTCGGTCGCCTTCCTCGCCGACACCGTGCGCGCCGGCGGACTCGCCCGCGCCGCGGAGCTGCCCGAGCCCCTGCCCCGCCGGGAGGCGGCCGACCTCGTACGGGAGTGGCTGGAGGCCGGCACCGAACTGGTGGGCGGGATCGCCGCCGACGACACCGCGGCCGCCTGGCTGCACGCCGTCGCGACCATCATCGAACTGAAGCAGCTGGCCCGGGCGCGGGGCCGGAGCACGTGATCTGAGGTCAGCCTCCGATCAGCCCGGAGCGACCCGATGTCTCCTCACACCCTTCGAGTCCGACGCGTGCCGGTGTAGAGTGCGGAACGCCTTTGACCTGCAAAAAGCGGGCAGGGAGCGAATTTCGGGAGTGCTGAATGCTGCGCACCATGTTCAAGTCCAAAATCCATCGCGCCACCGTCACCCAGGCCGACCTGCACTACGTCGGGTCCGTCACCATCGACCGTGACCTCCTCGACGCCGCCGATCTGCTGCCCGGCGAGCTCGTCCACATCGTCGACATCGACAACGGCGCCCGCCTGGAGACGTACGTCATCGAGGGCGAGCGGGGGAGCGGTGTCATCGGGATCAACGGGGCCGCGGCCCATCTCGTGCACCCCGGGGACCTCGTGATCATCATCAGTTACGCTCAGGTCGACGACGCCGAGGCGCGTGCGCTGCGGCCCCAAGTCGTGCACGTGGACCGGGAGAACCGGATCGTGGCCCTGGGCGCCGACCCGTCCGAGCCGGTTCCCGGCGGGGACACGGAGCGCAGCCCCCAGGCGGTGGCGGCCACCAGCGGCTGACCGTCCCGCAGCAGACGCGAGGAGACCCCCATGAGCGACATCGAGATCCGCGACGAACGGGACAAGGGGCTCCTCGTGGCCTGCGCGGCGGGAGAGCCCGAAGGCGCCGTCTTCGGGTACATCCAGTACTTCGTCCTCGACAAGCCCGAGAGGGCCCTCGTCCCCGTGCACACCGTCGTGCAGCCCCAGCACGAGGGCAAGGGCATCGCAGGATCGCTGGCCCGCGAGCTGTACGCCATCGCCGCCCGCGAGAGCATCGCCGTCGCGCCCCTGTGCCCGTTCGTCGTGGAGTGGGCCGCACGCCATCCTGGAGAGGCCCCCGTCGCCCCGCCCGAACTGATGGACGCCGCACAGCGCGCGCTCGCCGACGACCCGGCCAAGTGGTGACGGCGTGACCCTCGCCCTCCTGCACACCTCCCCGGTCCACGTCCCCGTCTTCGACGCCCTGCGCGACACCGACCACCCCGGCCTCGCCCTGCGCCACGTCGTGGACGAGAGTCTGCTCGAACGGGCCAGGACCGCCGGGCCCGACGCCGTCGCGGACGACGTGCGCGCGCTGCTCGAAACCGCAGTGGCCGACGGGGCGGCCGCCGTGCTCTGCACCTGCTCGACCATCGGCGGCGTCGCCGAGGCCCAGTCCGCCGCCGTCGGCGTCCCCGTCCTGCGCGTGGACCGGCCGATGGCCGCCGCCGCGGTCGAGGCCGGACGCGTTGTCGCCGTGGTCGCCGCCCTGGAGAGCACCCTCGCGCCGACCGTCGCCCTCGTCGAGGAGGAGGCCGCCCGGGCCGGCCGCCCCGTCGACGTCCGCACGGTGCTGGTCGCAGGAGCCTGGGAGCGTTTCGAGGCCGGTGACCGGGACGGGTACCGGGACCTCGTGGCCGCCGCCGTGGACGCCCTCACCGATGTCGACGTCGTCGTGCTCGCCCAGGCCTCCATGGCGCCCGCCGCCGACCGGACCACCGCGACGGTCCCCGTCCTGTCCAGCCCCCGCCCCGGCCTGCGCGCGGCGGCGGACAACACGGCCTAGGCTGAGCCGAGTTCGTACCGAGTGACACCGGCTTGAGCTGAACGAGGAGAGCCAGATGGCCGAGGACGAGACCGGCACCGACGTCGTGATCAGCCCCACCGGCTGGGTCGCGGAGCAGGCCCGCCTGTACGAGGAGTCCGGCGGCACCGAGGGCACGACGATCCCGGGCCCGATGAGCGCGCCCTGCCTCCTGCTCGACTACCAGGGGCGTCGCACCGGGCAGTGGCGCCGCACGGTTCTGATCTACGACCGTGACGGCGAGGACTACCTGATCGTCGCCTCGAAGGGCGGCGCCGACCAGCACCCCGAGTGGTACCTGAACCTGGAGGTCAACCCGGACGTGCGGCTGCGCGTCGAGACGGAGCGGTTCGACGCCCGCGCCGAGACTCTCTCCCCGGAGGAGAAGGCCAGGGTGTGGCCCCACCTCGTGGAGATCTTCGCCCCGTACGCGGACTACCAGAAGAAGACCGAGCGGGACATTCCCGTCGTACGCCTCACCCGTATCAAGGGCTGAGAGCCGGCCGGGGCGGTGTGTGGACCTGGCAGGCGTGGGCACGCGTGCCGGGAGACAGTGGCAGGGACCGGCCGCCCCCCGCCCGGGACGCGGCCGGCCTCCGACCCCCCCAGGAGGAATCGATGACGCATCCCTTCCCCGACCCCGTCACCCCGCCCACGCCGGGGCCCGACGTCCCCGATCCCGGTCCGTTCCCGGCCCCGGTTCCGACACCCCCGTCGCCCCGCCCCACACCGCAGCCTCCGCCGCCCCCGCCGTCCCCGGGCCCGCCGAACCCCGACCCGGACCCGGCGCCGCCCGAGCCGGAGCCTTCACCCATTTGACGCCCTTCCCTGCCCGAGGGCAGGGAATTCCGGTCCGTACTGCTCCGCCGTACCACCTTGGGTTCCTGTTTCACGGGCCTCTGCCGACCGGTGAGGGTCGGTCTTACAAGGCCTCCGCAGACCTGACTTTCCGCCCGTCCGGCGGTAGGTCCGACAACTCCGTTGTCGGACAAGGTGATCCTGGCCATGCCACTGCGCCCCTCCGGGCCGCTACGGGCAGGATGCCCTCCACCTCCACCCTTCAGGGTGGAGGTGTAGGGCAAGTGTTCGGTAGCGGCAAGGCCTTACGCCGACACCTCGGACCGGTCGCCGCCCCACAGCGTGTGGAACGCGCCGTCGCGGTCCGTGCGGCGGTAGGTGTGGGCGCCGAAGAAGTCCCGCTGGCCCTGGGTGAGCGCGGCCGGGAGGCGGTCGGCGCGCAGCGCGTCGTAGTACGCGAGCGCGGCGGCGAACCCGGGCGCCGGCACGCCTTCGACCGTCGCGGCGACCAGGACGGCACGCCAGTCGTCCTGCGCCGCGCCGATCTCCTGCGCGAACGTCTTGTCCGAGAGGAGGCTCGGCAGGTCGGGCCGGGCGTCGTACGCGGCCGTGATCCGGTCGAGGAACGCGGCCCGGATGATGCAGCCGCCGCGCCAGATCGAGGCGACGGCGCCCAGGTCGATGTTCCAGTCGTAGGCCTCGCTGCCCGCCGCGATCTCGTGGAAGCCCTGCGTGTACGACACGATCTTCGACGCGTACAGGGCCTGCTCGACCCGGTCGGCGAACGCCGCCGCCTCCGGCTCGCTCAGCGCGGTCGGCGTCGGGCCCGCCAGGTCCTTCGAGGCGGCGCGCAGGTCCGCGTGGCCGGAGAGCGAGCGCGCGAAGACGGCCTCGGCGATACCCGACACCGGGACGCCCAGGTCGAGGGCGATCTGCACCGTCCAGCGCCCCGTGCCCTTCTGCTCCGCCTCGTCGACGACGACGTCCACGAAGGGCTTGCCCGTCGCCGTGTCCACGTGGGAAAGGACCTCGGCCGTGATCTCGATCAGATACGAGTCGAGCCGGCCCGTGTTCCACTTCCGGAAGATGTCGGCGATCTGCGCGGGGGAGTAGCCCGCCACGTCGCGCAGGAGCTGGTAGGCCTCGCCGATGAGCTGCATGTCGGCGTACTCGATGCCGTTGTGGACCATCTTCACGAAGTGGCCGGCGCCGTCCGGGCCGACGTGCGTCACGCACGGGGCGCCGTCCTTGGCCTTGGCGGAGATCTTCTCCAGCATCGGGCCGAGCGCCGCGTACGACTCCTCGCTGCCGCCCGGCATGATGCTCGGCCCGTTCAGGGCGCCCTCCTCGCCGCCGGAGACGCCCGTGCCGACGAAGTGGATGCCGCGCTCGCGCAGTTCGCGCTCGCGGCGCCGAGTGTCCGCGAAGTGGGCGTTGCCGCCGTCGACGATCATGTCGCCGGGCTCCAGGAGCGGCGCGAACTCCTGAATCACCGCGTCCGTGGGGTCACCGGCCTTGACCATGATCACCAGGCGGCGCGGCCGTTCCAGCGCCGCCACGAACTCCTCCGCGGTCTCGGTGGGGACGAACTCGCCCTCGCCGCCGAACTCCGCGACGAGGTCGTGCGTGCGGGACGCGGTGCGGTTGTGCAGGGCGACCGTGTAGCCGTTCCTGGCGAAGTTCCGGGCGAGGTTGCGCCCCATGACGGCGAGTCCCGTGACACCGATCTGGGCTGACTTGCTCATGCCTGTCGCTCCTGACGTAGGGAGGTGATCGTTCCTGTTCATTTGTAGCGCGGTGAGGCGTACGGTGACGCTGCGACGCTCTCTCGAGCCCTCAGGACTCGCTGCGGAAGTCTCGACGGATATCTCTACGGAGAAGGAGCTGCCCGTGCCTCATTTCGACCTGCCGCTCGACGAACTGCGGGCCTACCGGCCGACATTGACGCGGCCCGAGGACTTCGACGTGTTCTGGGAGAAGACCCTGGCCGAGGCGCGTGAACACGACCTCGACGCGCGCTTCGTCCCGGTCGACGTGCCGCTGTCCGCGGTCGACGTCTTCGATGTTACGTACGCCGGGTTCGGCGGGCATCCGGTCAAGGGCTGGCTCGTCCTGCCTGCCGGGACGACCGGGCCGCTGCCCGCCGTCGTCGAGTACATCGGCTACGGAGGCGGGCGCGGACTGCCGCACACGAACCTGATGTGGGCCGCGGCCGGCTTCGCCCACTTCGTCATGGACACCCGCGGCCAGGGCTCCGGCGGCCGGGTGGGCGACACCCCCGACCCGGTCGGCAGCGGACCCGCGCACACCGGCTTCATGACACGCGGCATCGAGGACCCGCACGACTACTTCTACCGGCGCGTCTTCACCGACGCCGTGCGCGCCGTCGAGGCGGCCCGCTCGCACCCCCTGGTCGACGCCTCGCGCGTCGCGGCCCTCGGCGGCAGCCAGGGCGGCGGCATCACGATCGCGGTCGGCGGCCTCGTGCCCGACCTCGTCGCCATCGCGCCCGACGTGCCGTTCCTGTGCCAGTTCCCCCGCGCGGCCACCCTCACCGAACGCCACCCCTACCGCGAGATAGCCCTGTACCTGAAGGCGCACATCGGCGCCGACGAGCAGGTCTTCCGCACGCTGTCGTACTTCGACGGCGTGCACTTCGCGGCGAGCGGCACCGCGCCCGCCCTCTTCTCGGTGGCGCTGGAGGACCAGACCTGCCCGCCCTCCACGGTCTTCGCGGCCTTCAACGCCTATGCCGGCCAGGACAAGACGATCAAGGTGTACACCTTCAACGACCACGAGGGCGGCGGGCCCTTCCACCAGGCCGCCCAACTCGACTGGCTGCCGGTGAAGTTGCGCGGCTGATACGCGAACTACGCCTGAACAGCGCCCCCTTGGCACCTCTTGACTGCCCGTGTCACCCCTGTGCGGGTCTTGTCACGAGTGTGCCGGAGCGGCTAACTTGCCGCTTCTGACGTGTGTCTGAGGGGGCTTCCATGGCCGTACGCGGTCGGCATCGCCGGTATCAGCCGAACCGGATCAACCGGGCTTCGCTCACCGTCACCGCGGGCAGCGCGGGGATGGCGATCCCTCTCATCGGTGCGGGCGTGGCGCACGCCGCCGACGCCAACACCTGGAACAAGGTCGCGGCCTGCGAGTCGAGCGGCAACTGGAGCATCAACTCCGGCAACGGCTACTTCGGCGGGCTCCAGTTCACGCAGTCCACCTGGGAGGCGTACGGCGGCACCGCCTACGCGGCGCGCGCCGACCGCGCCACCAGGGACCAGCAGATCGCCGTCGCCGAGAAGGTCCTCGACGGGCAGGGTCCCGGCGCCTGGCCGGTCTGCTCGGCCCGCGCCGGCCTCACCCGCGGCGGCGACACTCCAGGACCGCACACCGAGACCGTCCGGCAGAAGCCCCAGCGCACCGTCAAGGACGTCAAGCCCGAGGTCACGCCCCAGTCGACGGCGGGCACGGCCCAGATGTACACGGTGGTCGGCGGCGACACCCTCTCCGGCATCGCCGACGCCCGCGAAGTTCCCGGCGGATGGCGGAAGTTGTACGAGGCGAACCGCCGCACCATCGGCTCGGACCCCGACCTCATCCTGCCGGGACAGCGGCTCGCCCTGCACCCGTCGGCGAAGCCGGGCGGCCCGGCCGCCCCGCAGAAACGTGAACGGCCGGCCCAGAAGACCACCGAGAAGCACGAGAAGACCGACAGGAAGAGCGACCAGAAACGGGACACCGCACCCGCGAGGAAGACCGGTACGGCCACCGCCGCCCGGCCGCGGACCGAGAAGCCGGCCGCGTCCCAGGACGTCATCGCCCCCGTCTCGGCGAGCCTCAGCACCCCCTACCGCGCGGCTGGTTCCTCCTGGTCGAAGGGCTACCACACGGGCGTCGACTTCGCCGTGTCCACCGGCACCACCGTCAAGGCCATCGCCGCGGGCCACGTCGTCTCCGCGGGCTGGGGCGGCTCGTACGGGTACGAGGTCGTGATCCGGCACGCGGACGGCAAGTACAGCCAGTACGGCCACCTCTCGGCGCTCAGCGTGAAGGCGGGACAGCGGGTCGTGGCCGGCCAGCGCATCGCGCGCTCCGGCTCCACGGGCAACAGCACGGGCCCGCATCTGCACTTCGAGGTGCGGACGGGGCCCGGCTTCGGTTCCGACATCGACCCGCTGGCGTATCTGCGGGCGCACGGCGTCAGGATTTGATGCGCTCGTCGCGGGGGCTGTACCACTCGTCGTAGTGGCCGCCCTTGCCCCTTCGGCCGCGCGGACCGGCGTCCCGCGCGGGCGCCCCGACGCGCCGCGTCAGCGGTTCGCCGTCGGTGATCTCGCGCGGCGACCCGGGCGCGGGCTGAGCCGGCAGCGCCGCGACGACCGTCTCGGCGGCCGCCTTGCGCGACCCGCTGATCCGTTCCGTCGTCAGCAGGATCAGGCCGCCCGCGGCGACGACACCACACGCGAGCGCGAGGGCGGTGCCCGTCGCGCCGTATCGGAACGTCTCGCCGAACAGTGTGAGACCGACCGCCGCCGCGACCACCGGGTTCACGACGGTCACCGTGGCCAGCGGAGCCGCGAGGCCCGCGCCGCGGTACGACGCCTGGGACAGGAGCATGCCGGTCGTGGCGAGCGCCGCTATCACCAGGAAGCTCGAGAACTGCGCGAACGTCCCGTCCTCCGTCCACTCCACCGCCACGGACTTCGTGAACACGGACGCGATGCCGAACGCGACGCCGGCCGCGCCCGCGAGCAGGACGCTGCGCACCACGGGGTGGCGGTGCGCAGCGTGGGCGAGCGTCATCAGGGCGAGGACCGCACCGGCCGTCACGAGGGCGACCATCAGCCGCTCCGCGCCCTCCAGGGACTGCTCGGACGCCGACCCCGTCAGGGAGAGCAGACCGGCCAGACCCACCGTGGCCATGATCGCGCCGCGCCAGGCGGTGGCCCCGGCCTTGCGGTGCACGAAGAGCGCCGCCATCGGCAGCGCGAACACGATCGTCAGCGCGCCCAGGGGCTGGACCAGGCTCAGCGGCCCGTACGCCAGGGCCGCCACGTGCAGGAGCGCCCCCAGACCGTTGAGCACGACCGCGCACCACCACACCGGGCGGCGCAGCGGCGCATAGGTGTGCTGGGGCGTGGAGACCGCGACCCGTTCCTGGAGGATCGCGCCGCCCGCGTATGCGACCGCGGAGACGAGGGAGAGAAGCACGGCCAGCGTGAGGGCGCTCATCGGCCGCTCCTCACTGTGCGGCAGCGCATCCCGTGGCGCGGCGAACGGTCGGTTTCCATACCTCTACGATCTCTCTTTCCGGCGCTCACGTCGTCGTACCTGAGCACGCATTGGGTCCTACTGCCGATGGAGTACGACCGGCCCCGGCTCCTCCACCCGGTGGGGGACACGGGGTGCACCCCACCCGTGACCTGCGAGCGCCTACTTGCTGTACTGAGGCCGTGACAGCCCACATCGACCTGCGCGAACTCGTTTCCCTCGGCGGATTCTTCGCTCTGCGCGACACCGGCGCGGCAGAAAGTGATCTGCCGACGCTGGGGCGCGTCTATCAGAGCGACGCACCGGTCCGCGACCCCCTCGCGTACCGCGTCGAGAAGGTCGCGCGAGCACTCTCCGTGCCCGAACCACGCGTCGCCGTGTCCGTCGCCCAACTCGGACTCGCGGCACGCCTCTGGTCGCTGTCACTCGGCAGCGCCGCCCTCTTCGGGCGCGTCCCCGACCTCGACCCCGCGCTGCTGCACTGGAACCCCGACGCCGGTGCGCCCGACGACCTGTTCCTCGCCGGTACGGGGCAGCTCCCCGCCGACAGCGCGCACATCGCGGAGCTCGTCCTCGACCGCCACCTCGAACCGCTGTCGGCCGCACTGCGCGCCCGCTACCGCGTGTCCGCCCCGCTGCTGCGCGGCAACGCCGGGTCCGCGCTCGCCGGCGCGGCCCGCGAGATCAGCCGCTGGGCGCGCCGCGCGGGGCGCCCCGACGTCGCCGCCCGCGCCCGCCTCCTGACCACGGAACTCTTCGAGGACCCCCGCCTCACCGCGACCGGCACCCGCACCGGCACCGCCTTCCGCCGCACGAGCTGCTGCCTCATCTACCGCACCCCGGGCGGCGGTCTCTGCGGCGACTGCTGCTTCGAGCGGCCGCCGCAGCACTCTTCCCCACCGGCCGCTTCTGGGTGACCTTGACGCTCCCCTCCCTGAAGGGAGGGGTTCTTACGGCTCGCGCCGTGAGGTTTCCTGTTTCATCGCCGACTGCCCGCCCGGAGAACTCCGTTGAGGTCTTACACCAGCTCCGCAGGCTGCAACCGCCCGCCCGGCGGCCAGAAGGTTCTTCGCTGCGTTCGCGTCCCGGTCATGGGTCGTGCCGCACTCACACGTCCACGTGCGGACACTGAGCGGCATCTCGTCAGCCAAGGTGCCGCAGGAGGAGCACAGTTTCGAGGAGGGGAACCACCGGTCGACCGCGATCACCTCACGCCCGTACCAGGCGGCCTTGTACTCCAGCATGCTCCGGAACTGAGACCACGCGGCGTCGCTGATGGCGCGGGCCAGTTTCCGGTTTTTGACCATGTTGCGCACGGTCAGGTCCTCGATCACGAGCGTTTGGTTTTCGCGCACGAGCCGAGTGGTGATCTTGTGCAGGGCATCGCGGCGGCGGTCCGCGATCCGGGCGTGGATCTTGGCGACTTTGCGCCGGGCCCTGGCCCGGTTCGCCGAGCCTTTGGCCTTCTTCGCCAGCCTGCGCTGAGCTTTCGCAAGTGCGATGCGGTCGCGGCGCTCGTGCCTCGGGTTGGCGATCTTCTCGCCCGTCGAGAGGGTAAGGAGGTGGTCGAGACCGGCATCGATACCGGCCGCGGCATCACTGGTGGGCAGGTGCCTGATGCTGGGGTCGTCGCACAACAGAGAGACGAACCAGCGGCCGGCCGCGTCCTGCGACACCGTCACCGTGGAAGGGCTCACACCGTCCGGTAGCGGTCTCGACCACGCGATGCGAAGGGACTCGCTCATCTTCGCGAGTCTCAGCTCACCGTCCCTGAAACGGAACGCCGAGGTGGTGTACTCGGCGGACTTCCGCGACTTCTTCCGGCTCTTGAAGCGCGGGTATTTGGCCCGCTTGCCGAAGAACTGGGCAAACGCTCCTTGCAGGTGCCGCAGGGCCTGCTGGAGCGGGACCGACGAGACCTCGTTCAGATACGCCAGTTCCTCGGTCTGCTTCCACGCCGTCAGCATCGCGGAACTCTGGTTGTAGTTGATCCGCTCCTGCCGCGCCCACGCCTCGGTCCGAGCGGAAAGCGCCATGTTGTAGACCTTCCGCACGCATCCGAACGTGCGCGACAGCTCCGCGGCCTGCGCATCCGTCGGATAGAAGCGGTACTTGAACGCCCGCTTCACCTGCCTCGTGGTCACACTCGCAAACTACCGCCGCCACACGTGACGTTCAAACCCGCGGGTCAAAGCACTGCGATCCACCCTGGCGGCGAAGCCCAGCCCGTTGCCCGCTGTCCTGCCCCGCAGAAATCCGATTCCTCTCCGCCCTGAAGGGCAGAGTATCCACGGAGGTATCCGATGAGAGTGGGACTGCTGACCCGGGAGTACCCGCCGGACGTCTACGGCGGCGCGGGCGTCCATGTCGAGTTCCTCGCGAGGGAGTTACGGTCCCTCGTCGACCTCGACGTGCACACCTGGGGCGAGGGCGGCGCCGAGGGGCTGCGCCGGCACCGCGCCTGGCAGGCGCTCGACGGGGCGAACGACGCCCTGCGCACCTTCTCCGTGGACCTGTCCATCGCCGCCGCGCTCGAAGGCCGCGAACTCGTCCACTCCCACACCTGGTACGCCAATCTGGCGGGCCACCTGGGCAAGTTGCTCCACGGCATCCCGCACATCGTGACCGCGCACTCGCTCGAACCGCTGCGCCCCTGGAAGGCCGAGCAGCTCGGCGGCGGATACGCCCTGTCGAGCTGGGCCGAGCGCACCGCCGTGGAGGCGGCCGACGCGGTCATCGCGGTCTCCGGAGCCATGCGCGACGACATCCTGGCCTGCTATCCGGCGATCGACCCGGCGAGGGTCCGCGTCGTCCACAACGGCATCGACTCCGCGCTCTACCGCCCCGACCCCGCCACGGACGTCCTCGCCCGCATCGGCGTCGACCAGGAGCGCCCGTACATCGTCTTCGTCGGTCGCATCACGCGGCAGAAGGGTGTTCCCCATCTCCTGAGGGCGGCCAAGGAGCTGGACCCGTCGGCGCAGCTGGTCCTGTGTGCCGGGGCCCCCGACACCCCTGCCATCGGGCGTGAGTTCCGCACCCTCGTGGACGAGTTGCGCGCCCTGCGGAACGGTGTCCACTGGATCCCGCAGATGCTGCCCCGCGCGGAGGTGGTTCAACTCCTCACTCACGCACGGGCGTTCGTCTGTCCGTCGGTGTACGAACCTCTCGGCATCGTGAACCTGGAGGCGATGGCGTGCGGCACCGCCGTCGTGGCCTCCGCTGTAGGCGGCATCCCCGAGGTCGTCGCCGACGGGAGGACCGGCCTCCTCGTGCCCTACGAGGAGCGGGACCCGCGGGCGTTCGAGAGCGGGCTCGCGCAGGCCCTGAACCGGCTGGTGGCCGACCCCGCAGAGGCGGCCCGCATGGGCGCCGCCGGGCGTGAGCGCTCGGAGCGAGAGTTCGGCTGGGACACCGTGGCCCGGCGCACGGCCGATGTGTACGACGAGATCCTCAAGGCGACATAGTCCGTCAACCAGGCGATGTAGTCCGTCAACAAGGCCAAGTAGTCCGTCAACAAGGCCAATTGGATCCTCAAGGTGAAGCTGGGGGCTGGGATGCGCGGTGGACCTTCGGTGCTCGGGATCGTACTGGCGGGCGGGGAGGGCAAGCGTCTGCTGCCACTCACCGCCGACCGGGCGAAACCGGCGGTCACCTTCGGCGGCACGTACCGCCTCGTCGATTTCGTCCTGTCCAACCTCGTCAACGCCGACATCCTGCGCATCTGCGTCCTGACCCAGTACAAGTCGCACTCGCTCGACCGGCACGTCACGACGACCTGGCGCATGTCGAGCCTGCTCGGCAACTACGTCACGCCCGTCCCGGCCCAGCAGCGCCTCGGCCCGCGCTGGTACCTCGGCAGCGCGGACGCCATTCTCCAGTCCCTGAACCTGGTCCATGACGAACAGCCCGACTACATAGCGGTGTTCGGCGCCGATCACGTGTATCGCATGGATCCGCGTCAGATGTTGCAGCAGCACATCGAGAGCGGCGCGGGCGTCACGGTCGCGGGCATCCGTGTACCCCGCGCGGACGCCTCGTCGTTCGGGATCATCACGCCGGCCGGTGACGGCACGCGCGTGGACCGCTTCCTGGAGAAGCCGGCCGACCCGCCCGGCATCCCCGGTTCCCCGGACCAGGTGTTCGCCTCCATGGGCAACTACGTCTTCACGACGAAGACCCTCGTCGACGCGTTGCAGCAGGACTCCGAGACGCCCGACTCCGTTCATGACATGGGTGGTTCGATCCTTCCGATGCTCACCGAGCGCGGCGTCGCCCAGCTCTACGACTTCGACGGCAACCACGTCCCCGGCGAGACGCACCACGAGCACGGCTACTGGCGGGACGTCGGCACTCTCGACGCGTACTACGAGGCGCACCTCGACCTGCTCTCGGACAAGCCCGCCTTCAACCTCGACAACCGGCGCTGGCCCATCTACACGCACCCCGGGCAGCTGCCGCCCGCCAAGTTCTGCGCGGGCGGCATCGCGGGCCAGTCGATCGTCAGCCCGGGCTGCGTCATCCGCGGCCAGGTCACCCGCTCCGTCCTGTCCCCGGGCGTCACCGTCGAGGAGGGCGCGGTCGTCCAGGGCTCGGTCCTGCACGACAACGTGCGGATCGGCCGGGGTGCCGTGGTGCGCGGTGCCGTGCTCGACAAGAACGTGGACGTCCCGCCGGGCGCGACCATCGGCGTCAACCCGGAGCGGGACGCCGAGCTGTACACCGTGTCGAAGGGCGGGGTGATCGCGCTGGGCAAGGGCCGACAGGTCGTGGCCTGACGGACCCTGACATCTCGTCGGCGGGGGCCCTGAGCCGCGCCTCGCGGGCAGGCTCCCGCTGTCGAGTCTCTTGACGAGTACACGCAGGCGACAGAAGAATGATCGCGCTGCGCTTTGACAACGTTGTCTAGGACTCGAGGAGGCGGTCTCGCCATGAGATGGACCCAACGGCTGCGCGGAGCGGGGACGGCGGTGGCGGCGGCCGCGCTCCTGGGTGGTGCGCTCGCCGTGCCGTCGGCCCAGGCGGCCGCGGCCACCGACGAGGGCCGGCTCACCGATCTGGTCAACCCGTTCATCGGCACCGAGAACGAGGGCAACACCTACCCGGGCGCCGCCGTGCCCTTCGGCATGGTGCAGTTCTCGCCCGACACGGGGCACAACACGGGTTACGACTACTCCGAGAACCACATCCGCGGCTTCTCCACCGTGCATCTGTCCGGCGTCGGCTGCGGCCTGGGCGGCGATCTGCCCGTGCTGCCCACGACCGGCGACATCACGTCGACCGACTACGCGAAGTACGCGGCCGAGTTCAGCCACGACGACGAGAAGGCGAGCCCGGGCTCGTACAAGGTCGGTCTGAAGACGGGCATCGAGGCCGAGCTGACCGCGACGAAGCGCACCGGCGTGCAGCGCTACACGTTCCCCGCCACCGACAAGGCCAACGTCCTCATCAATGCCGGTCAGTCGCTGCACAAGACCCTGAACACCAAGGTCGAGATCCTCGACAACCGCACCGTCCGCACGGCCATCACCGGCAGTGGCTTCTGCCAGGACACCAAGCCGTACACGGTGTACACGATCACGCACTTCGACCGGCCGTTCGCCACCTCGGGCACGTGGAAGGGCGACGCGGTCACCGAGGGCTCGAAGGAGTCGACGGCCGGCGGTGAGCGCAGCGGCGCGTTCGTCCGCTTCGACACCTCCAAGGACCGCAGCGTGGAGGCGACCACGGCGATCTCGTACGTCGACGCGAAGGGCGCGGCACTCAACCTCCGGTCCGAGGGCGGCCGTTCGTACGACAGCGTCGAGCACGCCGCACAGGCCGCGTGGGAGGACCGGCTCGACGACGTCAAGGCGCAGGGCGGCAGCGACACGCTCCGCCGCACCTTCTACTCGTCCCTGTACCGCTCGTTCCTCGCGCCGAACATAGGCAGCGACGTCGACGGCCGCTACACGGGCTGGGATCAGAAGATCCACCGGGCCAAGGGCTACACGTACTACCAGAACTGGTCCCTGTGGGACACCTACCGCACGCAGGCGCAGCTCCTGTCGCTGCTCGCGCCGCGTGAGTCCCGTGACATGGCGATCTCCGTCATCAAGATCGACGAGGAGAGCGGCTGGCTGCCCAAGTGGGGCTACGGCACGGTCGAGACGAACATCATGACCGGCGACCCGGTCACCCCGTTCCTCACCAACGCGTACCAGCAGGGTCTGCTCAAGGGCTACGAGGAGCAGGCTTACCGCGCGCTGAAGAAGAACGCCGACGGGGTCCCGCCCGCCGACTCCGCGCCGGTCGGCCGTGAGGCCAACAAGGAGTACATCGCGGACGGCTTCGCGCCGTACATCAAGGACCGCGCGCATGTGAAGCCGGGCGACTCCGACTACGACCACGGCGCCTCCGCGACCCTGGAGTACGCGCTGTCCGACGCGATGCTCGGGCAGATGGCGAAGGACCTGGGTCACAAGGACGACGCGGCGCGGTACACGCAGCGGGCGCAGAACTACCGGAAGATCTTCGACAGTTCGACCGGCTTCTTCCGGGCGCGGGACGCGGCGGGCGCCTTCACCGGCCCGGCCGACCCCGCCCAGAGCGAGGGCTTCCACGAGGGCACGTCCTGGCAGTACCAGTGGCTCGTCCCGCAGGATCTGCCCGGCATGGTCGGCCTGATCGGCGGCACCAAGGCGGCCAACGACCGCCTCGACTCGTTCTTCGCGTACGACCAGCTGGTGCAGGACCCCGCGAAGACCGCCCGTGAGGTGTGGGTCAACGGTCCGTACGCCTACTACAACGCGGACAAGTACAACCCGCAGAACGAGCCCGACCTGATCGCGCCCTACACGTACCTCTCGACCGGTCAGCCCTGGAAGACGACCGACGTCGTGCACGCGGCGCTCACGCTCTTCACGGACGCCCCGACCGGCATGACCGGAAATGACGACCTCGGGACCATGTCCGCCTGGAACGTCCTGTCGTCGATCGGGATCTTCCCGGTCCAGCCCGGCACGGACACCTGGGGCCTGTCGACCCCGGTCTTCGAACGGGTGGACGTGACCCTCGACCGGCGCTACTACCCGAAGGGCCGCCTCACGGTGAAGGCTCCGGGGACGTCGGACTCGGCGCGGTACATCCAGTCGGCGCAGGCCGACGGAACCGCTTTCGGGAAGACGTATCTGACGACGGACGACATCCGCGGGCTGCGGGAGCTGTCCTTCACGGTCGGCGACAAGCCCTCCACCTGGGGCACCTCCGCCGACGCGGCGCCGCCCGCACTGAAGTAACGCCACCACACGCCCCACCAGCAACACGAGACCCGTCCCTTCACAGAGGGGGCGGGTCTTAATCTGTTGTTTACTGTGTGTAGCTTGATCGTACTTGACCGTAATCACCGGAGAGCGGTTGACTGCTTTCCCCCGTCGTCGACGCGAGAGCGGCCTCAGTGAACTCTCAGCAGTCCCAGCACTCTCGGCCCGAGCCGAGCCCGGACCTCCTCGCGCCACTCGACCTGGCGTTCTGGAACATCGAGACCGCCGAACACCCGATGCACCTGGGCGCGTTGGGAGTGTTCGCCGCAACGTCGCCGGGCGACGCCCGGCACGCGGTGGAGCTCCTCGCCGCCCGCGCCCCCGCCGTCCCCGGACTGCGGATGCGCATCCAAGGGGTGCGGATCCCCGTGGGTGGCGCGGCGCGCGTGCCCGTACCCGACTTCGACCCGCTCGACCACGTACGGCTGAACGAGCCCACCGCGGACTTCCACGCGTCGGCCGGTGCCCTCATGGAGCGGCCGCTCGACCGGGCGAGGCCCCCGTGGGAGGCACATGTCCTGCCGGGGGCGGACGGCACCTCGTTCGCCGTCCTGTTCAAGTTCCACCACGCGCTGGCCGACGGGCTGCGGGCGCTGACGCTCGCCGCCGGGGTGATGGACCCGATGGACCTGCCCGTCTCCCGGACGGCGCCCCCCACCGAGACGCCCCGCGGGTTCCGGCTGCCGTTCCCCGGCATGCGTGACCTCCGGCTCGGCGACCTCGACCCGCGCAAGCTGCCCGGCCTCCTGCGGGACAGCGCCTCCAGCGCCGTCACGGCCCTCGACATCGGCACCGCCGTCGTCCGCGCCACCATGGACGTGCACACCTCGGCCGCCTTCTCGTCGAACGCCACGGGCACCCGCCGCACGGAGGGCGTCGTCCTGGAACTCGACGATGTGCACCGGGTCCGCAAGACGGTCGGCGGCACCGTCAACGACGTCCTCATCGCCGTCGTGGCCGGGGCCCTGCGGCGCTGGCTCGACGAGCGCGGCAACGGCAGCGAAGGGGTGCGCCCGCGGGCCCTGATCCCCGTCTCGCGGCGCCGTCCCCGTACGGCCCACCCTCAGGGCAACCGGCTCTCCGGCTACCTGGTGAAGCTGCCGGTCGACGAGGACGACCCGCTGGCCCGGCTGCGCTCGGTGCGTACGGCCATGGACCACAACAAGGACGCGGGCCCGCAGCGCGGCGCCGGCGCCGTGGCCCTGCTCGCCGACCACGTGCCGCCGCTCGGTCACCTGATCGGCGGGCCCGTCGTCGCCCAGGCGGCCCGGCTCCTGTTCGACATCCTGGTCACGAGCGTGCCGCTGCCGAGCCTCGGCCTGCGGCTCGGCGGCTGCCCGCTCACCGAGGTCTACCCGCTCGCTCCGCTGGCCCAGGGCCAGTCCCTCGCCGTGGCCGTGTCCACGTACCGGGGGCGTGTGCACTACGGCCTGGTCGCCGACGCGGCCGCGGTCCCCGACCTGGACGTGCTCGCGACCGGCATCCGCGAGGAACTCGCTGCCCTGGTGAGGGTGTGCGAGATGGAGCAGCGGGGGCTCTGAGGGGGAGGGGTGGCGTCGCACCGGCGCCGTACCGGACCGCGGTCCAGGACCGGCGTTCCCGGCCCGGTCCTGGAGCGGGATAAACTGCCCACTTGGCGGAATGTCGACAGCAGGTTGTATGGTTCCGCCTTTTGGGAGCATCCGCGGTCACTCACAGCACGCCGCGGTCCGAGTGACGCGAGGAACGCAGCGGCGATGACGATGACAGAGGACAGCCCGATGGGCGCCACCGACGCCACGGTGGTGTCACAGGAGTCGTTCGGCCCCGGGATCGACCCCGAGCGGCTCGCGGTCTGCCTGAGCGTGCTCGACGAACTCGACAAGCTGGACGTCGACCACCCCGACGCGATCCAGGTCCGGCGGGCCACGGCCGGTGTCTACCGGACCGTGAAGCAGCGCCGCCGCCAGGAGCGCCGCGCCGCGAAGACCGCCCACGACAAGGCCGTCACCGAGGCGACCGCGACCGGCTCCGCCGAGCGCATCGACGACGAGACCGAGGGCCTCCTGCCGTCCTCGCAGGTCGAGGAAGGCAGGCTCGCGGGGATACTCCAGCGTCCCCGCTCCTGCTACACCTGCAAGGCCCGGTACGTCGAGGTCGACTACTTCTACCACCAGCTCTGTCCCGAGTGCGCCGCCGTGAACCGCGCCAAGCGCGACATCCGCGCCGACCTCTCCGGCAAGCGTGCCCTGCTCACCGGCGGCCGCGCCAAGATCGGCATGTACATCGCGCTGCGCCTGCTGCGTGACGGCGCGCACACGACGATCACGACGCGATTCCCCAAGGACGCCATCCGCCGCTTCAAGGCGATGGACGACTCGGCCGACTGGATGGACCGCCTCGAAGTCGTCGGCATCGACCTGCGGGACCCGGCCCAGGCCGTGGCGCTGGCCGAGCAGGTCGCCGAGCAGGGCCCGCTGGACATCCTCATCAACAACGCGACGCAGACCGTGCGCCGGCTGCCCTCCGCGTACGCCGCCCTCGTCGAGGGCGAGAGCGCCCCGCTGCCGGCCGGTGAGCTCCCCGCCCACCACGTCATCGGCGCGTTCAACTCCGGCGCGGTCGACGGCCTGACCGCGCTGCCCGCCGGTATCTCCGGCCTCGACGCCCAGAAGGTCGCCGATCTCGCCCTGGTCGCGGGCAACGCCAGCGTCGCCCGGCACCGCGACGGCAGCGCCATCGACGCGGGCGGCCTGGTCCCGGACGTCGTCGAGAGCAACACTTGGGTGCAGACGATCGAGCAGATCTCCCCGGTGGAGCTCCTCGAGACCCAGCTGTGCAACTACACGGCGCCGTTCATCCTGATCAGCGCGCTGCGCCCGGCGATGTCCGACGCGGCGAAGAAGGCGTCGAGCGGACGCGCCTACGTCGTGAACGTCTCGGCGATGGAGGGCGTCTTCGGCCGCGGCTACAAGGGCGCGGGCCACCCGAACACGAACGCCGCGAAGGCCGCCATGAACATGGTGACGCGGACCAGCGCCCAGGAGATGTTCCAGACCGACGGCATCCTCATGACCTCGGTCGACACGGGCTGGATCACCGACGAGCGCCCGCACTACGACAAGCTGCGCCTCGCCGACGAGGGCTTCCACGCCCCCCTCGACCTGATCGACGGCGCGGCCCGCGTCTACGACCCGGTCGTCCGCGGCGAGGCCGGCGAGGACCTGTACGGCGTCTTCCTGAAGGACTACGCGCCCGGCAAGTGGTAATGCCCTAGGGCGAGCCCGGCAGCCGGTGACGGAGCTGCTGGTGGACGGCATCAGTGAGGCCCGGCGACGCGGCCCTGACCCTGGTTCCGCCGTCCACCAGGAGGTCGGCCCCCGTCACCCAGGCGGCCTCGTCCGACACGAGCCAGCGCACCGCCCGGGCCACGTCCTCCGGCTCCCCGATCCGGCCCAGCGGCAGCCCCGTCGCCACGGACTCCTCGGCGTGCTCCCACACGAAGCGCGCCATCTCCGTGCGGACGAGGCCGGGCGAGACGGAGTTGACCCGCACCGACGGGGCCAGTTCGCCCGCGAGCTGCTGCGTCAGGTGCAGCAGCGCCGCCTTGCTGGTGCCGTAGGCGCCCACACGGGGGCCGACGTGCCCGGCGCCCTCGGTGCAGATGTTCACCACGGCCCCGCCGTGCTCCGACATCCAGGCCCGCCAGGCGCACTGCACCAGCCGCAGCGGCGCCTCCACGTTGACCGTGAACGCCTCGCGCCAGGCCTCCGGATCCGCCTCCATCAGCGGACCGTACGGTTCGTTGGTGGCGGCGTTGTTCACCAGGATGTCGAGCCGTCCGTACGCGTCGAGCGCCCGCTCCGTCAGCTCCCACAGATGCGCGGGATCCGCGACGGACCCGGCCAGTCCCGTGGCTTCGGCGCCGCTCTTCGTCAGCGCGGCGACGGTCTCGCGGACCCCGTCCGGATCACGCGCCGTCACACACACCCGCGCCCCGGCACCCGCGAGCGCCACGGCGACGGCCCGGCCGATGCCCCGCGACCCCCCGGTCACGACGGCGACCCTGCCTTCCAGCGAGAGCTCCGAAGTCATGGGGCGTACGGTCTCATGACGGAGCGTCAGTCCGACATGTCAACTACGTAGGGATGGTGTGAAGTTGGTGGACCGGTACCCCTGCGCCACCAGCTCCACCACCGGTCGCCAGTCCTCCATGACCCCGGCGTCGAGGCCCACCACCTTGCCCGCGTCGTCCGCCTGACGCAGCGTCACCGCATCGTCGGCCAGCGGGTCATGGGCGAACGCCGCCACCTCCTCGGGCGTCATCGGCCCGCCCTGCGTCTCCAGCGTCAGCGCGCTCTGCGGCGACAGGCCACGCGTCGGGTCCGATGCCGCCAGGTAACGCTTGGCCGGGACATGCAGCTGCACCAGGCGTGCCACCCGCTCCCCGAGCAGCCCCCGCACCGCGGCCGCGGCCGTGTCCGCGTGGCCCGCGTCGTCGCCGGGGCGCAGCAGATGGCCTATGTCGTGGACGAGCCCCGCGAGCTGGAGCTCCTTGTCACTGGGGTGGCCGCGGCGCAGCAGCGCGGCGGTCTGCAGCGCGTGGTCGTGCAGGTCGACGGGGTCGCCGCTGCGGTCGGGGGTGTCCCACGCTCCGCGGCAGGCGTGCAGGAGATCCATCAGCTCGTCGACGCCGCGCAGCTCGACCCGTGTCATGTGTGGCTCCTCCCTGGGGCCCGTATGCCGGTGTCCCGGCAGGACACCATGGCCATCTTTCGGCGGGGACAACGGGACATTAACGGTGCGTCCGGACGGGCGATAGGCTGACCGCAGGCAGTGATCTTCAATGGTGGCGCGGCGCGCCGGGGCCGAGGAGGAGACGGGTACGGATGACAGGTGGGCAGTCCCCGGCGGTGGACGAACCCCGTGATCCGGACGTCGATCTGCGCGTGCCTGCCCAGCGGCGCGCGGGGCTGCGGGCGCAGGGCCCGATCGTGGCGGTCGTCTCGCTCGGCGGCGCCGTAGGCGCCTGCGCCCGCTACGGCGCCGGTCTCCTGTGGCCCACGTCGCCCGGAGCGTTTCCCTGGACGACGATGTGGGTGAACGCGCTCGGCTGTTTCGTGATCGGCGCGTTCATGGTGATCATCACCGACGTGTGGGCGGCGCACCGCCTGGTGCGGCCGTTCTTCGGCACCGGCGTCCTGGGCGGCTTCACCACGTTCTCGACGTACGCGGTGGACATCCAGCGCCTGGTGGACGGCGGCCGGGTCCGTACGGGCCTGGTCTATCTCGCGGCGACGCCCCTGGCGGCGTTCGCCGCCGTCGGGCTCGGAGTGGCGCTGACGCGCCGCGTCCTGGCGTGGAGGAAGCGATGACGCGACTGACCGGGCGTGCGCTGCGGCTGACGGTCTTCATCGGTGAGAACCACACGTGGCACCGCAAGCCCCTGTACAGCGAGATCGTGCACCGGGCGCACAAGGCGGGCCTCGCCGGGGCGAGCGTCTTCCACGGTATCGAGGGGTTCGGGGCGTCGTCCCTGATCCACACCTCGCGGCTGCTCTCGCTCAGCGAGGACCTGCCCGTGGCCGTCGTGATCGTCGACACCGAGGCGCGGGTCCGGGCGTTCCTGCCGGAGCTGGACGAGCTGGTGTCGCAGGGCCTGGTCATGCTCGACGACTGCGAGGTCATCCGGTACGTGGGCCGGGAGAAGGGCGGAACGCGGGCGTGAACTGGCTCCTCGTGATCGCCGGCGCGATGGTCGGCGCACCCCTGCGCTATCTCACCGACCGGGCCGTGCAGACCCGCCACGACAGCGTCTTCCCGTGGGGGACGTTCACGGTGAACGTCTGCGGCTCCCTCGTGCTGGGCCTGCTCACCGGCGCCGTCGCCGCGGGCGCCGCCTCGCCGCAGGTGCAGCTGCTCATCGGCACGGGCCTGTGCGGGGCCCTGACGACGTACTCGACGTTCTCGTACGAGACGTTCCGCCTGGGCGAGGACGGGGCGCGGCTCTTCGCCGTGGCCAACGTGGCCGCGAGCGTCGCCGCCGGCCTCGGCGCCGCCTTCGCTGGGGTCGCGCTGGCCGACGCCTTCTGGGGGTAGGCCGAAAAAAGGGGCGCGAAAGTCTGAACGCCACCCGCGTCACGTCCGTACCCTCCCGTACCAACAAGTAGCTCGCCCTCGCGGCGAGTTGACGCCGGTATCGGGAGGATTGCTTGCGACGCATCAACGGGACCGCGCTCATCTTCGCCGCCCTGGTCGCCACCCTGGGCGCACTCGCCTTTCCGATCTGGTCGTACGCCGACCGCTCGGGCACCGGGTCGGCCAACCTGAACGCGGGCAGCGTGGCCACCCAGTGGGGCCCCCTGTCGGCCACCGACCGGGACTTCCTGGTCAAGGTGCGGCTCGCCGGACTCTGGGAGATACCGGCCGGCCAGCAGGCCATGGAGCGGGCGCCGACGCAGGCGATCAGGATGGCGGGCGATCACCTCGTCGTCGGCCACACCGACCTCGACAAGCGTGTCCGCTCGGTCGCGGGCCGACTCGGCGTGGAGCTGCCGAACCAGCCCAACCCGCAGCAGCAGGGGTGGCTCAACGAGCTGACCGCCGCGAGCGGCAAGGACTACGAGAACAAGTTCGCGAACCTGCTGCGCGACTCCCACGGCAAGGTCTTCGCGCTGATCGCCCAGGTCCGCCACACCACCCGCAACAGCCTGGTCCGCGAGCTCGCCACCGACGCCAACCAGACCGTCCTCGACCACATCACGATGCTGGAGAACACGGGCGACGTGGACTTCGACGCCATCGCGAACGAGGCCGCGGGCGCCGCCACCGCGAGCCCCACCGGACCGCCGCCCCCGGGAGGTGTGCTGCCACCCGCTCCGAACCCCGCCGAGCCGTCCGGTTCGCCCGATGTGACCTCCCAGCCGTCGGCCGAGTCGACCGACGATCCGGGGCGATCGATCAACACGGCCCGGCCGGACCCCACGTAGTCGTCGCCCAGTCGGGTGTCATATGGCCGGTGGCCGAATGAATCCCCGGCGACCCCCAGCCGTCTCTCTGGTTTCGGCCCCATCGAGCGCGACCCTGCTCATATGGTTACTCTGTCTGTAGCCGACGGACAGCACAACGTGGTCCAACCAGCACCCGTGGTCCGTCGCGGGACGTCCCTATCCAGGGTCGCCCATGCAGAAAACCGGCGCCACCGCGCCCGAACCGGTAGAGAAACCAGGCCCGACCGGGCGCCGGACGCCCGACGGGAACGCCGGGTGCGACGCGCCGGACAGGGTTACCCGACACACAAGGAGTGCGCGGTGACACCAGAGAAGACGAATCGCGAGCAGCGCCCCCGAGAACGCACGGAGCGCGCGGGGCGGCGGCCCGAGAAGCTGGGCAGCCTCGACGTCTGGGCCCGCTCGGCCCCCATCAGGCTCGCGGGCTACGAGGACGACCTCGCGGAGCCCCACATCCTCCCGAGCGTGGACTGAGCGGCCCCCGGCTCCGTATCCGTCCCTGACCGGCCGCGTGCCGGACTCACGCACATGCTGATCAGGGACGCGGAGGACGAGGACCGGGCGCAGATCTGGCCGTTCCGGCGGCAGATCGTCGGATCCCGCGAGACGTACGCCTGGGACCCGTACACCCCCGAGGCGCTGGCCCGGACCCTGTGGATGGGTCCGGGCCAGCGTGCGTACGTCGCCGAGGTGGACGGCGCTGTCGTCGGCTCGGCCTATGTCGCGCCGAACTACGGCGGTCCCGCCGCCGGCATCGCCAACGCGGGCTTCATGGTCGACCCCGCCCAGGGCGGCCGCGGCATCGGCCGCGCCCTCGCCGAGCACGTCCTGGAGCGCGCGAAGGCCGACGGTTACCGAGCCATGGCGTTCAACGCGGTCGTCGAGACCAACCGCGCCGTCGGTCTGTGGACCTCCCTCGGTTTCACGATCCTGGGCACGGTCCCGGACGCGTTCGAGCACGCCCGGCACGGCAGGGTGGGGCTGCACATCATGTACCGCGCGCTGTGACGCGCCGACTCCCGACGGTGCCGGATCCCCGGAGATCGGTTGCGCGCCTTCTTCGCACGCGCTGACAGACGGCCGTTTTCGGACATTCGTCGCGGGTGCCGCTCGGGGCTCGGTCCCGATGAGCGGTCATCGGATCACTCTCTCAACTACCGCCTCTGCGCGGCCCATTGACGCGCTCACGGACCCCCACCATCATCAGACCTCCGATGAATGCCCAGCCTTGAGCCGCATCAGGGAGTGCTGAGTATGAGTTCGTACCCAAGACGCCAGGTCCTCGGGACGGCCGCGGCGGTGGCAGCCGCCGCCGCGGTGCCGCTCGCCGCCGCCGGACCGGCGGCCGCGTCAGACGCGGCGGCCACCGCCCGGACCGCGTCCGCGGACACCGTCTGGGGACCCGTCCCCGACCCGGTGCCCGTTCCGCTCGACGCCCACTTCGACAACGACGGAGTCGACACCGCGGCCGCCCGCGGAGGCGACTTCGACGGCAGCGGCTACACCTTCCCCGGTGAGGAACTGCCCGCCGGACCCGTCGAACTCGACGGGATCGCCTACGTCTTCCCCTCGTCGGCGGCGGGCGCGAAGAACAACGTCGTCGCCATGGGACAGCGCGTCGACCTCCCCAAGGGCCGCTATCTGTCCGCCCTGTTCCTGACCGCCGGCAGCTACGGCAACGCGTCCGGCAGCGCGACCGTCCACTACGCCGACGGCTCCACCGCGAGCGCCGGACTCGGCGGCGCCGACTGGTACTCCTCCGGCGGCCCGCTCTCCGCCGCCTACCGCTACAAGCCCGACGGCACCAAGGACGCCAACCGCGTCGGCATCGGCACCAGCGAGATCCCCCTCGACCCGCAGCGCGAGGCCGTCGCGATCAGCCTGCCGAAGCTCAACCCCGCCGAGGCGAACAAGACCGCCCTGCACGTCTTCGCGCTCTCGCTCCAGCCGGCCGCGCAGGGCCGGGCGCTGGCGCTGCGCGACGCGCACTCCACGTTCTCGCTCCTGGAGTCCACCGGCGCGCAGAGCGTCGAGGCGACCGTCATGAACGCCGGCACCGTCGGCATCGTCACCGCCGACGCCCTCACCGTCAGCGTCGACGTCCCCGGCGCGCGCACCGTCGAGCCCGCCCGCGTCACGCGCCTCGCCCCCGGCGAGCAGGCCCGCGTCCGGGTCGGCATCCGCAATCGCGCGGGGACCGCGCCCGGTACCGTCCAGGACGGCAAGGTCGTCGCCACCGGGCGCGGACACCAGGCCGCGGCCAGCTCCAGGAAGCTCACGCTCGGCGTCCCCGACTACGAGCCGACCGACGCGTCGCTCTCCGGCCACCAGGCCCCGTACTGGTTCCACTCCGCGAAGTTCGGCATCTTCATCCACTGGGGCGTCTACTCGGTGCCCGCGTGGGCGCCGGTCGGCAAGCAGTACGCCGAGTGGTACTGGGACCAGATGCAGGACCCGAACAACCCGACGTACGCCCACCACAAGGCCACGTACGGCGAGGACTTCGCGTACGACGACTTCATCCCGATGTTCACCGCGAAGAAGTGGGACCCGCGCGCGTGGGTCGAGCTGTTCCGGGACGCGGGCGCCCAGTACCACGTCCTCACCTCCAAGCACCACGAGGGCTTCGCGCTCTGGGACACCAAGCTGTCGGACCGCAACTCCGTGAAGATGGGCCCCAAGCGGGACATCATCAAGGAGCTCTTCGACGCGTCCCGCCGCTACGCACCCGAGCTGCACCGCGGCCTGTACTTCTCGATGCCCGAGTGGTTCAACCCCGACAACCCGTGGATGGGGCACGCCCCGCGCAACCCGTACACCCTGGAGCCCGTCCCCTACACCGGCTACACGTCCGGCAAGGACTACGTGAAGGGCTTCCAGGCCCCCCAGATGCTGGAGCTGATCCACGACTACGACCCGCAGCTGCTGTGGTGCGACATCGGCGGCGTCAACGACTCGCGCAACGTCCTCGCCGAGTTCTTCAACCACGGCAAGAACCGCCCGAAGCCGTACGAGGTCGCCGTCAACAACCGCTCCGGGATCGGCTTCCACGACTTCACGACGCCCGAGTACACGACGTACGACAACACCGTCGTCGCCAAGTGGGAGTCGAGCCGCGGACTCGACCCGTACAGCTACGGCTACAACGCCGAGACGCCCGACGACCGCTACATGAGCACCGAGGAGGTCGTGCACAGCCTCGTCGACATCGTGTCGAAGAACGGCAACTTCCTCCTCGACATCGGGCCGCGCGGCGACGGCACCATCCCCGAGATCATGCAGACCCGGCTGCGCGAGACGGGCCACTGGCTCAAGACCAACGGCGAGGCCGTCTACGACACCACCTACTGGTCGCGGATGGCGCAGCTCGGCGAGGACCTGCGGTTCACGGTCAGGCCGAACAAGGCGTTCTACATCCACTCGCTCGCCGAGCCGGGCGCGACGCTCACGGTCGAGGCCGCGGTGCCGGTCCGGCCCGGCGACAAGGTCACGATGCTCGGGTACGACCGGCCGCTCAACTGGCGTACCACCGGCGGGTCGTTCGTCGTGGACGTGCCGACGGCTGCGCGCGCGGCGGGCGAGCACGTGTGGGTGTTCAAGGTGGAGTGGAAGGGCTGACACGTGCCGGGGTGAAGCCGTGCGTGAGCAGCGGCGGGCGGCGGGCCTGGGAGTCCGCCGCCCGCTGGCGTTCGGCAGCGCTCGTGCCTCTGATTCATCCGATGAGTTTTGCGAGATGTCCAAGTGGTTGCTGGGGAGGATCCATTGACACCCTCGCCAGAAGGCTTGAATCATCGGATCTCATGACGGATTCGAGCTCCAAGACGGCGCCCTGGCGACGCAGACACCGACTGATCGGCACCGTAGCGGCGTTCCTGCTGCTGGCGGCACCGGCCCCCCTGGCGCGGGCGGCACCCCAGGACCCCGTGCCCCGGACCCTGCCGAGCCTCACCGACTGGACTTCGGCGCAAGGTACTTACTCCTTCGGCCCCAGAGCGCGCCTGGTCGCGCACGACGCCGCCTCGCGCCGCGTCGCCGCCACCCTCGCCGACGACCTGCGGGCCGCGGGCAAGGGCACCGTGCCGGTCACCGGCGGTCCGTCCCGAACCGGTGACATCGTTGTCGATGTCGAGCCGTCACGGAGCGGATCCCTGGGCGCCGAGGGCTACGAACTCCGCGCCGCGCAGCGGCTCGAGATCACCGGAGCGGCCGAGGCCGGAGCCTTCTACGGCACCCGCACCCTCCTCCAGCTCCTCGCCCAGAGCGACCGGGTGCCGGCCGGACGCACCGTCGACGTGCCCCGGTACAAGGAGCGCGGCGTCGGCGTCTGCGCCTGCTACGTGCACATCTCCACGGACTGGATGGAGAACCTGGTGCGCGACATGGCGTACCACAAGCTCAACCAGCTGCTCGTCGAGCTGAAGGTGAAGAGCGACCGGCACCCCGAGGCCAACACCTGGGGGTACTACACCAGGAGTGAGATCCGCCGCCTGGTCGCGCTCGGTGAGAAGTACCACGTCACCATCGTTCCGGAGATCAACTCCCCGGGCCACATGGACCCCTGGATCGAGAACCGCCCCGACCTCCAGCTCACCGACTCCGACGGCAAGGCGCAGCCGTCCCGCCTCGACATCACCGCACCCGCGGCCTTCGACTACTACAAGAGCCTCATCGACGAGTACGGCGAGGTGTTCCCCGCCAAGTGGTGGCACATGGGTGCCGACGAGTACATGCTCGGCTCGGACTTCGCCAAGTACCCGCAGATCGCCGCGTACGCGAAGAAGAAGTACGGCGCGAACGCCACGCCCCAGGACGCGTTCATCGACTTCGTCAACCGCGTCGACGAGTACGCCGCGAGCAAGGGCAAGCGGCTGCGCATCTGGAACGACGGCCTGACCGGCGCCAACACCGTCCCGGTGACGCCCGGTACGACCGTCGAGCACTGGCTCGGCGTCAAGACGAAGCCCAGCGAGCTGATCGCGCAGGGCTACCCCGTGATGAACGCCGCCTACTCCCTCTACCTCGTACGCGGCGGCTTCCACACCGACACGCACAAGCTCTACGACGAGCAGTGGGACCCGCGCAGCTTCGAGGGCGAGAAGCTCGCCTCGCGCGACGGCATCACCGGCGCCAAGATCAGCCTGTGGCCGGACAACGGGCGCGGTGAGACGGAGAACGAGGTCGCGCAGGCGGCCCGGCTGCCCCTGAGTCACATCGCGCAGGCGACGTGGAGCGACCCGCACCCCGACGCGACGTACGACGGCTTCACCGCACGGGCCGAGGCCGTCGGCCGGGCGCCGGGACAGCGGGACCTGACACGGCCGCCCGTCGCGGACGGCACGTACACCCTCGCCGACACGCGCCACCGCATCGCGGCGGCCGGCTTCGAGCTCACCCGCACCCCGGACGGCTATCTGACCCTCAAGTCGACCGAGACCGGCAGCTGCCTGGAGACCCGCAGCGGAAAGCTCACCCTGAACGTGCCGCTGCAGCCCGGCTCGGCGGTCACACAGGAGACCTGCGACACGAAGAACACCCTTCAGCGCTGGCAGGTGTCCCGCTCCGGCCGTGGCTACGTGCTCACCAACGCCATCACGCGCATGACCCTGAACGCGACGTCCGACGGACATCTCGTGCAGAACCCGCCCGACCAGCAGACCCCGACCACCTGGACGCTGACCCAGCGCTGACCCGGCGCCGACCTGAAGGGACCCCACCCGCAGATGACCGTCAGCAGACGACTTTTCCTGGCCGCCGCCGCGACCACGGCCGTGGCCGCATCGAGCAACTCCCTCGCCCTGGCCGCCCCGGCGGCCGGCGGCACCACGGCGGCAGAACCCCATTTCCGCATCCCCATCAGCACCGCGGACTCCCCGGAGGAAGTGGTCGCCAAGGCCTCCCTCGTCCGGCCGACAAAGCGTCAGATCGCCTGGCAGAGCCTGGAGAAGACCGCCTTCCTGCACTTCGGCGTGAACACCTTCACCGGCCTCGAATGGGGTACGGGAGACGAGGACCCGAACGTCTTCCAGCCGACGGGCCTCGACACCGACCAGTGGGCCCGCGCGCTGCGCGACGGCGGATTCAAGCTCGCCATCCTCACGGTCAAGCACCACGACGGCTTCGTCCTCTACCCGTCCCGCTACACCGAGCACAGTGTCGCGTCGAGCAGTTGGCGCGACGGCCGGGGCGACGTGCTGCGCTCCTTCGCCGACTCCATGCGCAAGCACGGCATCAAGGTCGGCGTCTACATCTCGCCCGCGGACGAGAACCAGTACCTCGACGGCGTCTACGCCAACGGCAGCAAGCGGTCCGCCCGCACCATCCCCACGCTCGTCGACGGCGACGACCGGGCGGGCGGCGACCTGCGCACGTTCACCCTCGACGCGACCGACTACGGCGCCCACATGCTCAACCAGCTCTACGAGGTGCTCACCGAGTACGGGCCCGTCGACGAGGTGTGGTTCGACGGCGCGCAGGGCCGCATCCCGCCGGAGAAGGTCGAGACGTACGACTGGGACAGCTGGTACGCGGTGATCCGCGCGCTCGCCCCCGGCGCCACCATGGCCGTGCGCGGACCGGACGTGCGCTGGGTGGGCAACGAGGGCGGACTGGCGCGCGAGGACGAGTGGAGCGTCGTCCCGGTCAAGGACTCGGGCAACGGAAGCGTCGACTACGCCCTGCGGTACGACGCGCCGGACCAGGGCAGCCGTGACGCGCTCGCCCAGTCGCGCTCCGTAGCCCAGTATCTCCAGTGGTGGCCCGCCGAGTGCGATGTGTCCATCAGGCCCGGATGGTTCTACCACGCGGACCAACAGCCCAAGAGCGTCGACCAGTTGGCCGACATCTGGTTCCGGTCGGTGGGCCGCAACTCCGTGCTGCTGCTCAACATCCCGCCGGACACGGACGGCCTGCTGCCCGCGGCGGACGTGGCGCGGCTCAAGGAGTTCCGCGAGCGCATCGACCGCGAACTGCCCGAGGACCTGGCGGACGGCGCCCGTGTGCGCGACGACGGCGCGGGCACCCGCACCGTCGACCTGCGCACCGCCCGGGAGGTCGACCGCATCCGGCTCGCCGAGGACATCCGGCACGGGCAGCAGGTGGAGCAGTTCGTCGTGGAGGCGAAGTCCGGCGGCGCCTGGACCGAGGTGGCGCGGGCCGGGACGATCGGCGCGAGCCGCGTCCTGGTCCTGCCGGCGCCGGTGACGGCCCGCGAGTGGCGCCTGCGGATCACGCAGACCCGCACCGGCCCGCACATCGCCCGGTTCGGGCTCTACCGCTCCCGGGTCTGAGCGCGGGGACAGGGACGTGGGGTGGCCCGCCGGACGCGGGCCGCCCCACGCGTGCGAGGATCGGCCGCATCGGTCCAGTGCGTGTACGAGGCGGAACCATGACTGCGGAAGACGTGACCCCGAAGGCCTGCTGCGCCGCGCGCCGCGAAGGCGGCGGCGATCCGCAGCCCGTGCCCCTCGCCCCGACGGCCCGGCGCGCCTCCGGCAAGGGCATGGTGACGCTGCCCGGCGGCACGTTCCGCATGGGCAACGAGGACGACCGGGCGAACCACGGCGACGGCGAGGGACCGGTTCGCGAGGTCACCGTCGGCCCCTTCCGGATCGACGAACACGCCGTCACGAACGCCCAGTTCGCGACGTTCGTCAAGGACACCGGGTTCGTGACCGCCGCCGAGCGGTTCGGCTGGTCGTACGTCTTCGCCGGCTTCCTCGACCCGCGCCTCGCCCGCGCGACGCCCGCCCCGGCGGGGACCCCCTGGTGGCGGGGTGTCGAGGGCGCGACCTGGCGCGCGCCCGAGGGACCCGGCTCCGGGATCGGGGACCGGTCGCGGCACCCCGTGATCCACGTCAGCTGGGACGACGCGAGCGCCTTCGCCGCCTGGGCCGGCAAGCGGCTGCCCACCGAGGCCGAGTGGGAGTACGCGGCCCGCGGCGGCCTCGACCAGGCCCGCTACCCGTGGGGCGACGAGCTGACCCCGCGCGGCCACTGGCGCTGCAACATCTGGCAGGGCGAGTTCCCCGTCGTGAACACGGGCGAGGACGGCCACACCGGCACGGCGCCCGTCGACGCCTACCGGCCCAACGCCTACGGCCTCCACAACACCGTCGGCAACGTGTGGGAGTGGGTCGCCGACCGGTTCACGACCGACCACCCGGCGGCCCCGCTCACCGATCCGCGCGGCCCCGCCGAGGGCGACACGCGGGTGATGCGCGGCGGTTCGTACATGTGCCACGACTCGTACTGCAACCGCTACCGTGTGGCCGCGCGCACCGCCAACACACCGGACTCCAGCAGCGGGAACTGCGGTTTCCGGTGTGCGGCGGACGTGTAGGCAGCGGTCACCCGGCGGCGTACACCCGCTCGCCGCCCACGAACGTCTCCAGGACACGCGTCGCGCCGATCTCCTCCGTGGGCGCCGCGAACGGGTCCCGGTCGAGGACCACCAGGTCGGCGAGGCGTCCCGCCGTGATCGAGCCGGTCACGTCGTCGAGGTGGTTCACGTACGCGCTGCCCGCCGTGTACGCCGTGAGCGCCGCGTCCAGGCCGATCCGCTGCTCCGGCAGGAACACCGGCGTGCCGGGCGCCGCGTCGGGCAGGACGCGGTTGACCGCGACATGGATGGCCTCGATCGGGTCCGGGCTGCTCACCGGCCAGTCGCTGCCCGCCGCGAGCGTCGCCCCCGAACGCTGAAGATCACCGAACGGGTACTGCCAGGCGCTGCGCTCGGGGCCGAGGAACGGGATCGTCAGGTCGTCCATCTGGGGCTCGTGCGCCGCCCACAGCGCCTGAAGGTTCGCCGTCGCGCCCAGCTCCCTGAACCGGCCGATGTCATCGGGGTGGACCACCTGGAGGTGGGCGAGGTGCGGGCGGGTGTCGGTGCGCCCGTTGGCTTGGCGGGCCGCCTCGACGGCGTCGAGCGCCTCGCGCACCGCCCGGTCGCCGAGGGCGTGGAAGTGCACCTGGAAGCCGCGCGCGTCCAGCTCGGTCACGTACTTCTGGAGGTCGAGCGGCGGGACGAAGCTGATGCCGCTGTTGTCGGAGGCGCAGCCGCAGCCGTCCAGGTAGGGGCCGAGGAGGGCCGCCGTGCCGTTCTCGGCCACGCCGTCCTGCATGATCTTCACCGTCGTGCAGCGCAGCCGCCCGCGCGTGCCGGCCGCGCGGCGGGCCACGAGCTCGTCGATCTGCTCGGTCCCGCGTGAGCGGTCCCACCACAGCGAGCCGACCACCCGCGCGGTGAGGCGCCCGTCCGCGGCGGTCGCGAGATACGCGTCCGTGGGGTCGGTGAGGTTGGCGTGCTCGCCGAGGAGGGCGTCCTGCCACGCGGTGACACCGAGGGAGTGCATCAGTTCCTGGGCCCGCAGCAGGCCGGTGATCCTCTGCTCCAGCGTGACGGGCGGCAGCAGCTGTCCGATCAGGTTCGCCGCGCCCTCCTGGAGCATGCCGGTCGGTGCGCCGTCGGCGTCGCGCTCGATGCGGCCGTCGGCGGGGTCGGGGGTGCGGGCGTCGATCCCGGCTGCCTGCAGGGCGCGGGAGTTGACCCAGGCGCCGTGGTGGTCGCGGTTGACGAGGTAGGCCGGGCGGTCGGGCACGAGGGCGTCGAGCTCGGCGGCCGTGGGCAGGCCGCCGGGGAACGCCTCCATCGACCAGCCGCCGCCGGTGATCCACTCGGTGTCGGGGTGCGCCTGCGCGTACGCGGAGATGCGGCGCCGGTACTCGTCGAGGGTCGTCGCGCCGCTGAGGTCGCACTGGCCGAGTTCCAGGCCGCCGCCGACCGGATGCGCGTGCGCGTCCTGGAAGCCGGGGATGAGCAGCTTGCCCTTCAGGTCCACCACTTCGGTGGCCGGGCCGACGAGTTCGCGTACCTCGTCGTGGCCCACGGCGACGATCCGCTCGCCGCGCACGGCCACCGAGGTCGCGCGCGACCGGGCGGGGGAGAGGGTGTGGACCGGGCCGCCGGTGAAGACCAGATCGGCGGGGGCGGTGTCGGGCATGGGACGTGACTCCTTGCGGTGAGGGAACGGGGGCTGGTCAGGAAGGTTCGGCGGTCAGGGGGGCCGTCTCGGGAGTGGTGACACCGCCCTTGACGAAGTACGGGGAGCGGCGCACGTACTTGGCGTAGGCGGCCATCACCAGGCCGGACACGACGATGGCGACCGGTATCGACAGCATGAACCACCCGTTGTCCGGGCTGAGTTCGAAGCTGTCGCTCATCGTCAGGTACGAGCGGGCGAGGTAGACGCCGATCCCGAGGAGCGCGAGGCCGCTGACCGCGGGGGCCGCGACCGCGCGCAGCGCCCCGGACAGCGGACCGCGCAGGGCGGCGCGGAAGCGGACCGCGCAGGCGAGCGCCGTCAGGCCGTAGTACAGGGCGACGACCAGGCCGATGGAGTTGACGGCGGCGAGGATCATCTCGTTGAGCTTGGGGATGGCCAGCGCGAGCACCGAGACCGCCGCGGAGATCGACATGATGAGGACCGTGCCCAGGGCCGGGGACCCGTAACGCGGGCTGACGCGGGTCCATACCTGGCCCATCGTGCGGTCGCGGCCCATGGCGAGGAGGCCGCGGGCCGTCGGGATGACGCTCGACTGGAGCGAGGCCACCGCGGAGAACATCAGCGCGAGCAGCGGCAGCGTCGCCCACGGCTCGTCGGCGAGCTTCGCGCCCAGATACGTCAGACCCTGCGGGCCCTGGGCGACCAGCTCGGGCAGGCTCATCTCGCGCTGGAAGGCCACGGCACCGTAGAGGAACATCGCGAGCATCGTGAACAGCGCGATGAAGCCGCCCCGGCCGGCGTCGCGCACGTTCTTCGTCTCCTCCGTGACGCTGAACGCCGCGTCCCAGCCCCAGAAGAAGAACACCGCGAGGACGAGGCCCTGGGCGAAGGCTGTGCCGTCGTGGATCGCGAAGGGGTTCAGCCACGACCACTGGAAGGCGTGGCTGCCCGAGACCAGGGCCCAGCCGCAGAACACCAGCAGGACCGCGTACTCGAAGACGAGCAGCCAGGTCTGGAGCCGGGTGGCCTTGCGGACGCCGGTGATCGCCGTGTACGTCACGACGGCCAGGACCAGGAGGCCGACCACGGTGCTCAGGGCCGTCGAGTTCGGGTCCAGCGTGAGTCCGAGGGCGTGGTGCCAGCCGGCCTTGTTGGCGAACTGGAGGAAGACCGACCCGGTCACGGCGCTGGTGTACGCCATGAAGATGACCGTGCCGACCAGGGTGACCCAGCCCGTGATGAAGCCGGGCCACGGGCCGAGCGACTTGCCGACCCACACATAGCCGCTGCCCATGTTCGGCTCGGAGCGGTTGAGGCGGGCGTACGCGGAGGCGATGCCCAGGATCGGAAGGAACGCCACAAGCAGGATCGCCGGGGCCTGGAGGCCCACCGTCGCGGCGAGCGCACCCATGCCGATCCCGATGCTGGTGGTGGCCGCGGTACTGGACGCGGCGATGGCGACGCCGTCGACGACACCGAGAGAACGGCGCAGGCCAGGGGGTTCGCTGCTCATTCGGACACTCCTGAAACCGGAGGAGGGGAGGGAGGGTGCGATCAAACAGGCCTTGTCAATGTTGCGTCAATGGTGTTGACATAAGGCGAACGCGCGGCGCGTACGGAAGGGGATTCGGTATGACCGAGGGGCGGATTCCGGTGGAGCGGCGGCGCCGCAAGCCGACCAAGTCGGGGGTGCTGCTCTCCGGTGACCTGATCGTCGACTGCGCCCTGCGCCTGGTCGGCCAGCACGGCCCCGACGCGCTGAGCGTGCGCAGGCTGGGCGCCGCGCTCGGCTGCGACCCGAGCGCGGTCTACCGCTACTTCCACAACACGGACGACCTGCTCCTCGCCGTCGCCGACCGGATCATCGGCGAGAGCATGGCCGGCTTCACACGGAGCGACGACTGGGTCGCGGACCTGCGGAGCATGGCGCGGCGGATCCATCGCGCCTACAGCGAGCACCCGCGGATCGCCGCCATGGCCGCGTACCGGGTGACGCGTCGGATCAACGAGGTCAAGGCGGTGGAGACGGGAATCGGGCTGCTGCGGAGCGCGGGCTTCGACGCGGCCACGGCCGTGCGGTACTACGCGGCGTTCGTCGACACGGCGCTCGGGCACGCGGCCCTGGACGCCTCCCATCTGGCGCTGCCGCCCGAGCGGCGCGCCCAGGACCACAGCGCCTGGACGGACACCTACCAGTCACTCCCGGCTGACACGTACCCCCAACTCGACGCCGTGCGCGAGCACTTGCCCCTCATGGCGCAGAGCGCCTTCGGGACGGCGCTGGAACTGCTGCTCTCGGCGCTCGCGGCACAGGCGCCGCGCTGACCCTCCTTCCCGCGGTGGGTCAGGTCGGTTCGGCGTCGAGCTGGCTGCGCATCCAGGCCTCGACCTCGCCCACATGGGCCGCCGCCGCGGCGCGCGCCGCCTCCGGGTCGCGGGCGACCAGTGCGCGGTGGATACGGGCGTGCTCGCGGCCCGTGCGCTCGAAGGCGCCCTCCTCCTGGTAGCCGCGCCACACGCGGGCCCGGAACGTCCGTGACGACAGCCCCTCCAGGATCGCGGCCATCGTGTCGTTGCCCGCGGCCGTGGCGATCACCCGGTGGAACGCGAGGTCGTGGGAGAGGATCTCCTCGGGGTCGTCCGTCGCCGCCATCGCCGCCAGGTGCAGCTCCACCTCGGCGAGTTGCTCCGGCGTGATGCGCGCGGCCGCCAGCGCCGTCGCGGTCGACTCGAGCACGCGGCGCACCTCCATCAGCTCCACGAGCCGCGCGCCGCGCGAGAGATCCGCGACGACGCCGAACGTCTCCAGAAGGTCTCCGGCGTTCAACTGCGTGACGTAGATGCCGGATCCGTGCCGCGCCTCCAGGACGCCGAGGACCGTGAGCGCCCTGATCGCCTCACGCATGGAGCTGCGCGAGATACCGAGCTGGGTGGCCAGGTCGCGCTCCGTCGGCAGCCGCTGGCCCGGCTCGAGCAGTCCCTCGCCGATCATCGCCTTGATCTGCTCGATGGCCCGCTGCGTCACGGTGCCCTTCTGCGGGGCGGTCTGTTCCACGGACGCTCCTCAATATGCCGGGTGCGCCGCAGTCTAGCCAGAGATGTGGTCCGACCACTACGGCTTGAAACGCGGAAAAGTTGGCGCCGAGGGGTGTTGTGGCCGCCAAGTGGTCTGATAAATATTTCCGCCATCAGGTACCAGAAGTCGCTCGATCTCGCTCGATGAGGAGCCGTCAGATGGCCGGCAGAACAGTGCGCAAGCGGAACAGGTCGCGGATCGTCGGCGCGGCGGCGGTCGCCGCTTGCGCCGCCCTGGTGCTCTCCGCGTGCGGCAGCACGAAGGACGACGTCGCCTCCGGCGGCAAGGGCGGTGGCGACGGGAAGGGCAAGGTCGGGGTCATCCTGCCCCTGCTCACCTCGCCGTTCTGGCAGTCGTACAACGACTACGTGCCGAAGATGGCGAAGTCCGAGAGCGTGGACGCGCTCAAGACCGTCAACTCCAACAGTGACCCCTCGCAGCAGATCACGGACATCAACAACCAGCTCAACCAGGGCGTCAAGGGCCTCGTCGTCGCGCCCCTCGACAGCGCCGCGATCTCCGCCGGCCTCGACCAGGCCGAACGCAAGGGCGTCCCCGTCGTCGCCGTGGACGTCGCGCCCGAGAAGGGCAAGGTCGCCATGGTCGTACGGGCCAACAACGTCGCGTACGGCGAGAAGGCCTGCGAGTACCTCGGCCAGCAGGTCAAGACCGGCAAGGTCGTCCAGATCATGGGTGACCTCGCCTCCGTGAACGGCCGCGAGCGCTCGCAGGCCTTCCGCGACTGCGTCAAGAAGAAGTACCCGGACCTCAAGGTCCTGGAGATCCCCGCCAAGTGGGAGTCCGACACCGCCGCGTCGAAGCTGGACACCCTCCTCAACGCCAACCCCGACATCAAGGGCATCTACATGCAGGCGGGCGGCGTCTACCTCGCGCCCACCCTGCAGACCCTCAAGTCCAAGGGCCTGCTCAAGAAGACTGGCGAGAAGGGCCACATCACGATCGTCTCGAACGACGGCATCCCGCAGGAGTTCGCCGCGATCCGCAAGGGCCAGATCGACGCGACCGTCTCCCAGCCCGCCGACGCCTACGCCAAGTACGGCATGTACTACATCAAGGCGGCGATGCAGGGGAAGACGTTCAAGCCCGGTCCCACCGACCACGACTCGGAGATCGTCAAGCTGCCCAGCGGCATCCTCGAGGACCAGCTGCCCGCGCCGCTCGTCACCAATGACAACGTCGACGACCCGAAGCTCTGGGGAAACACGGTCAAATGAGCACCTCGACGACAACCACGCCGGCGGTCAGGCCGCTGGTCGAGGCGTCGGGCATCGCCAAGCGGTACGGTCCCACGGTCGCCCTGCAGGACGGTCGCCTGACCGTCCTGCCCGGCGAGTCCCACGCCCTCGTGGGCCGCAACGGCGCCGGCAAGTCCACCCTGGTCACGGTCCTCACCGGCCTCCAGGCGCCGGACGCGGGCACCCTCCTGTTCGACGGTGAGCCCGCGCCCCCGCTCAGCGACCGCGACGCCTGGCGCGCCAAGGTCGCCTGCGTCTACCAGAAGCCGACCGTCGTACCCGAACTCACGGTCGCCGAGAACCTCTTCATCAACCGGCAGCCCGGCAGCCGCCGCGGCTTCTTCTCCTGGCGCAAGCTCCAGGAGGAGGCCGCGCAGGTCCTCGACACCTGGGACATCCACGTCGACCCCGACGCCCGCACCGCCGACCTCAAGGTCGAGGACCGCCAAATGGTGGAGATCGCCAGGGCGTTGAGCGGCGGCGCCCGCTTCATCGTCCTCGACGAGCCCACCGCACAGCTCGACAACCGCGAGATCGAGCGTCTCTTCACCCGCATGCGCGCGCTCCAGGAATCCGGTGTCACGTTCCTGTTCATCTCGCACCACCTCCAGGAGGTGTACGAGGTCTGCCAGACGGTCACCGTGCTGCGCGACGCCCGCTGGATCACCACGGCGCCCGTCGCGGAACTGCCGCGCGCCGCACTGGTGGAGGCGATGGCCGGCGAGGTCATCGCCGAGGAGCGCGCGGCCGCCCGCGCCGCCGTGGAACACGAGCCCGACGCCACCGTCCTCCTCGACGCGCGCGGCCTCACCTCGGAGGCGTACCACGACGTCGACCTGGCCGTCCGCAGCGGCGAGGTCGTCGGACTCGCCGGATCCAGCGGCAGCGGCAAGATCCAGCTCGCCGAGGCGTTCGCCGGACTGCACACGCCGTCCGCGGGGACGGCCCGACTGGACGGCAGGAAGCTGCCGTTCGGTGATGTGGGCGCCGCGCTCGCGGCGGGCGTCGGCTGCGTGCCGCGCGACCGGCACGACCAGGGGCTCGTCACCGGCATGACCATCGGCGACAACGCCACCATGAGCGTCCTCGGCCGCCTCGGCCGCCACGGCTTCGTCGGCACCGACCGCAAGCGCCGCTTCGCCGCCGACCTGATCGACCGCCTGGACATCCACGCGGAGGGCCCCGACCAGCCCGTGTCCGACCTCTCCGGCGGCAACGCCCAGAAGGTCGTCATGGCCCGCGCCCTCGCCTCCGACCCCCGCCTTCTCGTCCTCATCAACCCCACGGCGGGCGTCGACGTGAAGTCCAAGGAGTCCCTGCTGTCCCGCATGGACAGCGCCCGCGAGGACGGCACCGCGGTCCTCGTCGTCTCCGACGAGCTCGACGACCTGCGCCGCTGCGACCGGGTCCTCGTCCTCTTCCACGGGAAGGTCGTCGCCGAGCACGCTGCCGGCTGGAACGACCACGAGCTGATCGCCTCCATCGAAGGAGTGGACCATGGCTGACATCAAGGCCCCGTCGGCCTCACCAGCCACCCCCGTACGGCTGCCCGGCAAAGGGACCGCTAAGAGCGTCCTGCTGCGCCGGGCCCGTGAACTCGCCCTTGTACCTGCCCTGTTGCTGCTGATGGTGCTCGGAGCGGTCGTCAACGACTCGTTCCTCACCGAACGCAACCTGATCTCCATCCTCGGCGCGTCCGCCGCCCTCGCGATGGTCGTGCTCGCCGAGTCGCTCGTCCTGATCACGGGCAAGTTCGACCTGTCCCTGGAGTCGGTGGTCGGCATCGCGCCCGCCGTCGGCGCCCTGCTCGTCCTGCCGGTGTCGCAGTCAGGATTCGGCACCGAGTTCCCGACCGTGCTCGCGCTGCTCGCGATCCTCGTCGTGGGCGCGGTGATCGGGGCCTTCAACGGCATCCTCGTCGTGAAGTTCAAGCTCAACGCCTTCATCGTGACGCTGGCGATGCTGATCGTCCTGCGCGGACTGCTCGTCGGCGCGACCAAGGGCAAGACGCTGTTCGGGATGCCCGACGCGTTCTTCTCCCTGGCCACCACGACGTTCCTGCGCATCCCGATGTCGGTGTGGCTGGCCGCCGTCGCCTTCGGCGTGGTGGGCCTCATCCTGAAGTACCACCGGATCGGCCGCGCCCTGTACGCGATCGGCGGCAACGCCGACGCCGCGCGCGCGGCGGGCATCCGCGTCGAGCGCGTGATGCTCGGCGTCTTCGTCGTCGCGGGCGTCCTCGCCTCGGTCGGCGGGATCATGCAGACCGGCTACGTCGGCGCGATCAGCGCCAACCAGGGCAACAACATGATCTTCACCGTGTTCGCGGCGGCGGTCATCGGCGGCATCAGCCTCGACGGCGGCAAGGGCACCATGTTCGGCGCGCTCACCGGCGTGCTGCTGCTCGGTGTCGTCCAGAACCTGCTGACCCTCGCCCAGGTTCCGTCGTTCTGGATCCAGGCCATCTACGGCGGAATCATCCTCCTCGCCCTGATGATCGCCCGTGTGACGACCGGCCGCGCCCAGGACTGACCCCCCGCCTCAGCAAGAAAGGCCACCCGTGTCTCCAACTGCCGCCCGAATCATCGCGGTTGACACTTACGACATCCGGTTCCCGACCTCCAGGGAGCTGGACGGATCCGACGCCATGAACCCGGACCCCGACTACTCCGCCGCCTACGTCGTGCTCCGCACCGACGCCGCCGACGGAGTCGAGGGGCACGGATTCACGTTCACCATCGGTCGTGGCAACGATGTCCAGGTCGCCGCGATCGACGCCCTGCGGCACCACGTCGTCGGCCGGGGGGTCGACGAACTGTGCGCCGACCCGGGGACGTTGAACCGCGACCTGATCGGCGACAGCCAGCTCCGCTGGCTCGGCCCCGAGAAGGGCGTGATGCACATGGCGATCGGTGCCGTCGTCAACGCCGTGTGGGACCTGGCGGCCAAGCGCGCCCGCAAGCCGCTGTGGCAGTTCCTGGCCGACGCGACGCCCGAGTGGCTCGTCTCGCAGATCGACTTCCGCTACATCGCCGACGCGCTCACCCCCGACGACGCGCTCGCGCTCCTCAGATCCGGCCGCGAGGGCGCTGCGGAACGCGAGAGCGCCCTGCGCGAGCGCGGCTTCCCCGGTTACACCACCTCACCCGGCTGGCTCGGCTACTCCGACGAGAAGCTCGGCCGGCTCGCCCGGCAGGCCGTCGCGGACGGCTTCCGGCAGATCAAGCTGAAGGTCGGCGCGGACCTCGCCGACGACATCCGGCGCTGCCGCACCGCCCGCTCGGTGATCGGCCCGGACATTCGCATGGCGATCGACGCCAACCAGCGGTGGAACGTCGGCGAGGCCATCGAGTGGACCAAGGCGCTCGCCGAGTTCGACCCGTACTGGGTGGAGGAGCCGACCAGCCCCGACGACGTCCTCGGCCACGCCGCGATCCGCAGGGCCGTCGCCCCCGTGAAGGTCGCCACCGGCGAGCACGTCCAGAACCGCATCATCTTCAAGCAGCTCCTCCAGGCCGGCGCCATCGACATCCTGCAGATCGACGCGGCCCGCGTCGGAGGCGTCAACGAGAACCTCGCCATCCTGCTGCTCGCCGCCAAGTTCGGCGTCCCCGTGTGCCCGCACGCGGGCGGCGTCGGACTGTGCGAACTCGTCCAGCACCTCTCGATGTTCGACTACATCGCCGTCGCGGGCACCACGCAGGACCGCGTCATCGAGTACGTCGACCACCTGCACGGCCACTTCATCGACCCCGTCGTGATGCGCGACGGCCACTACACGGCGCCCACCGCGCCCGGTTTCTCCGCCGCGATGCGGCCCGAGTCCATCGCGGAGTACACCTACCCCGACGGCGCGTTCTGGGCCGCCGACCTCGCCCGGCAGGGCGCCACCGACCAGAAGGGTGCAGCGGCATGACCGACGCCAGCGACGTGCAGGACTTCGCGGGGCTCAAGGCCCTCGTCACCGGCGGAGCGTCCGGCATCGGCCGGGCCACCGCCGAACTCCTCGCCGCCCGCGGCGCGAGCGTCGCCGTGCTGGACCTCGACCCGGGCAGCGTCGACAAGCCCCTGCGGGGCTACGCCGCCGACGTCGGCGACGACGCCTCCGTCCGCGCCGCCGTGGCCGCCGCCGTGGCGGACCTCGGCGGCCTCGACATCCTCGTCAACAACGCGGGCATCGGCGCCCAGGGCACCGTCGAGGACAA
Source organism: Streptomyces sp. NBC_00569 (assembly GCF_036345255.1). NCBI lineage: Bacteria > Bacillati > Actinomycetota > Actinomycetes > Kitasatosporales > Streptomycetaceae > Streptomyces > Streptomyces sp. NBC_00569. The sequence goes on along the minus strand of NZ_CP107783.1, from coordinate 1,448,195 downwards.
CGACGACGACCAGTGGCACCGCGTCCTCGACGTCAACGTCCTCGGCATCGTCCGCACCACGCGCGCGGCCCTGCCCCATCTGCGGGACTCCGCGCACGCGGCGATCGTCAACACCTGCTCCATCGCCGCGACGGCCGGCCTCCCGCAGCGCGCCCTGTACTCGGCGTCGAAGGGCGCCGTGTACTCCCTGACGCTCGCCATGGCCGCCGACCACGTCCGCGAAGGGGTACGCGTCAACTGCGTCAACCCGGGGACCGTGGACACCCCATGGGTCGGCCGGCTGCTGTCCGCCGCCCCCGACCCGGCCGCCGAGCGCGCGGCCCTCGCATCCCGTCAGCCCACGGGCCGCCTCGTCTCCGCCACCGAAGTCGCGGGCGCCGTGGCGTACTTGGCGAGCCCGCTGTCCGGCGCCACCACGGGCACCGCCCTGGCCGTCGACGGCGGCATGCAGGGCCTGCGGCTGCGCCCCGCGGGCCAGTGACCGCGATGCGCACCCGCACCCTGGGCCGCAGCGGCGTCGACGTCACCGAGCTGTCCTTCGGCGCCGCCGGGATCGGCAACCTGTACGCGCCCGTCACCGACGAGGAGGCCCGGGCCGCCGTCGACGCGGCCTGGGACGCGGGCATCCGCTACTTCGACACGGCCCCGCACTACGGCATCGGCCTGTCCGAGCGGCGCCTCGGCGAGGCGCTCGCGGCCCGGGACCGGTCGGCGTACACCGTCTCCACCAAGGCGGGACGCCTCCTCGTACCGGCCGGGGAGGGCGGGGGCGACGACCTGGAGAACGGGTTCGCCGTGCCCGCCACGCACCGCCGCGTCTGGGACTTCAGCGCGGACGGAGTGCGCCGTTCCCTGGAGGACAGCCTGACGCGGCTCGGCCTCGACCGCGTCGACGTCGTCTACCTGCACGACCCGGACGACCACGGCGAGCAGGCGTTCCGCGAGGCCTACCCGGCGCTTGAGCGGCTGCGCGCCGAAGGCGTCGTCGGGGCGATCGGTGCCGGCATGAACCAGGCCGCCATGCTCACCCGGTTCGTCCGCGACACCGATGTGGACGCCGTCCTGTGCGCGGGCCGCTACACCCTCCTCGACCAGGGGGCGCTGACGGAACTGCTGCCCGAGGCGCAGGCGCGCGGCACCTCGGTCGTCGTCGGCGGGGTGTTCAACTCCGGCCTCCTCGCCGACCCGCGGCCCGGCGCGACGTACGACTACGCGGTGGCGCCCCGCGAAGTCCTCGACCGTGCCTACCGGTTGAAGGACATGGCGCAGCGGCACGGCATCACCCTGCGGGCGGCCGCACTCGCCTTCCCGTTCGGTCATCCGGCGGTGGCGAGCGTCCTGGTCGGCACCCGCTCGCCGCGCGAAGTCCGTGACACCGCGGAGCAGTTCACCGTCGCCGTACCGGCCGCGTTCTGGAAGGACGCCCGCGCCGGTGGACTCCTGGCCGACGGCGTCCCCGTACCCGGAGAGGAGCAGGCGTGAGGATCGCCCTGCACACCACAGTCCGCGCCGACCGCGTCGAGGCCTATGAGGCCGCCCACCGCGAGGTCCCGGCCGAACTCCGGCGGGCCATCCGAGCGGCCGGTGCCACGTCGTGGACCATCTGGCGCAGCGGAACCGACCTGTTCCACGTCCTGGAGTGCGAGGACTACGCCCGCATGCTCGCCGAGCTCGACAAGCTGCCGGTGAACATCGCCTGGCAGGCCCGGATGGCCGAACTCCTCGACGTCGTCCACGACTACTCGGCCGACGGAGCCGACGCCGGCCTGCCCGTCGTCTGGGAGCTGTGATGCCCGCGATCGTCGACGCGCACCATCACGTCTGGGACCTCTCCGTGCGCGATCAGGACTGGATCGCCGGTGAGGAACTCGCCCCGATCCGGCGGGACTTCACGCTGGACGACCTGACGCCCCTGGCGCGCAGGTCCGGTGTCACGGCCACCGTCCTCGTGCAGACCGTCACCGTCGAGGAGGAGACTCCGGAGTTCCTGGCCCTCGCGCACGACTGCGAACTCGTGGCCGGGGTGGTCGGCTGGGCCGACCTCACGCGCCCGGACATCGGTGACACCCTGGCCCGGCTCGCCGAACTCCCGGGCGGGCGTCACCTGAAGGGCATCCGCCACCAGGTCCAGGGGGAGTCCGACCCCCAGTGGCTGCTGCGGCCCGACGTGCGCCGGGGCCTCGAGGCCGTCGCCGACGCCGGTCTCGTCTACGACCTGGTGGTCCTGCCGCACCAGCTGCCCGCCTGCGCGGCGGCGGCCGCCGCCCTGCCCGGCCTCACCTTCGTCCTCGACCACTGCGGCAAGCCGCCCGTCGCGTCGGGCGTCACCGAGCCGTGGACCGACGACGTGCGCGCGCTGGCGGCCCTCCCCAACACGGTCTGCAAACTCTCCGGCCTGGTCACCGAGGCCGACTGGGAGACCTGGACGCCGGGCCTGCTGCGACCGTACGCCGATACGGTCCTGCAGGCGTTCGGGCCCGACCGCCTGATGTTCGGCTCGGACTGGCCGGTGTGCAATCTGGCTGCGACCTACGAGCAGGTCGTGGAAGCGGCGCGGGAGCTGACCGGATCGCTGACCACCCCTGAGCGAGACGCGGTCTTCGGCGGCACGGCGACCCGCGTCTATCGGCTCTGAATCCGGGAGGCGGCAAGCCGCGTCGGCAACAGGAACTCGCGTACGTACGTCCGCTCCCAGCAGGCCCCCGTCGCCCGCAGCTCACGCCACGTGGTGAAGCGATAGCGGTAGAGGCGGGCCCGGACGTACGTGGGCGGGGTGTCGGCGGGGAACGGGGAGTGGCGCAGGAGCCGCAGTGTGTCACGGTCGCCGGTCAGGAGGCGCTCCACCAGGCCTCCGAACCAGGACTCCGCGTACATGGGGGAGAGCGCGGCGAACCACATCAACCAGTCGAGCCGCAGATGGTAGGGGGCGAACTGGCGTGGCCAGCGCCCCGGATCGCCCGGTTTGCCCCTGAACTCGTAGACCAGCCAAGGGGATTCCTCGCGGGGCACCGGGTCGGCCGTGCCCTCGATGACGATCTCGTGCCGGATGCGCCCGACGGCACCGAAGGCGCCGTACGCGTTGACGAGGTGCAGGGAGTCGTAGGAGCGGTTCATGGACTGGCGGCGGGACAGCAGGTTGCGTGCCGGGTGGTAGCTCAGCGCGACGACGAGTGCGGTGACGGCGATGACCACGCACGCGTACCAGAGCGGGGCGGCGGCCAGGTGCGGCGGCTCGCGCAGCAGGGAGAAGTCCACCGCCGTCACGGCGAGCAGGATCGTCAGCCAGTTCAGCCACGAGAAGTTGCCGGACAGGACCAGCCACAGCTGGGTGAGGATCATCAGGCAGGCCGCGCACGTCGCGATCGGCTGCGGGGTGAACAGGAGCACGGGCACGACGAGTTGGGTCACGTGGTTGGCCCCGGCCTCGACGCGGTGCAGGGGGCGCGGGAGCCGGTGGAAGAACCAGCTCAGCGGGCCCGGCATCGGCTGGGTCTCATGGTGGTAGTAGAGGCACGTCAGCTTCCGCCAGCACTCGTCGCCGCGCATCTTGATCATGCCCGCGCCGAACTCGAGGCGGAAGAGGACCCAGCGCAGGAGCAGCAGGACGAGCAGCGGTGGCGCCACCCGTTCGTTGCCGAGGAAGACGGCGAGGAAGCCGACCTCCAGCAGGAGTGACTCCCAGCCGAACGCGTACCAGGTCTGCCCGACGTTCACGATCGACAGATAGAGCACCCATGGCACCACCCACAGCGCCATGGCTGCCCACAGGGGCACCCGGTCGGCGAGGCCCGCGACGAGCGCGGCCGACACCGCGGCCCCGCCCCAGGCGACGCCCGCGAAGAACCGGTCCGAGTAGTACGCCCTGAACAGCGTCGGCGCCAGCCGCCACGGCATCTGGGCCAGATAGCGCGGAACCGGCAGCATCCCGCGCTCGCCGATCAGCGCCCGGAACTGCAGAGCCGCCCCGACGAAGGCCACGAGGTACAGCGCCGCCAGACCGCGCTGGAAGATCAGGCGGCCGAGCCAGTACCCGGGCGAGCTGAACCACTCCACCCCTCCAGTGTGACGGAGGGTGAGCGCAATGCGCGTGCGGGGATCGCGGTGCGTTTGCGAGATGCCTGTTTTCGCCGCAAATAATGGCGCAAAGTGCCCACATGTAGGCGGGAGACCACGGTGCGCTCACCCACCAGGACCTTTGTGACTGCCTGTGCGATATCCGCGGCGCTCGTGGTCGCCGGATGCTCGGGGAACAGCGGCGACACCGCGTCGGCCGGCAACGGGGAGCTCTTCCTCCTGCCCGTGGCCGAGACGGGCCCCGACCCGTTCACCGACTCCACCGCCAAGTCCACCGAGACCCCCGCGCCCGTCACCCGAACGCCGCAGCCGCCGTCACCGAGCGGCACCGCCTCCGCGACCGCGCAGGGCATGCGCCCCGTCGACGGCGCGACACCCGGCCTCTACGGCGGCACGCAGTCCGCCGGAAGCTGCGACGTCGAGAAGCAGGTCGCCTTCCTCACCTCGGACCCGACCAAGGAGCGCGCCTTCGCCGACGCCGAAGGCATCTCCGCGGCCTCCGTACCCGGCTTCCTGCGGGGTCTCACGCCCGTCGTCCTGCGGGCCGACACCCGCGTCACCAACCACGGCTACCGCTCCGGAGAGGCGACGGGCTTCCAGTCCGTGCTCCAGGCCGGCACGGCCGTCCTCGTCGACGACCGGGGGATGCCACGGGTGCGGTGCGCGTGCGGCAACCCGCTGAGCCCGCCCGTCGCGTTCAAGGGGACGCCGAACACCCAGGGGCAGCAGTGGTCCGGTTACCGGCCCACGCAGGTCGTGGTCGTCACGCCGGCCCCGAAGCCCGTCACGAACCTCGTCATCGTGAACGTCACCGACAACACATGGATCGAGCGGAAGGTCGGGGACGACGGGCAGCACGACAAGCGCGTTCCGCCGCCCCCGATGCCGAAGCCCCACCCCTCCGACAGCTCGGACAGCTCCGCGTCGCCCTCGACGTCGCCCCCGCCGTCGTCCACGTCGCCGAGCCCGAGCAGCAGCACCGGCCCGCCGTCGTCACAGCCGCCCTCCTCGGAGGAGTCGGCGCCCGCCTCCGAACCCGCGAGCCCTCCGACCAGCGCGCCCGGCGACGCCGGCACCCCCACGGACTCGCCTCCCGGCGACGGATCCAGCGACCTCGGCCCGGACACCGTCCCCGACAGCCCGGACCTGCCCGACGGCAACGGCCTCATCCCCGACGTGCCGTCCGCCACGAACGTCGTCGACAGCTGACGGACCCCGGCCCGGCGGAGCGCGCCGGCGGCCGCCGCACCGACGGCCACCGGCGCGCTCCGGGGTGCGTCCGGGCCCGCCCGGGCCCGTCCGGAGTACGCCCTGCCCCGCATGCGAGTGATTCGCGCTGCGCCTAGCGTGGCCCCATGGAAGCCGCCGGCACGGGGGGCGGGGAGCCGATCGACTGCACGCACTGCGGCAGGGCGACAGGGGGCGACGCCTGCTGCTTCCTCGCCGAGTTCGGGGACCACCTGGGCATCGGCAGCTTCGACTGGGACCTCGACACCGGCCAAATGCACATGGACGCCAAGGCCCACGACATCTTCGACGTACGCCCGGACGAGTACGACGGGCGTCCCGAGTCGCTCGACATCCGCGTCCCCCCGACCGAGTCCACCCGCCTCGACGAAATCGTCTCCACGGCCCTCAAGAGCAGCGACGAGAACTACGGCGCCTACTTCCGCATCAAATGCCGCGACGGCAGGATGCGCTGGACCCACACCCAGGGCTACATCAGGCGCGACGACGCCGGCCGCCCGCGCCGCATCATCGGCATCGTCCGCGACGCCACCCAGGAACTCAGCGACAGCACGGCCCGCCGAGAACAGGACGCCCTGCGCCGCCGCCAGACCAGCGTCGTCCAGGGCACCACCGCCGCCCTCGCGCACGCCCGCACCGTCCAGGACGTCATCGACGTCCTCAAGGACAGCCACGGCCTCCAGCACCTCGGCGCCACCAGCCTCGTCATGGGCCTCGTCAGGGCCGGCCGCATCCACCTGGTCGCCGACGGCCCCGAGGGCAGCTTCGTGCCCGGCACCAAGGTCACGCGGATCGACGAGCCGTACCCCATGGGCGACGTCGTGCGCACCCTCGCGCCCCGCTTCATCGATTCCCCCGACGACTTCGCCCGGTCCTACCCGCTGCTGTGGCCGCACATCACCCAGCTCGAGATCACCGCCGCGGCCTACCTGCCGCTCATCGCCCAGGCCCGCCCCATCGGCGCGCTCGGCCTGCTCTACACCGACAAGCAGGGCTTCACCGAAGAGGAGCGCAACGTCCTGGTCGCCCTCGGCAGCAGCATCGCCCAGAGCCTCCAGCGCGCGATGTTCTACGAGCAGGAGAAGGACCTCGCCCAGGGCCTCCAGCAGGCCATGCTGCCCCGCACCATCCCCGCGGTCTCCGGCGCCGACATCGCCGTCCGCTACCGCTCGGCCGCCCTCGGCCGCGACATCGGAGGCGACTGGTACGACGTGATCCCGCTGCCCGGCGGACGCGTCGGCGCCGTCATCGGCGACGTCCAGGGACACGACACCCACGCCGCCGCCGTCATGGGACAGCTGCGCATCGTGCTGCGCGCGTACGCCGCCGAGGGGCACACGCCCGCCACCGTCATGGCCCGCGCCTCCGTCTTCCTCCACGAACTCGACACCGAGCGGTTCGCGACCTGCCTGTACGCGGAGGCCGACCTGTCGACCGGGGTCGTCCAGCTCGTGCGCGCCGGACATCTGGACCCGCTGCTGCGCCTCACCGACGGGACCTGCCGCAGACTGCCCGTCGACGGCGGCCTGCCCCTCGGCCTCTCCGCCGAGTTCGGCCGGCTCGAATACCCGGTCGGGACCGTCGAACTCGACCCGGGCCAGACACTGCTCCTGTGCACCGACGGCCTCGTCGAGCAGCCGGGCACCGACCTCGACGACGGACTCCAGGCCCTGACGACCCTCGTCGGCACCGGCCCCCACGACCTCGGCGACCTCGGCGACCTGCTGTGCGAGAGCGTCGACGAACGCGGCGGTGACGACGACGTCGCCCTGCTCCTGCTGCGCCGCCGCGGCATCGGCCAGCCCCAGTCGGGCGGCCGCCTCCAGCAGCACGTCGCGCCGAACGACCCCGAGGCCCTCAGAGAGGCCCGGCACATGATCAGGGCCGCCGTCCGGGCCTGGGGCGCGGGCGGACGGGCGGACGAGATCGAGCTCGTCGCCGACGAGATGATCACCAACGCGCTGATGCACACCGACGGCCCCGCCGTCGTCACCCTCCGCGTGATCACCGCGTCCGACCGCAGACTGCGCGTGGACGTCGAGGACACCTCCAGCGCGCTCCCGCGCCGGCGCGAGGCGGGCGAGGACGGCGTCTCGGGGCGCGGCCTGCTCCTCGTGGACCGGCTCGCGGACGTGTGGGGCGTGGAGGCGCGGGGGAGCGGCAAGTGCGTGTGGTGCGAGTTCGTGGTGCCGGCCAGGGACTGACCCAAGGCGCGGTGACGGCTCACCTGGCGCTGTCGGTGCCCGGTGGCACTCTGGACGTATGCCGGAACTACCCGAGGTCGAAGCGCTGACGGACTTCCTCACCGAGCATCTGGTGGGGCACGAGATCGTCCGCGTGCTGCCCGTCGCCGTGAGCGTCCTGAAGACGTACGACCCGCCGCCCGCCGCCCTGGAGGGCCGCACGGTCACGGGCGTGACTCGGCACGGCAAGTTCCTCGACCTCGACGCGGACGGGCTGCACCTCGTCACGCACCTCGCCCGCGCAGGCTGGCTCCACTGGAAGGACCGGCTCCCCGACGGCCCGCCGCGCCCCGGCAGGGGACCGCTCGCCCTGCGCGTCGCCCTGGAGGACGGGGAGGGCTTCGACCTCACCGAGGCGGGCACCCAGAAGAGCCTCGCGGTGTACGTCGTCCACGACCCGGCCGATGTCCCCGGCATCGCGAGACTCGGCCCCGACCCGCTCGACGACGGCTTCGACGAGGCGCGCTTCACCGCCCTCCTGGACGGCGAGCGGCGGCAGATCAAGGGGGCGCTGCGCGACCAGAGCCTCATCGCGGGCATCGGGAACGCGTACAGCGACGAGATCCTGCACGCCGCGAGGATGTCCCCCTTCAAGCTCGCGTCGAGCCTGACCGCCGACGACGTGTCCGTCCTCTACAAGGCCCTGCGCGACACGCTGACCGAGGCCGTCGAGCGCTCCCGCGGCGTCGCGGCCGGGCGGCTCAAGGCCGAGAAGAAGAGCGGGCTGCGGGTGCACGGCAGAGCGGGCGAGAAGTGCCCGGTGTGCGGCGACACGATCCGTGAGGTGTCCTTCCACGACTCGTCGCTCCAGTACTGCGCGACCTGCCAGACGGGCGGCAAGCCGCTCGCGGACCGAAGGATGTCGAAGCTCCTGAAGTGACCGCCCTTGGGGACACTGCCCAAGTCGGTTGCCAGGAAAGGGTGTTCAGCCCATAGGGATGGTCACCAGGCGCGTTCCGTCCGTGGTCCGCACCTCGAAGCGGGCGATCTCCTGAGGGTGGAGCGCCACCGCGCTCTGCGTCGTGGTCGCCGCGGTGTCATGGGCCCGCGCGGCCCAGGTCGTCACCGTCTGCCGTGAACCGTCCTTTCCGACGGCCACCAGCTCGCACACGCGGGGCCCGCGCGCGTCACGGACCTCGATCCCCACAGCGGTACCCCACTCGCGGCCGGACGCCGTCACCGACGCCGACACCCCGGTCCGTGCGTCCCGCGCGTCCAGGCGCACGGCTCCGTCGCCGGAACCGCCCAGGACCACGACACCCGGCCCCGCCACGGCGAGCACGACCGCCGCCGCCACCGCGCACAGCCACCGCCTGCGACCCGCCCGGCGCACCCGCTCCATCCGCGACACCAGCTCGTCCAGGAGCACGGGACCGGCCTCGGCCACGGTCTCCACGGCGGGCGGCGTCGCCCGCGCGTACAGCGCCAGCGCCGCCGTCGTGGAACCGAACTCCCCGACCCGCGCCACGCACCGGGGACACTCCCCGAGATGGTCCTCGAAGCGGAACCGGTCCGCCTCGTCGAGGACGCCCAGCGCGTAGGCGCCGACGTCGCGATGCCGATCCAGGGACCTCATGCCGTTCCTCGCGTCGTACGTGTCCGACCTCTGAACGGACGGTTTGCCGCTCGCCCTCCCGTACGCAACCGGCCGCCGAATCACTCAAGTCCCACCAGGATTGGCCACCAAGGGACAAGCACCTACACTCCAGCCGCATGCTGCGCGTACTGGCCGTGGACGACGAGGAACCCGCACTCGCCGAGCTGCTCTACCTGTTGCGGGCCGACCCGCGGGTGCGCGCGGCCGAGGGCGCCACCGACGCGAACGAGGCACTGCGCCGCATCGGCCGCGCCCTGGACGCGGGAGGCGACGACGCCAACGCCATCGACGTGCTCTTCCTCGACATCCAGATGGCCGGGCTCACGGGCCTCGACGTGGCACGGCTCCTCGGCGGGTTCGCCAAACCACCGATGATCGTCTTCGTCACCGCCCACGAGGACTTCGCTGTGCAGGCCTTCGACCTGAAGGCCGTCGACTACGTCCTCAAGCCCGTACGCAGGGAGCGCCTCGCGGAGGCCGTGCGGCGCGTCGCCGAACAGGCCGCCGTCGCCAGGCCCGCAGTGGACCTCTCCGCCGACCGGATCCCCGTCGAACTCGGCGGCGTCACCCGCCTCGTGGCCGTCGCCGACATCGCGTACGCAGAGGCCCAGGGCGACTACGCGCGCCTGCACACCGCTGACGCCAGCCACCTCGTGCGCATACCGCTGACCACCCTGGAGGAGCGCTGGCAGCCGTACGGGTTCGTCCGGATCCACCGCAGCCATCTCGTCGCCCTGCACCGCATCGACGAACTCCGCCTCGACGGCGGAGGCATGAGCGTGCGGATAGGCGACGCCGAACTCGCCGTGAGCCGCCGCCACGCGAGCCGTGTGCGCGAACTGCTCATGCGGCGCGCGGGCGGCTGACCGGAAACCGCGTGACCTGGGCCGATACCCGTCGACCCCTTCCGCTTGCCCCGCACCCCCGCCTACACTCCGGCCGTGTCCGCCAGCGCTGAGCCCGCACCCCGCCGCGAGGTCGTGACCGGCGAGCCGCGCGCGGTGCGCCGGCTTCCCGGCCACCCCACCCAGTGGGAGATCGACGAACAGACGACGCTGGGCGCGGCCTACGTCCGCTCCCTGATGCGCAGCCAACTCCGTACCGGACTCACCGCGTTCGCCGTCCTCGCCCTGCCCGTGGTGACCCTGCCCCTCTTCTTCGGCGCCCTGCGCAACACCACCGTCGTCTGGATCGTCCTCGGCTTCGGCTGCTACCCGGTCCTCGTCCTCATCGCCTGGTGGTACGTACGCCGGGCCGAGCGCAACGAACGCGACTTCGCACGCCTTGTGCACGGCCGGGCCGTCCGCGACCGCCACGGGGCGCCGTGAACGAGGCATACGCGATATCCGCCGTGACCGTGGTCGTCCTGGCCACGGTCCTCATCGGCGGTTTCGGCCTGCGCATCTCCCGCACCACCTCCGACTTCTACGTCGCCTCACGCACCGTGGGCCCCGGCCTCAACGCCGCCGCGATCAGCGGCGAGTACCTGTCCGCGGCCTCCTTCCTCGGCGTCGCCGGACTGCTGCTCGTGCACGGCCCCGACATGCTCTGGTACCCCGTCGGGTACACCGCCGGATACCTCGTCCTGCTCGTGTTCGTCGCGGCCCCGCTGCGCCGCTCCGGCGCCTACACGCTGCCCGACTTCGCCGAGGGGCGCCTGGAGTCCCGCAGCGTCCGCAGGGTCGTCAGCATGCTCGTCGTCGGCGCGGGCTGGCTCTACCTCGTGCCCCAACTCCAGGGCGCGGGGCTCACCTTGCAGATCCTCACGGGCGCGCCGCGCTGGTTCGGCGGGGCGCTCGTCGCGGCCGTCGTCGTCCTCGCGGTCGCCGCGGGCGGCATGCGCTCCATCACCTTCGTACAGGCCTTCCAGTACTGGCTGAAGCTGACCGCGCTGCTCGTACCCGCGTTCTTCCTGGTCCTCGCCTGGCACGGCGACGGCGGCGCCCCGCCGTCCGCCGACGGCCTGCCCTGGTCCGGCGCGGGCTCCGGGCAGCCGCTCGCCACCAGCCGCGCGGACCACCCGCTGTACGCGACGTACGGCCTCATCGTCGCCACGTTCCTCGGCACGATGGGCCTGCCGCACGTCGTCGTCCGCTTCTACACGAGCCCGAACGGCCGCGCGGCCCGCCGCACCACGGTCGCCGTGCTCGCCCTCATCGGGCTCTTCTACTGCCTGCCACCGGTCTACGGCTGGCTCGGCAGCCTGTACGCACCCGAACTGAGCGCCACCCAGGACGCCGACGCCGCCGTCCTCCTCCTGCCGGGGCGGGCCGTCGGCGGGCTCGGCGGGGACCTGCTCGGGGCGCTCGTGGCGGGCGGCGCCTTCGCCGCCTTCCTGTCGACCGCCTCCGGCCTGACGATGGCCGTCGCCGGCGTGCTCAGCCAGGACGTTCTGCCTGCCCGCGGAGTACGGCACTTCCGCCTGGCGACACTCCTCGCGATGACCGTGCCGCTGGGCGGGGCGCTGCTGGTCAACGGGGTGCCGGTGGCGGACGCCGTAGGGATGGCGTTCGCGGTGTCGGCGTCCTCGTTCTGCCCGCTGCTCGTCCTCGGCATCTGGTGGCGCCGGCTCACCCCGCCCGGCGCGCGAGCCGGGCTGCTCCTCGGCGGCGGCTCCGCGCTCGTCGCGGTCACCCTGACCGTCGCCGGCGTCGCACGAGGCGGCTGGCTGCACACGCTCCTCGCCTGGCCCGCCGTGTGGTCGGTGCCGGTCGGCTTCCTCGCCATGATCCTCGTGTCGCTCGCCACCCAGGACTCCGTACCGCCGCACACCAGCGCCACGATGACGCGACTGCACCTGCCGGAGTCCCTCAGCGCGCGCGGGACGATCACCACGGGCGAGCCGGGAGCCCGGACGTGACCGCCACCGCCGTGCTCCTCGCCCTGTGCCCCCTCCTCCTCGCGGGAGGCTTCGTCCTCGGCCGGCGCACCGCGCACCCCGGGGGCCGCAGCGACGTGGGCACCCCGGTGGAGCGCGCCACCTTCGACACCCTGCACACCGCCTCGCTCGCCGCGCCGCCGCTGCGGGCCGGACTCACCGAGGAGTCGGCGCGCCGATCGGCCCGCAGACTGCGCACGCTCCTCGGCACCGACGCCCTCTGCCTCACCAACCGCGCCGCCGTCCTCGCCTGGGACGGCGCGGGGGACCAGCACGGCAAGCAGGTCATGGGGCATCTCGAAGGGCTGCTCGACACCGGGCGCAGCGCCGCGTTCGGCTGCGGATGCGGCGCCGTCGACTGCCCGCTGCGCTGGGCCGTGGCCGCCCCGATCGTCACCGACGGACGGGTGCTCGGTGCCCTCGTCGCCTATGCGCCCCGCGAGTCGGCCGTCCTGGCCCGGGCCGCCGACGAGGTCGCCCGGTGGATCTCCGTACAGCTGGAGCTGGCCGAACTCGACCGCTCCCGCACCCGGCTCATCGAAGCGGAGATCAAGGCGCTGCGCGCGCAGATCTCGCCGCACTTCATCTTCAACTCGCTCGCCGCCATCGCCTCGTTCGTCCGCACCGACCCCGAGCGGGCCCGTGAACTCCTCCTGGAGTTCGCCGACTTCATCCGCTACTCGTTCCGCCGCCACGGCGACTTCACCACGCTCGCCGACGAGTTGCACTCCATCGACCAGTATCTGGCCCTGGTCCGGGCCCGGTTCGGCGACCGGCTCTCGGTCACGCTCCAGATCGCGCCCGAGGTCCTGCCGGTGGCGCTGCCCTTCCTGTGCCTCCAGCCCCTCGTCGAGAACGCCGTGAAACACGGCCTGGAGGGTGCCGTCACCCGCAGCCGCATCACGATCGGCGCCCGGGACGCGGGCGCGGAGGCGGAGGTCGTCATCGAGGACGACGGAGTCGGCATGGACCCGGGCGAGCTGCGCGCGATCCTGCGCGGCGAGGGCGGCACCTCGACCGGGATCGGCCTGTCGAACGTCGACGAGCGGCTCAGACAGGTGTTCGGCGACGACTACGGCCTCGTCATCGAGACCGGCACCGGCGCGGGCATGAAGATCACCGTGCGGATCCCCAAGTACCGCGCGGGCGTGCACTCTTCAGGCGTAGAGGTCGAGTAGCGGGCGCAGGGGCACCAGGGGCCTCAGAACAGATGGATCGCCAGATGGCCCAGCGGCAGCCCCAGTTGCCACGCCGGTGTCCACACCTGCGGCCCGTCGTACTCTTCGCCGGGCAGCGGTCCGCGGCCCGGCACGGAGTCCAGATCGGGCGCGAGGAGCTCCGTCTCCTCCAGCCACCGCCACGCCGCCTCGGCCAGTTCGAGGTCCGGCGAAGGTCTGTTCTCATCGAGTGCCTGCGCGGCCAGGCGCGCCATGTGCTCCCGTACCCAGTACTGCCACGGCTGGTCGTATGCCGTCAGCGACAGCCAGGTCTCCAGCTGGGACACGACCCGGATGCCGGACAGCTCGCCGTCCGTGTCCGACAGGAAGATCGTCAGTGCGAGTGCGTCGCGCCCGGCCCGGAACTCGAAGGACGTGGGCGGCATCAGATCACCGGTGCGCAACAGCTCATCGGCGATGTACTCGGCGTACAACCACGCCATCGGCACCGTCAGTTCGCCGCCGCCGGCGCCCGATGTGCCTTCCTTGCTCCCGTGCAACATCCCTTCCTGCCTTCCTCCGGTCCGTGCGCTCCGCCGGCCCCCGGGCCCTCGCGTCCGACCGGGCAGGGGAGGACAGCCGATTACTCAATCGAGGACCGGGGCACCGGGCAAGGCGCTTTACGGAGGCTTGACCTGCCGTCCGGTTTCAATGCGGGCCGGCCGTGTTCGCCTCATAGCCCGGGAGCACCCTGCGCAGTGCGCGCAGCGCGTAGTACGCGCGGGACTTCACGGTACCGGGTGGTATCCCGAGCGCCGCGGCCGCCTCGGCCACGGAGGCGCCCCGGAAGTACACGTGGAGGAGCACCGCCCGGTGCTCCGGGCTGAGCGTTGCCACGGCCTCGCGGACATCGAGCGCGGCCGCCGAGCGCTCCGCGTGGTCGGCGCAGACCCGCGCGCTCTCCAGGACCGTGCCGCCGATCTCCGGGGGCCTGGCGAGCCGTGCGCGCCGGGCGTCTATGGCGAGCCTGCGGCCGACGGTGAACAGCCACGGCCGCACGGACTCGTAGTCGGCGCGCAGCGCCTCCGGATGCTGCCAGGCGCGTACGAACGTCTCCTGGACCAGGTCTTCCGCCCGCTGCCGGTCGCCGTCGCACAGTCGCAGGAGGAAGGAGAGAAGCGGCCTGCCGTGCTCGCGCTGGAGCTCGGCCAGCACATGTTCTGCCGTGTGGTCGGGTCCTTCGGTCTTCATGGCGGTCGTCATGGCCGTATGGCAGCGCAGCGCGCTGCTCACGCCCAGAGCGAGGGCAGCGGTGTGCGACGGGCGGTCGATGCGGTCGGCGAACGGTGCGGTGAACGGGGCCGACTGCCGCGGAACGTGACGCCGTTCCGGGGACCGCGGCGGTATGGATCCTTGACTCGGCCTGATGCCCGTACGTCTATGCCTATGTCGAAAATCACCTTATTCACCGAATCGGGAGCTTGATCGATGTCGCACCGCAGACGTGGCACAAGGCACACGGGACACAGCCGGCGCACGCAGCGCACACGGCACGCACGGCAGGGCACGGCGATCCTGGCCGCCGCCCTGATCGCGGCGGGCGCGGGCTGCTCCGCGCCCGAGAGCGGCACACGCCGCGCGGCCCCCCACGACACCGGCGCCCCGGCCCCGTCGGCCGTCGGCGGTGCCACGGACGGGCAGCGCGGCTTCACGCTGGTCGCCTCCGGTGACGTACTGCCTCACGCGTCGATCATCAAGCAGGCGAAGACCGACGCGAGCGGCGACGGCTACGACTTCGCGCCGATGCTGTCCGCCGTGCAGCCGGTGATCTCCAAGGCGGACCTGGCGATCTGCCACATGGAGACGGTCTACGGCGCGGGCGGCCACTACACCGGCTCCCCGACCTTCAAGTCCCCGCCCGAGGTCGCCAAGGGGCTGCGCGACACGGGCTACGACGCCTGTTCCACGGCCTCGAACCACGCTCTCGACGACGGCGTCGCCGGCATCGACCGCACTCTCGACGCCATGGATCGCGTGGGCATCAGCCACACGGGCTCGGCCCGCAGCGCCGCCGAGGGCAGCGGCCCCGCGTGGCTGCGCGCCGGTGGCGCCAAGGTCGCCCACCTCGCGTACACATACGACACGAACGGCCTCCCGCTGCCCAAAGGGCGCCCGTGGGCCGTGAATATGATCGACCGTCAGAAGATCGTCGACGACGCGCGGGCGGCCCGGAAGGCGGGCGCGGACGTGGTCGTCCTCTCCCTGAACTGGGGCGCTGAGTGGCAGGAGGAGCCGGACGAGGACCAGCTGCGGCTCGGCGACGAGCTCACCGCGTCGCGCACGGACGGCCGCCCCGACATCGACCTGATCCTCGGCACGCACGCGCACGTCCCGCAGGCGTACGAGAAGGTCAACGGCACCTGGGTGGTCTACGGACTGGGCGACCAGATCGCCGGCGAGATGGTCAACGGCGACGGCGCCCAGGACGCGCGTGGCAACGAGGGCACCATCGGCCGTTTCACCTTCGCGCCGCCGGAGCGGTCCGGCGACCGCTGGGAGGTGCGCAGGGCCGAGTTCATCCCGCAGTGGTTCAACCTCGGTTCGGGCCGCGTGATCAACGTCAGCCAGTCCATCCACGACGGCCTCGGCCTGACGGACGTCCGCGACCGGATCAGTCAGGCCGTCCTCAGCCGCGGTGCGGCCAAGGACGGCCTGACGATGGGCCGGTAGGCGATGGGCCGGTAGCGGTCAGGACTTCGCCGGCGGGTCCGTCCTCGCCAGCTCCGACCTCTTGTACGAGTAGCCGAAGTAGATGACGAGCCCGACGGCGAACCACACGGCGAACCGGATCCAGGTCTGCCACTGCAGGAAGGTGATGAGCCAGATGGAGAAGACGACCCCGAGCGCGGGCACGAACGGCATGGCGGGCGTACGGAACGTACGGGGCAGGTCAGGCTGCTTGTAACGCAGCACGATCACCGCGATGCACACCACCACGAACGCCAGCAGGATGCCGATGTTGGTCAGCTCGGCGGCCTCCCCGATCGGCAGGAACCCGGCGATGACGGCCGACGCGCACCCGACGATCCACGTCACGCGCGTCGGTACGTGCCGGGTCGGGTGGGTCTTCGCGAACCACTTGGGCAGCAGTCCGTCGCGGCTCATCGCAAACCACACGCGGGTGACACCCAGCATGAAGGTGAACATCACCGTGAGGATGCCGATGATCGCGCCGGCCGCGATGACGTCGGCGAGACCGCTGAGGCCCACCGACTTGAACGCCGTCGAGAAGCCGCTCTCCGGGTCGATGTCCTTGTAGTTCTGCATGCCGGTCAGGACCAGGCAGGCCAGCACGTACAGGACCATCGAGATGGCGAGGGAGTAGAGGATCGCCTTCGGCATGTGGCGCTGCGCGTCCTTGGACTCCTCGGCGGCCGTCGACATGGCGTCGTACCCGAAGACCGCGAAGAAGACGGTGGCCGCGCCGGTGAACGCGCCACCGACGCCGAACGGGAAGAACGGCGTGTAGTTGCCCGTGTCGATGTGGAAGAAGCCCACGCCGATGACCAGCAGCACGACCAGGACCTTCAGGACCACGACGACGGTCTCGAAGCGCGCCGCGTTCCTGATGCCGAGCGTCAGCAGATACGCGATGAGCAGGCACAGCAGCGCGGCGAACAGGTCGACCTTGTGGCCGTCGCCCGTGCCCGGCGCGCCCAGCATCCAGTGCGGCAGGTCGAGCCCCGTCTCGCCGAGCAGGAAGCTGAAGTAGCCCGAGATGCCGATGGCGACGACCGCGACGATCGCCGTGTACTCCAGGAGCAGGTCCCAGCCGATGAACCAGCCGACCAGCTCGCCGAGGACCGCGTACCCGTACGTGTAGGCGGACCCGGCCTTCGGGATGAGGCCGGCGAACTCCGCGTAGGACAGCGCGGCGCACGCGCTCGCGACACCCGCGATGAGGAACGAGAGCAGGACCGCGGGCCCCGCCGTGCCGTTGGCGACCGTGCCGGCGAGAGTGAAGATGCCGGCGCCGATGATGCCGCCGACGCCGATCGCGGTGAGCTGCCACAGGCCGAGGGAGCGGGTGAGCTGCTGCGCGCCGCCGCCCTCGGTCTCCTCTATCTGTTCGATGGGTTTGCGGCGCAGTACGCCCTGTCCCATCCGAAGTCCTCTGAGACCGGCCATGGGCTCCACCTCTTCGCGGACGGCGATCGGCTGACGGTCGATCATGATGGCCCAGCCTCGGCGGTTGAGGAAGAACGCACGCTCCACGGAGTGTGAGGGTTCGGGGGTGGTTACGGGACCACGGTGACGGGCCAGCGCCCGGCCTTCACCAGCCGGATCGCGACCGACCCGACGATGCGGTGTCCCGCCTGCTCGGACGCGCCGACGACCACGGCGTCCGCCTTGAGTTCGTCGGCGGCGGTGACCAGGCCGTTGTACGGATCGCCGCGGAAGGTGTGGAACTCCCAGCGCACCTCGTATATGTCCTTCACCCGCTCCGCCGCCTCCCTGATCTCGGCGATCAGACCCTCGGCGATCTCGTCCGTGGTGTCGGCCACGGGGACGCCGAGCGCGGCGCCGGCGGCCATGACGGGCTGGATGTAGACGACGGCGAGGAGAGCGCGCTGACGGCGCGCGAGGCCCCCGGCATAGGACGCGGCGCGCAGCGAGGAGTCGGAGCCGTCCACTCCGACCACGATCACCTTGGGGCCGTCCGTACCGCGTTCGAACTGGTGTGGCTGCTGTGCGTTCACAGCGGTGAGGCTAGCGGAAACCCCAGGTCCCGCAGGCGCGGGGGGCGAGCCTTTCCGTACGGGCCCGCCTCGGGCGTTGCTGGACCCATCGGGTGCTTTCGGGAGACGGCCCGGCGTTGGATTGCGGCCCGCGATCTTCGCCGTGCGACGCATTAGTCATGAAACCGGATCAGAACAATTCGGGGCGGCGGGCCCTGTTGCGCGGCGCAGCGCTCCTCGGCCTCGGCGCCGTCGCCGGCTGCACCGGCCGCGCCGCGGCCCCCAGCCGTCCCGCCGCCCCCGCCGCGGGCCCGCGGGCCGCGAAGGCGATGAGGCCGTCCACGTACCGTCTCCAGCCCCTGGCCCGATACGGCCCGCCGCTCGCGGCGCCCACCCGGCTGCCGGTACGGCGCGCCCCGATCCTGCGGATGGACACCCCTGACGCGAGCATGGTCCTCACCTTCGACGACGGACCCGACCCGCTCTACACCCCGCACATCCTGCAGACGCTGCGTGAGCACGACGTCCGCGCCATGTTCTTCGTCTGCGGGGAACAGGTCGAGTGGAACAAGGACCTGCTGCGCGAGATGACCGACGACGGGCACGTCGTCGGCAACCACACCTGGACGCACCCCCTCCTGACGAGCATGTCGCGCTCGGCGATGGGTTCCGAGACCGCTCGGACCTGAGAGATCATCGACGACACGATCGGTGAGCCGCCCGCCTGGTTCCGCGCGCCGTACGGCGCCTGGAACCGCAACACGTTCCGCATCGGCGCCGAGCTCGGCATGGAACTCCTCGCGTGGACCGTCGACACCAACGACTGGGCGGAGCCGGGTACCCGCGCCATCGTCCGGGCGGTCCGGGCCGCGGGCGGCCCCCGGCGTGGTCGTCCTCAGCCATGACGCGGGCGGCAACCGCTCCCAGAGTGTCGCCGCCCTGCGCACCTGTCTGCAGGAACTCCTCGACTCGGGCTACCGCATCACGGTGCCCAGGCGCCGGGGAGCCTGAGCCGGGCTTTCGCCCGCCGGGTCAGCGCACCTCGACCAGGCGGGCGAAGACGACGACATTCCCGTCGTAGCCGTTCTGCTCGGAGAATCCGCCGCCGCATGTGATCACCCTCAGCTCGGGTGCTCCCGTACTGCCGTAGACGCGATTGCTCGGGAAATTCGCCTTTTCGAAGACCTCGATTCCGTAGATCTCGAACACGGCGGTCTTGCCGTCCTTGCGCACGACCTGGACGCGATTTCCCTTTTTGAGCGAGCCGAGGCCGTAGAAGACCGCGGGCCCTTGCTGGTTGTCGACATGGCCGACGATGACAGCGGTGCCCTTCTCACCCGGAGCCACGCCCCCGGTGAACCAGCCCGCGAGATTGGGGTCCTCCGGCGGCGGGGCGTCCACCCAGCCGTCCGGATCGACCCCCACGGGCATGACCGGGGCATTCACCTGGATCGCCGGAATCTGCACCCGGTCCACCGCGGAGAACGGCAACGGCTTCGGCGCCTTCGCGCCGGGGCTGGACGAGGCGCGATCCGCTGCCGCCGCCGAAGCGGGCTGCGGGGGACCGAGATCGAACTCCCCCGATCCATTGCGGATCAGCGCGAGTCCGGTGAGCAGAACCAGCGCGATCACGCCCCACGGCGCGCGCTTTCGCTGCTGACCGTCCTCGTCGGCCGGCTGGGACGAAGACATTCGTTCACCCCTCTCGACGCGGCGGCGGGACCGCGACAGTTGCGCTTACGAAAACGCTAAGCGCGGCGCAAGCGGAGGGCGACAGCGCAGGAGCGAACGGGTGGCGGCCAGGAATGCGGCGCGCCATACGAGTCCATGTCGTCAGGAATTCCTGACAGTCCGTGACCTGCGGCAATATCAGCTCGTACGGAATTCCGCCGGCGATGCCGGCATCGCCGGGCACGGACCCGGACGGCCGCGATCCACGTAGGGCGAACGGGGCGACGGTGTGCGCCGGTCAGGCGACAGGTGACGGCTCGTCGGGTCCCATCGTGTGCCACACGTGCGGGCCCGCCCCGCGCCATTCGACCAGATGGGGGTCGTCGAGCGTCATGTCGGACTCGCCGAGCCCCGCCGAGCGCAGCAGTCGGATCAGGTCCCGATCGCTGTGCGCGAGCCCGACGGCCCGCCCCCGCACGGTGACGTGCCGCCCGCCCTCGGGTGCGGGAGGGTGTACGACGATAGGGGAGTGCCAGGCAGTCATGGCACCAGAGTGCGGCGCCGGGGCCGCGGGCGCAGCCCGCGCCCCACCGGGAGAGGCAGGCAGTGATGACGGACGGCACGGCATCCACCGGTTTTCCGCGCGGGATCGGCGCTCCGGCGCTGCGTGCGCTGAACGGGGCCGGATACACGGAACTCGCCCAGCTCGCGGACGTGCCCGTGAACGAGCTGAAGGCGCTGCACGGGATGGGTCTCAAGGCGCTGCGGGTCCTCGGCGAGGCACTGGCCGAGCGGGGGCTGGCGCTGGGCGGGCCGCGCTGACCCGGAGGTGAGCGCGGCCCGCCGGTCTCACCCCCCGGCGTGCGGGAACAGCATGAGGAACGGTTCCACCGTGGCCGCGACCCCGCGGCTGTAGGGCGCGTCGAGGTCCCAGACCAGGAAGAGCAGGAACGCGATCAGCGCCGAGAAGAGCCCGGCGAGGATCAGTTCGCGTGCCGTCCGGCGGATCTGGAGCGCGAAGACCATGCCGATCGTGACGAGCCCTCCCGTGATGAGGCCGAACCACACGACGCCCGGCATCGTGGCGCCGGTGGAGTCCGCGCGCGCGTTGCGGGCGTCGTCCGCGGCGGTGATCTGGTCGAGCAGCGGCTGGTAGGCCTGCGCCTCGAAGTCCGTCTTCGGCTGGTAGTCGGTGACGTCGTGGCGCACCTTGTCGAGGAGCCGGGTGCCCTCGGCGGTGAGATGGCCCTGGTTCTTCATCGTGCGCCACTCGGTGGTGACGACATGGCTGACATACGTGTCGACATCCGCGCGGATGCGGGTCCTGACCTCCGTCGGGTAGACGCGGACGCGTTCATGGACCTCGTGCAGGGCCTGCGCCTCGTTGCGTACGTGGTCCTGGGCGGCGCTGCGGCCCTCCCAGACACCTGCGATGGCGAGGCCCAGGACGATGGCGTACACCACGCCGATCATCATCGTCATGTACTCGATGACGTCCGGGGTCTCGCTCGGGTCGTCGTCGTCACCGATCCTGCGCTGCTGAAGGACGGTCACGGCGAGCACGACCGCGCACGCGGCCACCATCGCGAGGGTGAGAACAAGCCATTCCGACAACGGGACCTCCGGGCGGTCAGCGCGGGCGCAGGGCGGCTACGGCGAGCACCGCGGGCGCGGTGATGAGCAGGGTGAGCGAGACCAGTGACGGCCCGCCGCGCGGCGGAGCCTTGCGGGGCGCGGGGCGGTATTCGGGGTAACTCACGGGGGTCGGCGAGGGCTTGGGGCGCACCGTCGGCTTCGGCGCGGGCGGCGGCGGTGCCTTCACGGGTGGTGGCGGAGGCGGAGGCGGAGGCGGAGGCGGTGGCGGTGGCGGTGGTGGAGGAGGCGGTGGTGGAGGAGGAGGCGGCGGCGGTGGCTTGGGGGCCGGGGGCGGCGCGGGCTTGCGCGGCGGTGGCTTGACGGGGCCCGCCCGGCAGACGACGCCGTCACCGGCGCGGGCAATCGCGTCGCCGCCCTTGCCGATGGAGGCGTACGCGCAGTTGTCGGCCGGGGTCAGCGCGGCCGCCGTGGCGCCGGCCGCGGGCGAGCCCATCAGCCAGGCCAGCGCGAGCACCGCCACCACCCGTGTGACCAGGGTCGACCTGGCCCCTCTGGATCCGTACACGACGGAGATCATGGGCGGCGGGAGGCGCCGCCACGCCCCGGCCGCCGAGGATTGGTCCGAAGGTGGGGAGATGGGGGGCGCCAGGTTTGCCCGCGGTCACCGGAGCGCACGCGTGGCTCGCACCGGACACGTCCCGCGCTCCCTCGCCAGAAAAGAAAATTTCCGGCGCGTTGAACACTTCCGCCGTCACCGCGCGTACCTAGGGCCATGTGCGGCCCCTTCCGGGATCGCACAACACCCAAGCAACCAGCGGGAGTTGGCAATGAACACCTGGCGGAGCGCCTCACTCGTAGCGACAGCTGCGGCCCTGCTGGCGCTGACGACGGCGTGCGGTCAGGACCAGGGCGATCAGTCGCCCAACGGCCAGTCCGTGGGCAACGCCGCCCCGGCGCAGGGCGGTTACGGCAACGGCGACGCGTACGGCTACGGGGACGCGAAGGACGCGGGGGCGACGAAGGCGAAGCCGGCCGGGCAGCTCGCCACGTGGGACAGCAAGAAGCTCGGCCAGGTCCTCACGGACAGCGCGGGCTTCACGATGTACCGCTTCGACAAGGACACCGCGCAGCCGCCCAAGTCGAACTGTGACGAGGCCTGCCTCAAGGCCTGGCCCGTGGTGCCCGCCGACGGCGCCAAGGCCGCGCCCGGCGTCGACCAGTCCCTGCTCGGCGAGGTCACCGCGGCCGACGGCACCAAGCAGCTCACCATCGACGGCTGGCCCATGTACCGGTACGCCATGGACACCAAGCCGGGCGACGCGAAGGGGCAGGGCGTAGGGGGCGTCTGGTACGCCGCCGGGCCCGACGGCAAGAAGGCCAGCCCTGCCGCCGCGCAGCCCGCCGACCTGGCCGGCCTGTCCACACGCAAGGACCCGAAACTCGGCGAGATCGTCGTCGACAAGAACGGGATGACCGTCTACCGGTTCCTCAAGGACTCGGCCTGGCCCATCAAGTCGAACTGTGTCGACACCTGCGCGGAGAACTGGCCGGCCGTCGCGCCCGTGGCGAAGAACGACACCAAGGGCATCCTCAAGAAGGGCTTCATGACGTACAACCGCACTGACGGCGGCAAGCAGCAGACGATCAACTGCTGGCCGATCTACACCTACTCCGGCGACAAGAAGCCCGGCGACACCAATGGGCAGGGCGTGGGCGGCACTTGGTACGCCGCTTCGCCCGAGGGAAAGCCCGTGGGAGCGCCCAAGTAGGCGCACCGCGTAGAGTCTGCGACGGATTTGGCGAATCGCCGGTCTGTTCCCCCCGTGATCACGCGGAGGGAACAGGCCGGTTCTTTTCCGTTGCGACCGAGAGGGTTTCGGGGTGATTTCGGAACATTGCCATTCGGCACTTGCCGGAGGCAGTGACCGAGAACGGACGGTCAATTTCCGTTTTGACTCGCTCCATTGGCGGGCGATCAGTAGCCTCAGCTCGAACACCGGCTCGCCTACGCCTTGGAGACATTGATGGAGCGTCCCGCCTGGGCCCCTCAGGGCATCGACATCTCGGTGCCCAGCGTGTCCCGGATCTACGACTACTACCTGGGCGGTTCGCACAACTTCGAGGTGGACCGGGAGGCGGCCCGAAAGGCGATGGAGTTCATGCCGGGGCTTCCCAAGATCATGCAGGCGAATCGTGCCTTCATGCGCCGGGCGGTGCGTTACGCGGTCCAGGAGGGCGTCACCCAGTTCCTGGACATCGGATCCGGAATCCCCACTTTCGGCAACGTCCACGAGGTGGCCCAGGCGGCCGACTCCGCAGCGCGCGTCGTCTACGTCGACCACGACCCGGTCGCCGTCGCGCACAGCCGGGCCGTCCTCGACGGCAACGACCGCGCGGCCGTCGTGACCGCCGACCTGCGCAAGCCCCGGGACATCCTCGCGGCACCCGAGGTCGGTGAACTCCTCGATCTGGACAAGCCGGTCGCCCTGCTCCTCGTCGCCGTCCTGCACTTCGTCGAGGACACCGACGACCCGCAGGCCGCCGTCGCCGAACTGCGGGACGCCCTCGCGCCCGGCAGCCTCCTGATCGTCACGCACGCCGCGTACGAGGGCATCCCCGTGCCCGCCGCGCGCGCCGCCGGCACGGTCGACGTGTACAAGAACATCCGCAACCCGCTGATCATGCGCTCGCGCGAGGAGATCGCGCGGTTCTTCGAGGGATACGAGATGGTGGAACCCGGACTCGTACAGATGCCCGACTGGCGGCCGGAGAGCGCGCCCGCGGACGAGGATCCATATGCCTTCTCGGGCTGTGCCGGCGTGGGGCGCAAGGCGTGAGCGGCGAACCGGACGGGCCCGAGGACAGACTGAGCAGATTCGCGACCATCTGGAGCCGGGCGATCTTCCCGGTGACGGCGACCTCCCTCACCCGGGTCGAGTTCGAGAAGGAACTCATGCCGCTCGCAAGGCGGTTGCGGGACGCGCTCGGCGAGCGCACCCTGGACGCGCCCGCCGCCCAGGCCGTCGGCGCGGCGCTGATCGGCGTGCACTGCACCGACCCCGAGGCGCTCACCCGCACCCTCGACGTCGTCGACGCCTACCTCGTCCTGTACTGCCGTCCCGACGAGGACCGGCGTGAGGACGAGCTGCGGGCGCGCTGCGCGCGGCTCCAGCACGCCGTCGCCGCCGGCTTCGCCCAGGCCCTGCGCGAGCGGACCCTTGTCGAACAAGAGGCCATCTCCCGGGCGGCCCTGAGCGCGCGCAGCGCGGTCGCCGAGGCCCTGCACGCGAGCGAGGCCCGGTTCCGCGCGGTGTTCCACGGAGCGGCCATCGGCATCGGCATAGCCGACCTCGAAGGCACGGTCCTGGAGGCCAACGACGCGCTCGTGCGCATGTTCGGCGGCGCCGAGAACCTGGTGCGCGGCCGCAACGTCGTCGAGTGGACCCACCCCGAGGACGCCCCGCACGTATGGCGCCTGTACGAGGAGCTGGTGCGCGGCGAGCGCGAGCACTACCGCGTGGAGAAGGCGTTCTACCGCCCCGACGGCACCGCCCTGTGGACGAACCTGACCGTCTCCCTCCTGCGCGACGCCGACGGAGTGCCGCAGTACCAGCTGGCACTGGTGGAAGACACCACCGAACGCCGCCTCCTCAACCTGCGGCTGCGCTACGAGGCCACCCACGACGCGCTCACCGGGCTCCCCAACAGGACGCTGTTCTTCGAGCGACTTGAGAAGGCGCTCGCCGCCGGCGACGGCATGCGTTTCGGCCTGTGCTACCTCGACCTCGACGGCTTCAAGACCATCAACGACAGCCTCGGCCACGCGGCGGGCGACCGGCTCCTCGTCGAGGTCGCCGACCGGCTCCAGGGCTGCGCCACCGCGCCCGGCGAGATGGTGGCGAGGCTCGGCGGCGACGAGTTCGTCGCGCTGACCACCGGCCGTGACACCGCGGCCGAGGTCGACGACCTCGCCGGACGCATCATGCACGCGCTGGCCACGCCCATCCGCATCGACGGACGCGAACTGACCGTGCGCGGCTCCATCGGCATCGTGGAGGGGCCCGCGGCGGGCGAGCGCAGTCCCGCGGAGGTGCTGCGCAGCGCCGACATCACCATGTACCGCGCCAAGTCGGCCGGCGGCAACCGCTACGAACTCGCCGACCCCGAGGCCGACGCGCGTGCCATCACCCGCCACGGCCTCACGACCGCACTGCCCGCGGCCCTGGAGCGCGCCGAGTTCTTCATCGAGTACCAGCCGCTCGTCCACCTCGGCGACGGCAGCGTGCGGGGCGCCGAGGCGCTCGTGCGGTGGCTGCATCCGCAGCACGGCGTGCTCGGGCCCGACCAGTTCATCCCGCTCGCCGAGGACACCGGACTCATCGTGCCGCTCGGGCGCTGGGTCCTGGAGGAGTCCGTCCGCCAGGCCCGGGTCTGGCAGGAGCGTTACGAGGACGCCGGGCCCCTGCGCATCAACGTGAACCTGTCCCCGATGCAGCTCACCCACCCGGGCCTCGTCTCCGACACCGTCGACATCCTGGAGCGCTTCGGACTCGAACCCGGCGCGCTCTGCCTCGAAGTCACCGAGTCCGCCCTGATCGGCGCCGACGACGATCTCCTCAAGCCGTTGCGGCGCCTCGCCGAGATGGGCGTGGACATCGCGCTCGACGACTTCGGCACGGGGTACTCGAACCTCGCGAACCTGCGCCGGCTCCCGGTGAGCGTCCTCAAGCTGGACCGCTCCTTCACGCAGGGCATGCAGCGTTTCCCCGCCGACCCCGTCGACCTGAAGATCGTCGAGGGCATCGTCGCGCTCGCACACAGCCTCGACCTCTCGGTCACCGTGGAGGGCGTGGAGACGGGCGCGCAGGCCGAGCAGCTGCGCCACCTGGGCTGCGACACGGCGCAGGGCTGGTACTACGCCCGCCCTGGCCCGCCGGACCGCCTGCACGAGCTCGCCCTGTGCGACGCGACGGGGTGAGCGCCTGGTGATCCGCTGGGTGTGCGCCTTCATCGACCGGCCGGAGGCACACTTCGGCGCGGCCTGCGACTTCTGGACACGGGTCACGGGGACGCGGCTGTCCGCGCCCCGCGGTGACCGCGACGAGTTCGCGACACTGCTCCCGGAGGACTCGGCCGATCCGTACCTGAAGGCGCAGGCGGTCGCCGGCCCCGGAGGCGCACACCTGGACTTCGCGGTGGACGACCTCGCTCGGACGCTGGCCCTGGCAAGCCGCCTCGGCGCGACGCCCGTCCACACGGAGGACGGCCTCGAGGTCCTGCGCTCACCCGGCGGCCAGCTGTTCTGCCTGGTCCCGTGGTCCGGCGAGCACCGGCGCCCCGCCCCCGTCACGGCCCCCGACGGGTCGACGAGCCGCCTGGACCAGGTCTGCGTCGACCTGGCCCCGGCGGTGTACGAGGCGGAGATCGACTTCTGGACGACCTTCACCGGCTGGACCTCGACGCCGGGCACGCTCCCGGAATTCCACACGATCCGCCCCCCGGCGGAACTCCCCGTACGCATCCTGCTGCAACGCCTCACGGACCCCCGCCCCACAGGCGCCCACCTGGACCTGGCCTGCACGGACATCGAGGCAACGCGCACCTGGCACGAATCACTGGGCGCGACGCTCCGGTCAAGGGGCGCACACTGGCTGGTCCTGCAAGACCCCTCGGCAACGACGTACTGCCTGACGTCCAGACCCCCCGAGTGACAACCCACGGCCCTCAGCCCTCACGACCAGAGCCGCAGGAAGCGGGGCAAACGATCAGGGCCACGGGGAACGGGGCCATCCATCACGGGTGCGCGGAACGCCGCAAGGAACGACCACGGGTCGCACCCGCAACCCAGCCTCGACCCCCACGATCAGGGGCGCGGGGAACGGCGCAAAAGACGATCACGGGCGGTACCCGCAACCGGGCCCTGACCTTCACGATCAGGGGCGCGGGGAACGGCGCAAAAGACGACCAGGAGCCGCACCCGCAACCCAGCCCCGACCCCCACGATCAGGGGCGCGGGGAATGGCGCAAAAGTCGATCACGGGCGGTACCCGCAACCGGGCCCTGACCTTCACGATCAGGGGCGCGGGGAACGGCGCATAAGACGACCACGGGCGGCACCCGCATCCCGACCGCGACGCTCACGCTCAGGGGCGCGGGGAACTGCGCAAACCCCCAAAAGACGACCCGCACACAACCACCCGGCAACAACGTGTCACCGCTCGAGCAACATCCGCTGAAGCTCCCGCGCGGCCCGAGGCGGAGCCACATCGCTGCGATGGGCCAGCGCAATGGTCCGGTGCAGCCCGGGACGGGCCAGCGGAGTCACCCGCAGATCGGCCCCCACCCGCGTAGCGACCATGTGCGGCACGACGGCCACCCCGAGTCCCGCCCGCACGAACCCCAGCACCGCGTCCATCTCCCCGCCCTCCACCGCGAAATCCGGCTCGAACCCCTCCGCCCGGCACGCGGCAACCGTCAGTTCCCGCAGGTCATAGCCGTGCCGGAACATCACAAGCCGCTCGCCCTCAAGATCGGAGATGCGCACGGACCGCCCCCGTCCGGGCCGCGGCGCATCCGGCGACGACACGACCACCAGATCCTCCCGCAGCAACTCCACCGTGGTGAGCGCGGGCGCCGGCGCGGGCAGTGGAAGCACCACGAGCGCCAGATCCAGCGCGCCGCGCGCGAGTTCGCGTACGAGGTCGTGGGAGCCGCCCTCCTCGATCATCAGGCGGATGCCGGGATACCGGTCGTGGAAGGTGCGCAGCACATCGGGCAGCAGGCCGGTGCACAGTGAGGGCGTGGCGCCGAGCCGGACCCGGCCGCTCTTGAGCTGCGCCAGCTCGTGCACCTCCTGCCGGGCCGTGTCCGCGTCGGCGAGGATGCGGCGGGCCAGCGGAAGGAGCGCCTCGCCCGCGTCGGTGAGCGTGATGTTCCCGCGGGCGCGCAGGAAGAGATCCGCGCCCAGCTCCCGCTCCAGGGACCGGATCTGCTGGGACAGCGACGGCTGGGCGACATGGACCACTTCGGCGGCCCGGGTGAAGTGCCGGGTCTCGGCGACCGCGACAA
This sequence comes from Streptomyces sp. NBC_00569, assembly GCF_036345255.1. Lineage (NCBI taxonomy): Bacteria > Bacillati > Actinomycetota > Actinomycetes > Kitasatosporales > Streptomycetaceae > Streptomyces > Streptomyces sp. NBC_00569. Next base: position 1,419,924 of record NZ_CP107783.1, on the reverse strand, counting down.
AGTACTGGAGCTGCTGGAACTGCATGACCCCCACAGTAATCGCTCGATAGCCTGTGCCTATGGAAATGAGCCGGACCATGTCTTGGACCGATCGGGCCCTCCGGCTCTAGCGTGCATGACATGGCTCTGGCAACACGGACGGACCGACGGCCGTCCATGACGCGTACGCTCTGGGACTCGTCCGTCGGCAAGAAGACAGTGATGGCCGTGAGCGGCCTGATCATGCTGCTCTACTTGGTCGTCCACATGATCGGCAACCTGAAGATCTTCTTCGGGTCGGGCGAGTTCAACCACTACGCCCACTGGCTGCGCACCGTCGGTGAGCCGTTCATGCACTACGAGTGGACGCTGTGGCTCATCCGCGTCGTACTCGTGGTCGCCGTCGTCGCCCATGCCACGTCCGCGTACCAGCTGAGCCGCCGCGACATCAAGGCCCGCCCGGCCAAGTACGTGCACAAGAAGGCCCGTTCGAGCTACGCCACGCGCACCATGCGCTGGGGCGGCATCATCCTCGCGCTGTTCATCGTGTGGCACATCCTCGACCTGACGACCGGCACCGTGCACCCGGGAGGCTTCCAGTCGGGCCACCCGTACCAGAACGTGATCGACACCTTCTCCACCTGGTACGGCAACGTCGTCTACATCGTCGCGATGCTCGCCCTCGGCCTGCACGTCCAGCACGGCTTCTGGAGCGCGGCCCAGACCCTCGGCGTGGGCAGCGCGACCCGCGACCGCGTCCTGAAGACCATCGCCAATGTTCTCGCGCTGCTGCTCACGGCCGGCTTCATCGCCGTACCCGTGGGCGTCATGACCGGATTGGTGAGCTGACCCATGAATTCCTACGCGGAGTACGCGACCGGTGAGCCGGTCGTCGACACCAAGGCCCCCGAGGGCCCCGTCAACGAGCGCTGGGACACCCGCCGCTTCGAGGCGAAACTGGTCAACCCGGCCAACCGCCGCAAGCACACCGTGATCGTCGTCGGTACCGGCCTGGCCGGCGGCTCCGCGGGCGCCACGCTCGCCGAACAGGGCTACCACGTCGTCCAGTTCTGCTACCAGGACTCCCCGCGCCGCGCCCACTCGATCGCCGCGCAGGGCGGCATCAACGCCGCGAAGAACTACCGCAACGACGGCGACTCCGTCCACCGCCTGTTCTACGACACGGTCAAGGGCGGCGACTTCCGCGCCCGCGAGTCGAACGTCCACCGCCTCGCGCAGATCTCCGTCGAGATCATCGACCAGTGCGTCGCGCAGGGCGTCCCGTTCGCCCGCGAGTACGGCGGCCTGCTCGACACCCGCTCCTTCGGCGGCGTCCAGGTCTCCCGTACGTTCTACGCCCGCGGCCAGACGGGCCAGCAGCTGCTCCTCGGCGCGTACCAGGCGCTGTCCCGGCAGATCGCCGCCGGGAACATCGAGATGCACGCGCGTACCGAGATGCTCGACGTGATCGTCGTCGACGGCAAGGCGCGCGGCATCGTCGCCCGCGACCTGATCACCGGGAAGATCGACACGTACTTCGCCGACGCCGTCGTCCTCGCGTCCGGCGGCTACGGCAACGTCTTCTACCTGTCGACGAACGCCATGAACTCCAACGCGACCGCCGTGTGGCGGGCGCACCGGCGCGGTGCGTACTTCGCGAACCCGTGCTTCACGCAGATCCATCCCACCTGTATCCCGCGCACCGGCGACCACCAGTCGAAGCTGACGCTGATGAGTGAGTCGTTGCGCAACGACGGCCGGATCTGGGTCCCGAAGGCCAAGGGCGACGACCGCCCGCCGAACAAGATCCCCGAGGATGAGCGCGACTACTACCTCGAGCGCATCTACCCCTCCTTCGGCAACCTCGTGCCCCGCGACATCGCCTCGCGTGCCGCGAAGAACGTGTGCGACGAGGGCAGGGGAGTGGGCCCCGGCGGCCAGGGCGTGTACCTGGACTTCGCCGACGCGATCAGCCGTATGGGCAGGAAGGCCGTCGAGGAGAAGTACGGCAACCTCTTCGACATGTACGCGCGGATCACCGCGGAGAACCCGTACGAGGTGCCCATGCGCATCTACCCCGCCGTGCACTACACGATGGGCGGCCTGTGGGTCGACTACGACCTCCAGACCACGATCCCGGGGCTGTTCGCGGTCGGCGAGGCCAACTTCTCCGACCACGGCGCCAACCGCCTGGGCGCGAGCGCGCTCATGCAGGGTCTGGCCGACGGCTACTTCGTGCTTCCTTCGACCATCAACGACTATCTCGCGCGCAACCCGCACCGCGATGAGGTGAGCGCCGAACACCCCGTCGTCCAGGAGGTGCTGGCCGAGACCGAGGACCGGATCAACCTCCTCCTCGCCGTCGACGGCGACCGCACCCCCGACTCCTTCCACCGTGAACTCGGCGAACTCATGTGGGAGTTCTGCGGCATGGCCCGTACGGAGGAGGGCCTGCGCAAGGCCCTCGACCGGATCCCGCAGATCCGCGAGGAGTTCTGGCGCCGCATCAAGGTGCCGGGCACCGGCGAGGAGTTCAACCAGTCGCTGGAGAAGGCCAACCGCATCGTCGACTACCTGGAGCTCGCCGAGCTCATGTGCCTCGACGCCCTGCACCGCGCCGAGTCCTGCGGCGGCCACTTCCGCGAGGAGTCCCAGACCCCGGACGGCGAGGCCGCCCGCCGTGACGAGGAGTTCTCCTACGCGGCCGCCTGGGAGTTCACCGCCACCGGCGACGCCCCCGTCCTGCACAAGGAAGACCTCGTCTTCGAGTACGTCCACCCCACTCAGCGGAGCTACGCATGAAGCTCACCCTGCGCGTCTGGCGCCAGAAGAACGCCGACGCCGAAGGCGCCATGTCCACGTACGACGTGGACGGAATCTCGCAGGACATGTCGTTCCTGGAGATGCTCGACACGCTCAACGAGGAGCTCATCCTCAAGGGCGACGACCCCGTCGCGTTCGACCACGACTGTCGTGAGGGCATCTGCGGGGCGTGCTCGCTCGTCATCAACGGTGACGCGCACGGCCCCGAGCGGACCACGACCTGCCAGCTCCACATGCGGTCCTTCCAGGACGGCGACACGATCGACATCGAGCCGTGGCGCGCCTCCGCCTTCCCCGTGGTGAAGGACCTCGTCGTCGACCGCACCGCCTTCGACCGGATCATCCAGGCCGGCGGCTACATCAGCGCGCCGACCGGGGCCGCGCCCGAGGCGCACGCGACGCCCGTGCCCAAGCCCGACGCGGACTTCGCGTTCGAGCACGCCGAGTGCATCGGCTGCGGCGCGTGCGTGGCGGCCTGTCCGAACGGCTCGGCGATGCTGTTCACCTCGGCGAAGGTCAACCACCTCAACGTCCTGCCGCAGGGCGCGCCCGAGCGCGAGACCCGCGTCCTCGACATGGTCGGGCAGATGGACGCCGAGGGCTTCGGCGGCTGCACGCTGACCGGCGAGTGCGCGACGGCGTGCCCGAAGGGGATCCCGCTTCCGTCGATCGCCGCCATGAACAAGGAGTGGCTGCGGGCGACGCGCAGGGTCAGCCGCTGATCCACGCGATGACGTCCCGCGACAAGCGCGGGGTGGGCGGGGCCGGGAGTGGTGCTCAACCTCCGGCCCCGTCATCGCGTTGACAGCCCCTTGTACGCTTCGCGGCATGATCGTGAGCCGAAGGGGGAGGGAACGGTCTCCCCTGACCACCGACCTCGTCCTGGATCGGGTGCTCGGCACCGAGGAGACGTACCGGGGTGTGGTGCGTACGCGTCCAGCCCGTGAAGTGATGTCTGAACTCTCCTGCTTCGAAGGTGAGTTGGAGACCCACCTCACCGTCGGAGATGCCTCGCAGCCGTCGGTGGCACGTCTGTCCGACTGGGCCGCCGCCCGCGGTCTCGGCTTCACTCACATCGTGCTCGCGCGTGGACGACACCGTTCCCAGCCGATGGTGACCCTGCGCGGGAACGACCGGGCCGACGCCTGGATCGAAGGCCCGGTGGCCCAAGCGGTGGACGACCTCGCACGGGACGGTTTCCGGGTCGTGCGTGCCAAGGCCGAGGCGGCGCCCTGGGCGCAGGGCGTGCCGCAGCAGGACATCGACGCCCGGCTCGCGCCGCCGCACCTGCACTTCGAGCACCATGTGAAGCTGCGCCTGACGAGGGACGCGGACCTCGACGCCCTCGCAGATCGGGTCACCGGTCACACCGCCCACCTGTCGTGGAACGCCCGCCGTACCCGGGCCGACGGGCACCAGGAGCGCTTCGTGACGCAGCGCTGCCATGGGGTGGGCCGGGCCACCGCCGAGCGGCGGCTCCACGCGCTGGTCGCGGTCCTCGCCGCGACACCCGGCGCGCGGATCCTGGAGATCGAGCGCGAGTACGTCCTGCACGACACGCATCTCGGCCTGGACGCGGGGTGGATCACCGCCCCCTCGGCCGCCGCTCCCGCGTCCACCGCTCCCTGGTCCGCGGCCTGTTCGGAGGGAACCCCGTCATGACCGGATCCACCCGGCCACCGGACGAACCGGTCTGGAGGCGCGCCCTGTTCAAGGGGGGCCACCTGCCGCACACCTCGCCCGCCGAAGAGGTGCGATGGGGACTCGACCTGCCGCGCACGCTGCTGCCCGCGCCCGACGGCCTCGACCAGCCCGCCGTCTTCGAGCCGGCGCTGCTGCAGCATGCCTACGCCTACCGGGCCGGCGACCCCCGCTTCGCCGACGAGACGCAGGCCCGCGCCTGGTTCAGGGCCCGCCGCACCGCCCTCGACCTGGTTCTCTCCGCTGTCGCGGACAGCCCGCTCGCGGGGCGGCTCGTACTGCGGGGCAGCGCCCTCATGGCGACATGGTTCGGCGACGCCGCGCGCGAGCCGGGTGACCTCGACTTCGTCGCGCCGTACGAGTGGGACGCCGACGGACCCGAGGCGCAGGCACTGTTCCCGGAGATCGCGTCCGCGGCACAGTCCGCAGCCGGGGCGTGGCAGGACGGGTCGGTGCGGGTCGAGGCCGCGGGCGCGGTCACGGAGGAGATCTGGACGTACGACCGGGTCCCGGGCCGCCGCATGCTGCTGCCGTGGACCACCCCCGGCACCGCGGGCGGCACCGTGCAACTCGACGTCGTGTACGGCGAGCTCCTGGCGGCCCCCGCCGTCCCCACCGCGCTGCGTCCACTGGGGGACGGGCCCGCCGTGCGTCTCCCCGCGGTCACCCCTGAACTGTCCCTCGCCTGGAAGGTCATGTGGCTGATCAACGACATGCACCCCCAGGGCAAGGACCTGTACGACGCCGTGCTTCTCGCCGACCGGGGGGTGCCCGCGTACGAGGTGCTGCGCGGCGCATTCGTCCTCGCGGGTGACGAGCTGCTCAGGCCCGGCGGGCGGTGGTGGCTCGAGGAGATCGCGTCGTACGCGGATGTCGGCTGGGAGCACTTCCAGCACGAGTACCCGAACGTGACCGAGACCGCAGAAGAGTACGTCGCCCGTCTGTCCGCCGCCCTGGAGCCGGTCGTCGACCAGGCGGAACGGGACGGCGACGCGCCCTCCTACGACCGCTGGGCGCGCTGGCTCACGCCGCTCGTGGAGCAGGTCCGGGACCGCGCGCCGACGGACCCCGCGACGGCCGTCGGCCACCTGGCGACGGCCGGGCTGCACGGGATGCGGGCGGCGGTCGTGGTCGTCCGTGAGGTGCTCGGCCGGGACTCCGTGAGCCTGGCGGAGGCTCTCGGTGCCGTCGTCGCCGGGGACGAGCGCTGGAGCCACTGGCGCTCGAACCCGGAGCTGACGCCCGTGGTGCTGGAGGATCTGACCTGACGGACTCGGGCGCACAGTCCCCGCACACCCCGACGCCCCCGTCACGTTCACGCCCCGATGCCGCCCTCGGGTATCCGGGGGCGTCGTCCGGACTCGGGCAGGCTTCGGTCAGCCGTGCAGCAGCCGCGCCAGATAGAGGGCGGTGCGGCTGTCGGGGGCGGTCGCCACGGCGCTCGGCGGGCCCGCGACGACGATCTGGCCGCCCTCGTCCCCGCCCCCGGGCCCCATGTCCACGACCCAGTCGGCGCCGGCCACCACCGCCATGTCATGCTCGACGACCACGACCGTGTGGCCCGCGTCGACCAGGCCGTGCAGCTGGCGCAGCAAAACCTCCACGTCGGCCGGATGCAGGCCGGTCGTCGGCTCGTCGAGGAGATACAGGGTGTGGCCGCGGCGTACCCGCTGCAACTCACTGGCCAGCTTGATGCGTTGGGCCTCGCCGCCGGAGAGCTCGGTGGCCGGCTGGCCGAGCCGGAGGTAGCCGAGACCCACGTCGAGCAGCGTGCGCAGGCTGCGCAGCACGGGCCGGGCCGTGTCGTCGTCCGCCGCCGTGAAGAACCCGGCCGCGGCCTCCACGGTCAGGTCGAGCACCTCCGCGATGTTCCGCCCCCGGTAGGCCACTTGGAGCGTCTCGGGGTTGTAGCGCGCGCCCGCGCAGTCCGGGCACGGTGTGTACGTGCTCGGCAGGAAGAGGAGCTCGACGCTGACGAAGCCCTCGCCCTGACACGTCTCGCAGCGTCCGCCCGCCACGTTGAACGAGAACCGGCCCACCCCGTATCCGCGCGCCCGCGCCTCCTCGGTGCCCGCGAAGACCTTCCGTACGACGTCGAAGAGGCCGGTGTACGTGGCCAGGTTGGAGCGCGGCGTGCGCCCGATCGGCTTCTGGTCCACGACCACGAGCCGCCCGACCCCGTCGAGCTCCTCCGAGATCTCGCCGATCAGCGTGGACTTGCCGGACCCGGAGACGCCCGTGACGGCCGTGAACGCGCCCAGCGGGAACTCCGCGCGCACGTCCCGCAAGTTGTGCCGGGTCACCGGACCGACCTTCAGCCAGCCCTGGGGCGGCCGGATCTGACGCGCGGGCGCGGGGGAGTCGTCGAAGAGGAAGCGGGCCGTCGCCGAGTCCGCGACGCCGCGCAGAGCGTCCACCGGACCGCTGTGCAGCACCCGCCCGCCGTGCTCCCCGGCCCGAGGACCCACGTCGACCAGCCAGTCCGCGCGGCGCATCACGTCCAGGTGGTGCTCGACCACGAACACCGAGTTCCCCGCCGACTTCAGACGGTCCAGGACGGTCAGCAGCGACTCCGTGTCCGCCGGATGCAGCCCCGCCGACGGCTCGTCGAGCACGTACACGACGCCGAACAGTCCGGACCTCAACTGTGTTGCCAGGCGCAGGCGCTGCAACTCGCCCGCCGAAAGTGTCGGGGTCGGCCGGTCGAGGCCGAGATAGCCGAGGCCGAGTTCCGTGACCGTCTCGATCCGAGCCCGCAGATCGTCCGTGAGTACCCGCGCCGTCTCCGAGGTGTCCTTGCCGGGGGCGAGGATCCCGGCCAGCTCCGCCAGTGGCAGCCGGGCCAGCTCGGCGATCGTGCGGCCCCCGAACGTCACCGCCAGCGCCTCCGCCCGCAACCGCGCGCCCCCGCACGCCGGACACGGCGCGCTGTCCAGGAACTTCTCCGCCTTCGCGCGCAGCGTCTGGCTCTTCGAGTCGGCGAACGTCTTCAGTACGTAGCGGTTCGCGCTCATGTACGTGCCCTGGTAGGGGCGTTGGATGCGCTCCGCGTCCCGCACAGGGTGCACCGTGACCACGGGCTGCTCGTCCGTGAACAGGATCCAGTCCCGGTCCTTCTGCGCCAGCTCCCGCCAGGGGCGGTCCACTTCGTAGCCGAGCGCGTCGAGGATGTCGCGCAGGTTCTTGCCCTGCCAGGCACCGGGCCAGGCGGCGATCGCGCCGTCGCGGATCGACAGCGACGGGTCGGGGACGAGGAGTTCCTCGGTCGTGCGGTGCACCAGGCCCAGGCCATGGCATTCGGGACAGGCGCCCGCTGCCGTGTTCGGCGAGAACGCGTCCGAGTCGAGCCGTTCCGCGCCCGCCGGGTAGGTCCCCGCGCGCGAGAACAGCATCCGCAGCGAGTTCGACAGAGTGGTCACCGTGCCGACCGATGACCGGGAGGTGGGCGCAGAACGGCTCTGCTGCAGTGACACCGCGGGTGGCAGCCCCGTGATCCCGGAGACCTTGGGGGCGCCGATCTGGTGGATGAGGCGGCGCGCGTACGGGGCGACCGACTCGAAGTAGCGGCGCTGCGCCTCCGCGTAGATCGTGCCGAAGGCCAGCGAGGACTTACCCGAGCCGGACACCCCCGTGAACACCGCGAGGACGTCCCGGGGGATGTCCACGTCGACCCCGCGCAGATTGTGCTCGCGGGCCCCGCGCACCCGTACGAAGCCGTCGTGGCGGGGGTCGGGCGAGGCGGTGTCGGACGCGCGGGGCATCGAATGCGGCTCCAGGTCGTACGGCGGTCGGGGCCCGGACCGGGCGGCGGCCGGGGCAAACCCCACCATTCTAGGCCGCGGTCAGGTGCGCGACCCGGGCCAGCCTCCGATAGGACTCCAGCAGCCCCTCGCGGTCGTAAGTGCTGGTCGTGACCAGGACTTCCTGCGCCCCGCTGTCCTTGATCAGGGCCTCCAGCTCGCTCGCGACCTGATGCTCCGTGCCCGCGATGTGGCCTCGCAGCCCGGACTCGTACTCCTCGCGCTCCTTGGCCGTCATCTCCAGTGTCGCGACGCGCTCGGCGGGCGGCAGCGGCGGGAACGTGCCGTGGGTGCGCGCGTACGCCATGGACCAGGCCTCGGGCACGAGCAGCCGACGGGCCTCCGGCTCGCTGCCGGCCACGGCGACGGTCCCGGAGATCACCACGTACGGCTCATCGGCCCAGGCCGACGGGCGGAAATCGGCGCGGTAACGGTCGATGCCGCGCAGCATCTTCTCCCGGCTCCGGAAGTCGCCGATCACCAGGGGCAGTCCCGCGCGGCCGGCGATCGAGGCGCCCTCGCCCATCGCGAGTACGAACGGCGGCACGGTGAGGCCCTCCGCCGGACGGGCATGGACGCGCGTGGCCGACGTACCGGTGAAGAACGCGAGGAGCTCGTCGAGCTGGCCCGCGAAGTCGCCCGCATCGTCCTTGTCCCGGCCCAGCGCCCTGCGGACACCGTCGGTGAAGCCGACGGAACGGCCCAGGCCCATGTCGATGCGGCCCGGGAACAGCGACTCCAGGACCCCGAACTGCTCGGCCACGACGAGGGGTTGGTGGTTGGGCAGCATCACGCCACCGGTGCCCACGCGGATCGTGCGCGTCGCCGCCGCGACCGCCGCCGCGAGGACGGTGGGCGCGGAGCCCGCGACGCCGGGCACACCGTGGTGCTCGGAGACCCAGATCCGGTGGTAGCCCAGGCGCTCCAGGTCCTGGGCGAGCGCGACGGTGTCGCGCAGCGCGTCCGGGCCGGTGTGGCCCTCGCGCGTGCGCGAGCGGTCCAGGACGGAGAAGCGGGTCGGTTCGGTCACGGTACTCACGCCTTCGTCAACGTCGTGGCGCCGTGAGGATTCCCGCCCGGCCCGGCCGGGCCGTCCTTAGGGTGAGACCCATGGCTCAGGACACACCACCTCTCGCAGTGTTCGACCTCGACAACACCCTCGCCGACACGGCCCACCGTCAGCGATTCCTGGAGCGCACCCCGCGCGACTGGTCGGCCTTCTTCGCGGCCGCGCCCGACGATCCGCCCCTCGCGCGCGGCGTCGAGCTGGCGCTGGAGAGCGCCCGCGAGTGCGAGGTCGTCTACCTCACGGGCAGGCCCGAGCGGTGCCGCGCCGACACTGTGGCCTGGCTCGCCGGACAGGGCCTGCCCGAAGGACGCGTCTGGATGCGCCGCAACGACGACCGCAGGCCCGCGCGCCGCACCAAACTGGAGACGCTGCGCAGGCTCTCCCGCGGCCGCGAGGTCCGCATGCTGGTCGACGACGACGAGCTGGTGTGCGACGAGGCCGAACGGGCGGGCTTCACCGTCGTACGCGCCCGGTGGGCGAGCGGGTCCGAGGCGCTGAAGGACGCCCAGGAGCGAGAGGGCCGGACCTGAGCGGACCCGGGACGCGGGTTCCGGGCCGTTCCCGAGCGGATCCGGCCGCGGGTTCAGGGCCGGGCCCGAGCGGATCGGGCGCGCACGCTCAGGCCTCGTCCTCCAGCCGGAAGCCGACCTTGAGGCCGACCTGGTAGTGCTCGATCTGCCCGTTCTCGATGTGGCCGCGTACCTGGCACACCTCGAACCAGTCCAGGCCGCGCAGTGTCTGCGAGGCGCGGGCGATGCCGTTGCGGATGGCCTGGTCGACTCCCTCCTGGGAGGTGCCGACGATCTCTGTGACCCGGTACGTGTGATCGGACATGAAGGCCTCCTCGGCCCGTGCGGTGGACGTCCTTCCACGGTGCCTCAGGTCGCCGCGGACCGCGAGCGAGAGGGCAGACGTTCGACTTACCTGCCGTCACCCCCTTGACCGTTCGATTGGTCCATACCAAAATCCAGCACACCCGTGCGAGCGTCACGCTCATCCCCCACGTCGGGCCGCCCCTCCCTGTCCGCAGGCAGAAAGTGACCCACGTGAAGTACCGCCGCACCGCCGCGTCCCTCATCCCCCTCGCCCTCGTGTCCGCCTCGCTGCTCACGGGCTGCGCCTATCTGCCGGGCGGGGGCGACGAACAGCGCACGGTGACCGTCTGGCTGATGAAGGACAGCGCGTCGGACGCGTTCCTGAAGCGCTTCACGAAGAGCTTCGAGGCCAAGAACCCCGGCCTGCGCCTGGACATCCGTATCCAGGAGTGGACCGGCATCGGCGAGAAGGTGAGCGCGGCCCTGGGCCAGGCGAAGGGTGACCCGGCGAGCGAGGACGCGGCGGACGGACCGGCCCCCGACGTGATCGAGGTCGGCAACACGCAGGTCCCCCAGTATGTCGACGAGGGCGGACTGCTCGACCTCAGTCTGGAGTCCGCGCGCGACTTCGGCATGGACGACTGGCTGCCCGGACTCGCCGAGCCCGGCATGTTCCACTCACGCCAGTACGGCATCCCCTGGTACGCGGCCAACCGGGTGGTGATCTACAACAAGGACCTGTTCGCGAAGGCGGGCATCAAGCGGGCACCCCGCACCCGCGCCGAGTGGCTCGACGTCACGCGGCGCCTGAACACCCAGGGTGACCAGGGCATCTACCTCGCCGGCCAGGACTGGTACACGCTCGCCGGATTCATCTGGGACGAGGGCGGCGACCTCGCCACGGAGGACGGCGGGATCTGGGAGGGCAGCCTCCAGTCACCGGCGGCGCTGCGCGGCATGGAGTTCTACCGGCAGCTCCAGGCGCTCGGCCGGGGCCCCAAGGACGCCGACGAGGAACACCCGCCGCAGTCGGGCGAGTTCGCGAAGGGCGACGTCGGCCAGATCGTCGCCGTGCCGGGTGTCGCCCAGGCCGTCGAGCAGCAGAACCCCGAACTCAAGGGAAAGCTGGGCTACTTCCCGATCCCGGGCAAGACGTCGGCCAAGCCGGGGTCCGTCTTCACCGGCGGCTCCGACCTGGTCGTGCCCGAGAACACCGACGACCGCGACGGAGCCGTCGCGGTCGTCAAGGCCCTGGCCGGCGAGAAGTGGCAGAAGGACCTCGCCAGGACCATGAACTACGTGCCCAACAAGACGACGCTGAGCGACGCCGTCGCCGACGAGCCGGGCGTGGCCGCGATGGCGGCGGGCGCCGCGCGCGGCCGGGCCACGCCCGTTTCCCCGCTGTGGGCGAAGGTCGAGGCCGACAACCCGATCAAGGCGTACATGTCGAAGGTGCTCGCCGGGGCCGCCCCGGCCGAGGAGGCCCGGGCGGCTTCCCGCCGGATCACCAAGGAGCTGGACGCCAGCGGGCCGTGACCCTGCAGCCGGCGGCCGCCCCGGCCGCCCCGGCCGTCAGTCGACGCGGCTGAGGGACAGCGCGAAGCGGTTCTGCGCGTCCGTCCACCAGTGCGTCATGCGCAGCCCAGCGCCCGCGAGTTCGACCCGCACGCCCGCCTCGCGGAACTTCGCCGAGATCTCCGTGCGGATCTCCTCCCCGTCCTCGAAGTCGACCGCGAGGCCGAGCGCCGGGATCTTGACGGTCTGTGCGGCCGTGGAGCGCAGCCGCATCTCGATCCACTCGTTGTCCGCGTCCCACAGGGCGACGTGCTCGAAGGCGCCCGGGTCGAAGTCGGCGCCCAGGTCACGGTTGATGACGCCGAGCACGTTCTTGTTGAAGGCGGCCGTCACGCCCGCCGCGTCGTCGTACGCCGCGACGAGGACCGACTCGTCCTTCACCAGGTCCGTGCCGAGCAGCAGCATGTCCCCGGGCCGCAGCAGGGCGCGTACGGCGGTCAGGAACGCGGCGCGCTCGGCCGGCAGGAGGTTTCCGATGGTCCCGCCGAGGAACGCGGCCAGGCGCGGTCCCGGGGCGTCCGGCAGGGTGAGCCCCAGGGTGAAGTCGGCGATCAGCGCATGGATGCGCAGCCCGGGGCGTTCGGCGCCGAGCGCCTCGGCGGCGCCCCGCAGCGCGCTCTCGCTGACGTCCACGGGGATGTATGTCTCCAGGTCCGGCAGGTCGTCGAGCAGGTGGCGGGTCTTGTCCGACGAGCCGGAGCCCAGCTCGACGAGGGTGCGGGCGCCGGTGGCGTCGGCGATCTCCTGCGAGCGGGCCAGCAGGATCTCCCGCTCGGCGCGCGTCGGGTAGTACTCGGGCAGGGTCGTGATCTCGTCGAACAGCTCGCTGCCGCGCGCGTCGTAGAACCACTTGGGCGGCAGCGTCTTCGGCGTGCCGGTGAGGCCGCTGAGGACATCGGAGCGCAGGGCGGCGCCGGTGGCGTCCTCGGGCAGGGTGCGGGTCAGCTGGTACGGGCTCACGCGGAGGGCTCCTTGAGCGGGGTCAGCAGGACGTCGGTGCGGCTCGCGGCGAGCAGGGTGCGGTCGGGCACCTCGCGCCAGTTCGGGTCGTCGTCGTAGGGCTCGGAGGCGACGACGGTGCGGCGGCCGGGTTCGGTGAGATACCAGAGGCTGTCGCCCCAGGCGGTGGCGGTGATCGTCTCGCCGTCGGTCAGCAGGAGGTTGAGGCGGGATCCCGGTGCGGCCTCGGCGATCTCCAGGACGGTGTCGGCGAGGGCCTGCCCCTGGTCGTCGCCCGAGCGCAGCCGGTACAGCAGCAGCGCCCACACGAACGCCGAGTCGCAGCGGGCCTCCAGGGACAGCAGGTCGACGGGCGGCACCGCGGTGGCCAGCGGGGCGAGCGAGCGCGGCCAGCCGGTCACCGCGCCGTTGTGGGAGAAGAGCCACGGGCCGCAGGCGAACGGTGCCGCCGCGGCCTCACCGTCCGCGCCGCCGAGCGTGGCGTCGCGGACCGCGGCGAGCACGGCCCCCGAGCGCACGACCCGCGCGAGGTCGGCGAACGACTGGTCGCCCCAGATCGGCCCGGCCCTGCGGTAGCGCGCGGGCACCGGGTCCCCGTCCGCGTACCAGCCCACGCCGAAGCCGTCGGCGTTCACGGTCCCGTGCCGCTGACGGCGCGGCTCCCAGGACTGGCGCAGCAGGCTGTGGGGCGGCGTCACGAGTACGTCGCCGAGTGGCGCCGAGGGGCCCAGGTAGGCCAGTTGCCGGCACATCAGGCACCCTCCCCGTCGCGCGCGGTGCGGAAGCCGGCGAAGATCTGCCGGCGCACCGGGTAGTCCCAGTTGCGGAACGTGCCGCGGCACGCCACCGCGTCCACGGCGAACGAGCCGCCGCGCAGCACCTTGTGGTCCGGGCCGAAGAACACCTCCGAGTACTCCCGGTACGGGAACGCCGCGAACCCCGGGTACGGCAGGAAGTCGCTCGACGTCCACTCCCACACGTCGCCGATCAACTGCCGTACACCCAGTGGGGATTCCCCCGCCGGGTAGCTGCCCGCCGGGGCCGGGCGCAGGTGGCGCTGGCCGAGGTTGGCGCGCTCCGGCGTCGGGTCCGTGTCGCCCCACGGGTAGCGCATCGACCGCCCGGACGCGGGATCGAAGCGTGCCGCCTTCTCCCACTCGGCCTCGCTGGGCAGGCGCCGGCCCGCCCAGCGCGCGTACGCGTCGGCCTCGTACCAGCTGACGTGCACGACGGGCTCGTCCGGCGGAACCACCTCGGTCACCCCGAAGCGACGCCGCAGCCACTGACCGGCCTCACGCCGCCAGAACAGCGGCGACCGCAGCCCGTTGTCCCGCACCAGGGCCCAGCCCTCGGGCGTCCACCAGCGGGAGTTGTCGTAGCCGCCGTCGTCCATGAAGGCCAGATACGCGCCGTTCGTGACCGGCGCGGTGTCGATGTGGAACGGCGGGACGAGGCGCGCGTGCGCGGGGCGCTCGTTGTCCAGCGACCACGGTTCGGTGGTCGTCCCCATCGTGAACGGGCCGCCGGGCACCAGGACTTCGGACGGTCCGCGGAACGTCGGCGAGACGGGGTCGGGATCCGGAGCCGTCAGGGCCGGAGCGCCCGCCCGGAGCTGATGGGTGATCAGCATTGTCTCGTCGTGCTGCTGTTCGTGCTGGGCGATCATCCCGAACGCGAACCCCGCCTCGGTGAGCCGGGTACCGTGGAACGGCGTGCTCTCCAGGACATCGAGCGCCCGCCCCCGCACCTCGGCCGCGTAACCGCGGGCCTCCTTGGGCGCGAGCAGCGGCAGCTTCGGCCGCTCGGAGCGCGGGTGCTCGAAGGCGTCGTACAGCGGGTCGATCTCCGGGCGCATCGCCTCACGGCCCGCGACCGCGCGCAGGAGCCACTGCTCCTCCTGGTTGCCGATGTGCGCCAGGTCCCACACCAGCGGCGACATCAACGGCGAGTGCTGCGCGGTCAGTTCCGGCCCCTCGACGCAGCTCGTGAGCAGCGTCGTGCGGTCCCGCGCGGTGAGCAGCGCGGTCCTCGCGCGCTCCCGCAGTGCCTCGGGGTCCGGGGCGGTGTCTTCGCTCTGTGCGGTCATGAGGTGACGGTCCTCCCGGGGGCGGGGGCATCGATGTGGTCGAGCACGTCGTCGGCGGGGCAGCGGCCGCGCACGACATAGCGGTCCATGAAGGCCGAGACGACGGCGAGCACCCCGGGGGATGCGCCGAGCCTCGGCAGCGCGTCGAGCGCCGCCGCGAAACAGGTCACGGCCGCCTCGGCGAGTTCGGGGTCCGAAGGGCCGAGCCGCGCCGCGTCGCGCCACAGCTGATTGTGCGGCGCGGGCAGCGGGCCCGCCCGTTCGGACAGCGGCTTCACGGTGCGGTACGCGGTCTCGGCGGCCTGCGGGTCGTCGAACAGCGCGGTCGTCACGGCGAACGGCACGATCCAGCCGTCGTCGCCGGGCTGGGCGTCGATCATGCGCAGTTCGAGGTGGCCGCGCGGGCGCACCGGCGGGAAGAGGGTGGAGATGTGGTAGTCGACGTCACCGCGCGT
This sequence comes from Streptomyces sp. NBC_00569, assembly GCF_036345255.1. Taxonomy (NCBI): domain Bacteria; kingdom Bacillati; phylum Actinomycetota; class Actinomycetes; order Kitasatosporales; family Streptomycetaceae; genus Streptomyces; species Streptomyces sp. NBC_00569. The sequence continues at coordinate 1,404,661 of NZ_CP107783.1, read as the reverse complement.
GGCGGGCCGCGGCCCACCGGTACGCAGCCACGTCCGCAGGGACATGCCGTCCGGCACGTCCCACGGGCCGCTGTCCTTGCGGACACACATCACCGGCGCGTCCAGGACGTGCCGGACCCAGGCCTCGCGCGGCTCCGCGTCGAGGGGTGGTGCCCCGGACCGGCCGGGGTCGATCTCCTCCCATACGGCCTGACGGGTGGAGCGCCACCCCGTGGGACGCCCGCACAGCATCGGTGAGTTGGCGAACGCGGAGACCAGGACGGCGCCCAGCAGGTGCGAGAGCCGCCAGCGCCTGCCGTGGCCGAGCGGCCCCGGCTCCTCGTATCCGGCGTCGAGACAGACCTGCACGGACGCCGACGAGCACATCATGGCGCGGCCCGCGGACCCCGCCCGGTCGAGCCAGGCCTCCAGGGCGTCGTAGCGCGGCTCGTGCAGCAGCCGCCGCGGCGGGCGCCAGGGATCGGTGCCGAGGCCCGTCAGCGCGAGGCCACGGGCGGCGAGTGCGGTGCGGACCGCTGTCAGGTCGGCCGAGACGGCCGAGACGCAGTCCATGAGAGAGGCGGCTGGCAGGGAGCTGAGCTCCAGCTGGCCGCCGGGTTCGACGGTGAGCGCCGAGCTGAGGGGCAGGGCGCCCAGTGCGGCGTACGCCGCGTCGAGCCGTTCGGGTGGAAGGGGGAGTCGCGGCCTGCGCGGCTCGTGGACGAGCCATTCCACTTCGACACCCACAGTGCGAGGCGGTCCGGTCTTGAAGCAGATCCCGCGGACCAGCGCCTCCACCTCGGGCTCGGTGACCAGGGCCGCCGTGCCGAGCTCCGTACAGTCTCCTTCGGGCATGTTCAGGATCCTCCTGATCCGTACGCCTTCATAGTCCCTGGTGGGGGCCAAGCCGTCGACTCGACGGGGATGGGCCGGGCCGGGGCAGTGCTCGTACCACCCAAAACCCTCACGGCGAATCGCACAAGAGTGCCCCTCCGAGAGGGAAAATCTGTTGCTCGCGGTGTCGCCCGGCGCACATCATGCGTTCATGAGAACGACCACGGGGGAGCGGGCGTGAGCGCCCGGCTGCGGGGGATCGCGCAGCAGACGGAGGAGATCGTCGCGGCGGGGCGGTACACGGCGCCCGGTGGCGCGATCGTGCCGATCGCTGCGGCGGTGGCGGCCGCGCGGGACGCGACACGGACGTACGGACCGGCTCCGGTCGAGGTGCCCGAGCCGGGCCGGCCCGCGAAGACGGCCGTCGAAGTCACCGGCGAGTCCAGCCTGGAGGCCGCGCACCGTCTGGTCACCGCCGGGCAGGACCTCGTCGCCGTCCTGAACTTCGCCTCGGCCCGCAACCCCGGCGGCGGCTATCTCAACGGCGCGCAGGCCCAGGAGGAAGCCGTGTGCCGGGCGTCGGCCCTGTACACGTGCCTGCTGCGGGCCCGCGACTTCTACGACCACCACCGCGAGAACCGCGACGCCTTCTACACGGACCAGGTCATCCACTCGCCGGGCGTCCCCGTCTTCCGCGACGATCGCGGACGGCTGCTCGACGAGCCGTACACCGCGGGCTTCCTCACCTCACCCGCGCCGAACGCGGGCGTCATCCGCCGCCGCACCCCGGAGCGGGCGGACGAGATCGCGGGTGCCCTCGCGTCAAGGGCGGAGCGGGTCCTGGAGACGGCCGTGGCCCACGGCTACCGGCGCCTCGTGCTCGGCGCCTGGGGCTGCGGGGTCTTCCAGAACGACCCGGCTCAGGTCGCCGCCGCGTTCCGGGCGCTCCTCGGCGAGGGCGGCCGGTTCGCGGGCCGCTTCGACCACATCGTGTTCGGCGTCCTGGACCGCACGCCGAACGCGCGGACCAGGACGGCCTTCGAACGGGCCTTCGCGGTGCTGCCGGCGGTCAGCGCCAGCCGTACCGCTCCCTGAGGCGCAGCACCACGAGGTTGAACCGCATTCGGTCCAGGGCGCAGGCCTCGCGCCGCATGCCCCGCTCATGGACCCGCAGGACCCGGTCGATCGCCACCCACGAGTCGCGGCCCGCGGCGTCCCACGGCCCGCTGCCGATCGGCACCCACTCCCTGTCGTGGTCGTGCCGCTTGCTCGACAGCTGTACGGCGAGCAGCGTGCCGGCGTCCTCCCGGGCGACGACGAGCACAGGGCGGTCCTTGCCGCGGCCGTCGTTCTCCTCGAACGGCACCCACGTCCAGACGATCTCACCAGGATCGGGGTCGCCGTCATGGGCGGGCGCGTACTCGGTGCGCACCCGGCCCACCTCGCGCGGCGCGGCCTCGACCGTGGCGGTGGCGCCGGCGCGGCCGGGGTGCTCGTGGGCATGCGGGTCATCGATGAAGGCAGTCACCCGGGTCACGTTATTGCCTGACTGGCCCAACCCGTCGAGCGGGCCCGGCCGGTGGGACACAGGCTCGGCGCATGAAGACCCATATATCCGCCCGAGCCGTACGACGCATACGTAGTCTGTGCCCGCGCGCCGCTCTACGGGCCGCTGCGCGGCGCCTGGTGGTTCTCGGGCCACTTCTCGAACCACCGCTGATCCGCTTCGAGTTGGGCCGCCAGCGAGATGAGCTGCGGCTCGCTGTTCGCCGGGCCGAGCAGTTGCGCGCCGACGGGGAGCCCGTCGCCGGTGAAGCCCGCGGGTACGTTCACGCCGGGCCAGCCGAGGACGTTCCACGGCCACGCGTACGGACACGCCGCGATCATCGCCCGGTCGGTGCGCCAGCCGTTGAGTGACGCCATCGCGCCGATACGGGGAGGGGGAGTGGCCGTCGTCGGCGCGAGGACCACGTCGTACGTGTCGAAGACCGCGCCGACCCGGCGCTGGAGCGAGGCCTCGGCGCGCCGCGCGAGCCGCAGCGGAGCACCGCCGAGGACCCGCCCCATGCGGGCGGACTCCCGGGTCCGCGCGTCGAGCAGCGCGGGGTCGGGAACGTCGCGCAACAGGTCCGCGACGCCTGCCGTGGCGCGCGGCACGAACGCGAGGCCGATCTGCCCGTAGCGCGGGTCGGCCTCCTCCACGTCGTGCCCCAGAGAGGCGAGGCGCTCCGCGAGCGCGACGACCCGGGCCCGCACAACAGGGTCCAGGCGCTTGGGAGTCGCGGTGAACGGCATGCGCAAGGAGAGCGCGACGCGCAGCTTGCCGGGCTCGTCGCGTGCCGCCTGCGCCGCCGCGATCCGCGGCGGACGGTGCAGGTCGCCGTCGTGCGAACCGCTCGCCGCGTCCAGGAGCAGCGCCGCGTCCCCGACGGTCCTGCCGAGCGTGCCGTTCACGGTGATCCCGTGGAAGGACTCCGCCCAGGGCCATGTGGAGATCCTGCCGCGCTGCGGCTTGATGCCGACGAGGTGCGTCCACGCGGCGGGTATCCGGACACTGCCCGCTCCGTCCGAGCCGAGCGCGGCCGGCACGATCCCCGCGGCGACGGCCGCCGCCGAGCCGCCCGACGAGCCGCCGGGCGTGTGCCCGCGATTCCACGGGTTGCGGGTGTCGCCGAACGCGGGCCCCTCGGTGAACGGCCACTGCCCCAGCTCGCACGTGTTCGTCTTGCCGATGACGATCGCGCCCGCCGCGCGCAGCCGGCGTACGGCCTCAGCGTCCTCGGTCTTCGGCGGGAAGTCGCCGGGGCAGCCGAACGCGGTCGGCTCGCCCGCCACATCCATGTCGTCCTTCACGGCCAGTGGCACCCCGAGCAGCGGCCGGTGTCCGCCCGCCGCGCGTTCGCGGTCCGCGGCGTCCGCCTCGGCGAGGGCGGCCTCCCCGCGGACCGTGCGGAACGCGTTCAGGACAGGCTGCGTCGCCTCGATGCGCTCCAGGGCCTTCTCGACGAGGACGCGCGAGGACACGTCCCCGTCGGTGAGCGCGCGGGCGGTCGCGGCGAGCCCGGCGGCACGGTCGGACGCCATGCGGACACCTCCTTGTACGGGACTTCGGAACTCAGGAACTTCGCAACTTCAAGAATTCGAACGGCTTGAGTGCACGCACGCTAGCGGCCGCAAGCCCCAACCGGTATGCCCGGCCGGGAACACGGCCGTACCCGTCTGGAAGGATGCGGTGCGTCATGGTGCAGATACCGAAGCCGCAGTCCGCCCGCACATCACGGGAGCCCGCCGCGCCGAGCCCGGCGCCGACGAGCGCCGACGTCGCCCGCCTCGCCGGGGTCTCGCGCGCCACCGTCAGCTACGTCCTGAACAACACCAGCGCCGTCAGAATCAGCGAACCCACACGGCGCCGCGTCCACGAGGCCGCGAAGGAGCTCGGCTATGTGCCGCACGCGGCGGCCCGCAGCCTGCGCGCCGGACACACCCGCATCGTCCTGATGCCCTCCCCGAGCGTCCCCGCCGGACCGCTCTACAACGCGTTCTTCAACGACCTCCAGTGGGCACTGAGCCGCCTCGACTACACGGTCGTGCAGTACGGCAGCGTCAGCCTGCGCGGCGACGACGCGGCGCGCGCCTGGGCCGAGCTGCGCCCGGTCGCCGTCCTCACACCCCCTGATCTGGGCACCGAGGGCATCGAGGTGCTCCGCCGCTCCGGCGCCAGGGCCGTCATCACGCTCGGCCCGGAGCGCGCCGAGGGCGCCCACGCGCTGCTCATGGACCACTGTGAGGTCGGCCGGAGCGCGGGCACCCACCTCGTCGAACGCGGCCGACGCCGCATCGGCGTCGTCCTGCCGACGGAGCAGGGCCTCGACCACTTCGCGCGCCCGCGCCTCGACGGCGTGCGGAACGCGGTCCTGGGCACCGGCGCGGAGGTCTTCGAGCTGCCTCTCGCGTACGACGAGGAGTCGGCCGTCCAACTGGTGCCGGAAATCCGCGAGTTGGGGCTCGACGCCGTGTTCGCGTACAACGACGAGTACGCGATGCTCCTGATGCGGGCGCTCCAGGACGCGGGCGTCGGCATCCCGGAGGAGACCGCTGTCATCGGGGCCGACGACCTGATGCTCGGGCGGCTGCTGCGGCCCCGGCTGAGCACGGTCCGTATCGAGTTGCCGTCCGGGCAGGAGCTCGCCGCACTCGTCGACCGTCTGGTACGCGACCCGGGCGCAGGCACCGAGTCGCACGACACGCTCCGGGCCCGCGTCGTGGCCCGGCAGTCGACGTGACGGCCGGGGCCGCGAGCGGCCTACGCGACTAGGATGTTGCGTGCTCAACAACATGGGTCGGCGCACCGCCCCGCGCGCCGCCCCGGAGATCAGTGACCGATCGGAGATCCGGCATGTCCCTGCTCGACCCGAAGACCTGGCAGGCCCGCCCGCTGTCGGGCGATGAGCACGCGGTCACGGAGCCCGCCACGGGCGAGCGCCTCGCCACCGTCACCCTCGCCTCCCCGGACGACGTCCGCGCCGCGGCGCGGGCCGGAGCGGCGGCCCAGGGCGACTGGGCCCGGCAGCCCCACTTCGCGCGCGCCGCCGTCCTGCGCCGCGCGGGCGACCTGTTCACCGAGCACGCCGACGAGCTGCGCACCTGGCTCGTGCGAGAGTCGGGATCCATCCCGGGCAAGGCCGACTTCGAGCTGCACGTCGCCGCCCAGGAGTGCTACGAGGCCGCCGCCCTCGCGTCCCGGCCCACCGGCCAGGTCCTGCCCAGCGAGGCGCCCCGCCTTTCGTACACACGCCGCGTCCCGGCCGGTGTCGTCGGCGTCATCGCGCCGTTCAACGCCCCGCTCATCCTCTCCATCCGCTCCGTCGCCCCGGCCCTCGCACTCGGCAACGCCGTCGTCCTCAAGCCGGACCCCCGCACGGCGGTCTGCGGCGGGCTCGCCCTCGCGGCCGTCCTCTCCGCCGCGGGTCTGCCACAGGACGTCCTCCACGTGCTGCCCGGCGGGACCGACGCCGGCCAGGCGCTCGTCGCCGACCCGGACGTCCCCGTCATCTCCTTCACCGGCTCCACCGGCGCGGGCCGGGCCGTCGGCGAGGCCGCGGGGCGCCACCTCAAGCGGGCACACCTGGAACTCGGCGGCAACTCCGCCCTGATCGTCCTGGCGGACGCCGACCTCGACGCCGTCATCTCCACCGCGGCCTGGGGCTCCTTCTTCCACCAGGGCCAGATCTGCATGACGACCGGCCGCCACCTCGTCCACGCCTCGCTCTACGAGGAGTACGTCGAACGCCTCGCCGCGAAAGCCGATTCCCTCGCCGTCGGCGACCCGCACCGCGACCAGGTCCACCTGGGCCCCGTCATCGACGCGGCACAACTGGCCAAGATCCACGGCCTGGTGGAGGCCAGCACCGCCGCGGGGGCCAAGCTCGCCGCGGGCGGCACGCACCGCGACCTCTTCTACCGGCCGACGGTCCTCGCGGGCGTCGACGACAGCACCCCCGCGTACGCCGAGGAGGTCTTCGGCCCCGTCGCACCCGTCCGGTCCTTCACCGACACCGACGAGGCGGCGGCGCTGGCCGCCGCGAGCCCGTACGGCCTCTCCCTCGGCATCGTCACCCGCGACCCCGCGCGCGGCCTCGACCTCGCCGAGCGCATCCCCACCGGCATCGTCCACATCAACGACCAGACGGTGAACGACGAGGCGGTCGCCCCGTTCGGCGGCGTCGCGGCGTCCGGCACGGGCGCCCGCTTCGGCGGCGAGGCGAACATCGAGGCCTTCACCGAGACCCGGTGGACCACGGTGCGCGGCGACGTGGCGGGCTATCCGTTCTGACCCCGCGCACATGATCGTGAAACGGCCGCCGGGCCCGTACGGAGAGTTCGGGCCCGGCGGCCGTCGACAAAGGGGGTGGCGTCAGGCCTGCTCGGCGCCCGCGCCGTCCTCGCCCGCCTTGGCCTGCTGCTCGGCGATCGACTTGCGCACCTCGTCCATGTCCAGCTTCCTGGCCTGGCCGATCACGTCGTCCAGGGCCTCCTGCGGCAGCGCCCCGGGCTGGGCGAACACGGCGACCTGGTCACGGACGATCATCAGCGTCGGGATCGACTGGATGCCGAACGCCGACGCGAGCTCGGGCTGGGCCTCCGTGTCGATCTTCCCGAATACCAGGTCCGGGTTGGCTTCCGCAGCCTTCTCGTAGACGGGCGCGAACTGCTTGCACGGCCCGCACCACGACGCCCAGAAATCGATCAGCACGAACCCGTTGTCCGTGACCGTCTGGTCGAAGTTCTCCTTGGTGAGCTCCACGGTGGTGCTGCTCATGATGTGCCCTCTTCCTGCTTCCTGGTTGCGGTGCTGAAGCCGCTTTTCACAACGGTCCCGGTAATGGACGTATTCCGCGCGCGTACCCGTGTGGCCCCGACGCACACCTGCGACCACACTGGGGCCCATGACGGATGAGAACACATACGACGTGGTGGTTCTGGGCGCCGGGCCGGTCGGGGAGAACGTCGCGGACCGGGCCCGCGCGGCGGGCCTCAGTGCCGCGGTGGTGGAGAGCGAACTGGTCGGGGGCGAGTGCTCCTACTGGGCGTGCATGCCGAGCAAGGCCCTGCTGCGCCCGGTCATCGCCCAGGCCGACGCGAGGCGCCTGCCGGGCCTGCGGGAGTCCGTGCAGGGTCCTCTGGACGCGCCCGCCGTCCTCGCTCGCCGTGATGAGTACACCTCGCACTGGAAGGACGACGGCCAGGTGAGCTGGCTGGAGTCCATCGGCGCCGACCTCTACCGGGGCAAGGGGCGTATCACGGGCATCCGCCGGGTCACCGTCATCGGGCCCGACGGCACCGAGCACGTCCTCACGGCCCGCCACGCCGTCGCGGTCTGCACGGGCACACGCGCCGCGCTCCCCGACCTCCCCGGCCTGGCCGACGTCGAGCCGTGGACGAGCCGCGAGGCCACCAGCGCGCAGAAGGTGCCGGGCCGCCTCGTCGTCGTGGGCGGCGGAGTCGTCGCCGCGGAGATGGCCACGGCCTGGCAGGCCCTCGGCTCGCAGGTCACGATGCTCGTACGCGGGTCGGGGCTGCTGTCCCGGATGGAGCCCTTCGCCGGTGAGCTGGTCATGCAGGCCCTCGCCGAGGCGGGCGCGGACGTGCGGACCGGCGTCTCCGTCAAGGAAGTCACCCGGGAGGGCGGCACCGTCGTCACCACCCTGGACGACGGATCGACCCTGGAGTCCGACGAGATCCTCTTCGCCACGGGCCGCGCGCCCCGCACGGAGGACATCGGCCTGGAGACCGTCGGCCTCGAACCCGGCTCATGGCTCCCCGTCGACGACAGTCTCCGCGTCGAGGGCAGCACCTGGCTGTACGCGGTCGGGGACGTGAACCGTCGCGCGCTCCTCACCCACCAGGGCAAGTACCAGGCACGGATCGCGGGCGCGGCCATCGCCGCCCGCGCCCAGGGCGTCCCGCTCCTGGAGACGGACCGCTGGGGCGCCCACGCGGCGACCGCCGACCACTCCGCCGTCCCGCAGGTCGTCTTCACCGACCCCGAGGCGGGCTCGGCGGGGCTCACCCTCGCGGAGGCCGAGGCGGCGGGCCACCGCGTCCGCGCCGTCGACTACGACATCGCCTCGGTGGCGGGCGCCGGCCTGTACGGCGACGACTACCGGGGCCGCGCCCGCATGATCGTCGACCTCGACCGCGAGGTCCTCCTGGGCGTCACCTTCGTCGGTCCGGGCGTCGGCGAACTCGTCCACTCGGCGACGGTCGCCGTCGCGGGCGAGGTCCCGATCGACCGTCTGTGGCACGTGGTCCCGTCGTATCCGACGGTGAGCGAGGTGTGGCTGAGGCTGCTGGAGACGTATCGTGGCTGAGGGATGTCCCTCTGCGCGTGGCTGTCCGGGCGAGACACGATGCCCCCCGCCCGGACAGTCTCACCCCGGGGTCAGGACGCGGAGAGTTCGCGGCGGACCGTACGGGCCGCCGCGACCAGGTTCTCCAGGGAGGCGCGGGTCTCGGGCCGGCCGCGGGTCTTCAGCCCGCAGTCGGGGTTGACCCAGAGCCGCTCGGCGGGGATCGCCTCAAGTCCCTTGCGCAGCAGGGCCGCTGCCTCACCGGCGCCGGGCAGCGCGCGGCTGTCCGGCGCGAGCCCGTCCCGCACCGCGGGCACCGTGCGAGAAGGGGCCGCCGTCTGCATTCGGGGGCCGTGGTAGCTTTCCAAGGCCAGTCGAACTCATGCCCGTCTGCCCCGCATTGCGGGAGCTCGGACAGGTATGTGTCAGGGAATCCGGTGCGAATCCGGAGCTGACGCGCAGCGGTGAGGGTGACGGGCGGGGCATCGGCCACTGGACCGCACGCGGTCCGGGAAGGCGCACCGTCCGCGGGATCCCGAGTCCGAAGACCTGCTGGCAGCCTTCGCGGGCTCCGGTCGGGGCGGCGGGGGAGACCGTGCGACCGGGCTCCGCGCATGAGCCCTCGACATCGAGGAAGTCCCCGTGCCCTTCGCGCACCCCGCCACGTGCAGTGGCTCCGTTCGCCTCATACCCCGTGCCGCGCTCTGTCTCGCCGCGACGCTCGTCCTGGCCGCCTGCGGAGGTGGTGGATCCGCCCGCACACCCGCGACCCAGGGGAGCGCCGCCGGCTATCCGGTCGTCCTCGACAACTGCGGTACGCGGGTCGAGGTGAAGGCGGCGCCCAGGCGCGCCGTCTCCCTCGACCAGGGCTCGACCGAGATCATGCTCGCCCTCGGCCTCGGTGACCGCATGGCCGGCACGGGGACCTGGACGGACCCCGTGATGAAGGGGCTGGAGAAGGAGAACGCGAAGGTCGAGCGGCTCGCCGACCGCTATCCGTCCTTCGAGAAGGTCCTGGACGCCGAACCCGACTTCGTCGCCGCCTCGTTCGGCGCGACTCTGAGCAAGGGCGGAGTGGCGCCACGGGATCAGTTCGCGAAGCTGGGCGTACCGGCGTACCTCTCGCCCTCCGACTGCGCCGGCAAGGACAACAGTGGTGGCGGCGACGGTGCCCGTACCAAGACCCTCGGCATGGAGACCGTCTACGGCGAAGTCCGCGACCTCGCCGCCGTCTTCGATGTGCGTGAACGGGGTGAGCGGCTCGTCTCCGCACTCAAGGCCCGCGTGAGGAAGGCGACCGGCGGCATCGACGCCTCCCGGACGACCCTGCTGTACTGGTTCGCCAACTCCGACTCCCCTTATATGGCGGGCTGTTGCGGCGCGCCCGGCGTCATCACCCGTGAGGTGGGGGCGAAGAACGTCTTCGACGACACCCGCGACGAATGGCCCCAGATCAACTGGGAGACGGTCGCGGACCGGGACCCGGACGTCCTCGTCATCGGCGATCTCACGCGCCGCTCACAGACCGCCGAATCCGCCGCCAAGAAGATCGAGTTCCTCGAGTCCGACCCTGTGACCAAGAACATGACCGCCGTGAGGAAGAAGCGGTACGTGCTGCTCAGCGGGCAGGCCATGAACCCGACCATCCGTACCGTGGAAGGCGTGGAGCAAGTCGCCGCGAAACTGCGGGCGTTCGGCCTCGCCGGATGAGCGTGGAAGCGTCGCCCCCACCCTCTCAGGCGTCGTCCCCTGAGACGGCGCCCGAGGCGTCCCCTGAGGCGGCGCCTTCACCCGCCACCCCGAAGCGGCTTCTCACGGTGCGCGGCGTGCTCGCCTGGCCGACCGGTTTCGCGGTGCTCATGGCGTCCGTGGCGCTGGCCATCACCATCGGCCCGGCCGACATCGGGATGACCGATGTCTGGTCGGCCGTTGCCGCCCATCTAGGCGTGGGCGAACCGGAGTTGACTCCCATTCGCGACGGCATCGTGTGGAACCTGCGGCTGCCGCGCACCCTGCTGGCCGCCGTGTGCGGCGCGGGGCTCGCGGTGTGCGGCGCCGTGATGCAGTCGCTGCTGCGCAACCCGCTCGCCGACCCCTTCGTCCTCGGTGTCTCCTCAGGCGCCTCGACCGGCGCGGTCCTTGTCGTCGTACTCGGCGTCGGCGGCGGCGCCCTGTCGGTCTCGGCCGGCGCCTTCCTCGGCGCGGTCGTCTCCTTCGCGCTGGTGCTGGCGCTCAGCCAGGTCCTCGGCGGCTCCACCGACCGTGTGGTGCTGTCCGGGGTGGCCGCCATGCAGCTGTTCTCTTCGCTCACGTCCGTCGTCGTGCTGACCGCGGCGGATGCCGAGACGACGCGCGGTGTCCTGTTCTGGCTGCTCGGCTCGCTCAGTGGGGCGGGCTGGACCGATGTGCGGATGTGCCTGGCACTGCTCGTGGCGGCGCTCGTCATCTGCGTCGCGCACGCCCGTACGCTCGACGCCTTCGCGTTCGGACAGGACGCCGCCGCGTCGCTCGGCGTGAACGTGGCCCGCACCCGCCTGGTCCTGCTGTGCACGACCGCCCTGCTCACGGCGGCACTGGTCAGCTCGGCCGGCGCGATCGGCTTCGTCGGCCTGGTGCTGCCGCATGCGGCGCGGGCCCTAGCCGGTCCGCTTCACGCTCGGCTGCTGCCGGTGACCGCGCTGGCCGGCGCGGTCTTCCTCGTGTGGGTCGACACGCTCGCCCGTACCGTCCTCGACCCGCAGGAGGTGCCGGTCGGTGTGGTGACCTCGCTGATCGGCGTACCGGCCTTCGTCCTCGTCCTGTACCGCACCCGGAGCCTGCGCCGATGACCGTCCCGACGATGCGCACCACCACCGCCGACGGGCTGCGGGCCGACCGGGTCCGCCGCGAAACCGGCGGACACCTCATCCTGGACGGCGTGAGCGTGCACCCGGCGCCCGGAGGCATCACGGGCCTCATCGGACCCAACGGCTCGGGCAAGACCACGCTCCTGCGCCTGCTCGCGGGCATCCTCACCCCCCAGGCCGGAGTGGTGACCCTGGACGGCTCACCGCTGAGCGCCGTCCGCCGCAGGGACTTCGCGCGCCGCGTCGCCGTGGTCGAGCAACAGGCCGACACGCAGGTCGAGTTGACCGTCGAGGACGTCGTGCGTCTGGGGCGCGTCCCCCATCGCAAGGCATGGATGCCACCGTCGGCACAGGACGAGGAGGCCGTACGTTCCGCGCTCGCCCGCACCGATCTCACCGACCGGGCCCACCGGCACTGGCACACCCTCTCCGGCGGTGAGCGCCAGCGCGTCCAGATCGCCCGTGCCCTCGCGCAACGACCACGCGAACTCCTTCTGGACGAGCCGACCAACCACCTGGACATCCAGCACCAGTTGGACCTCCTCGACCTGCTCGCGGAACTCCGGCTCACCAGCGTCATCGCCCTGCACGACCTCAACCTGGCCGCGATGTACTGCGACCAGCTCGTCGTCCTCCGGCAGGGGCGGGTGATCGCTGCCGGCGCGCCCTGTGACGTACTCACCGAAGAGCTCATAGCGCGGGTCTACGGAGTGCGCGCGACCGTTTTCCCGGCCACCACCGAGCAGGGGGAGGCCCCGTACATCCGGTTCCTGAGAACGCCCGCTCCCTGAGGCGGCACTGCCGTACCGCACGCAAGGCTTCGTGGGCAGCGACCATGACCAAGATCACGGCGGGCGGCCCGGTCTTGGCCGTGCGCCCCTTACGCGGTACGGTCTGACCGATATTGACGATGGCAACGCGGAAGCCGGTGGGAATCCGGCACGGTCGCGCCACTGTGAGACGAGCCACTCGCCCGGACGGGCGGGGACCTCGCGAGTCAGACCCGCAGCTGTCGTACTTGTGCACCACCGAGATGGGACGCGAACTCCCAGAGGAGGTCCTGCCATGGCGCAGACCGTCGCTCAGCCGACAGCCACCACCCCCGTTCTTCCCGCAGCGCTGCCCCTGAAGGCGATTGCCCCTTGGGCAGCCTTCTTCGGCATCCTGATGCTGGTCCTGCTCTACTTCGTCGGCGCCGAACAGGGCGCCACCGCCGTCGTCTCCGGCGAGAGCGTTCATGAATGGGTGCACGACGCCCGCCACCTGCTCGGCTTCCCCTGCCACTGACGAGGGACGCCACAAAGCTCATGAACTCCGCAACAGTGAGAAACCTCCTCGTACGGGGCATGCTCGCCGGCCTGGGTGCCGGTCTGCTCGCCCTCGTCGTCGCCTACCTCCTCGGCGAACCCAGCGTCGACAGCGCCATCGGCTACGAGGAGGCCCACGCACCCGCGCACCACCACGAGGTCGAACTCGTCAGCCGCAGCCTGCAGTCCACCGCGGGCCTCGCCACCGGCATCCTGCTCTACGGCGTCGCCTTCGGCGGCATGGCCGCCCTCGCGTACTGCTTCGCGCTCGGCCGCGTCGGCCGCTTCACCCCACGGGCCACGGCCCTCCTGCTCTCCGGCACGGCCCTGCTCGCCGTGTATGTCGTGCCGTTCCTGAAGTACCCCGCCAACCCGCCGTCCGTCGGCGATCCCGGCACCATCAGCAAACGCACGACGCTGTACTTCCTGATGATGCTGCTCAGCGTGCTCCTCGCCGTCGCCGCGGTGATCATCGGCAAACGGCTCGTTCCCCGCCTGGGCACCTGGTACGCCACTGTGGCGGCGGTCGGGTTCTTCGTCCTCGCGATCGGGCTCGCGTACGCCTTCCTGCCGGTCGTCAACGAGGTGCCGAAGGACTTCCCCGCAGCGCTGCTGTGGCGGTTCCGCACCTCGGCCCTCGCCATCCAGCTCACTCTGTGGACCGGATTCGGCCTGATCTTCGGCGAGTTGGCGCAGCGTCAGCTCGCTCCGCGCGCCGGGGCCGTCCCATCCGGCGCCGCAACTCCCGTACCCCACTGAGAGAACCGCGCCACAGGACCCAGGCAGGCGATCAAGCGCAGAGGGCCGCCGGAACCTTCCGGTCGGCCCTCTCGCTTTCTTCCGAGGGCGGAGACCCGCGTGGCCAGACACCCCCAACCGCGCCACATCACACTCGGCGGCCGCGAGGCGGTCGCGCTGACCCTGGAGGAGTACGAGCAACTGATCGCCAGCAGACGGCAGATCGGCGGCCAGAGTGCTCGTGTACGCGTCCTGGCGCAGCGCGTGAAGGAGAGTGAGGAGCTGCTGCGGGAGATCGAGGCGCTGGTCGGCTGCCCGTCGCACGGCTGCCACGGCCCGCGCGACCGAAGGGGGAGTGCGGGCCGTGGCGGCGAGGCACGCGAACCTGCGGGAGCGACGGACACCGACTGTCTGCGGTGTGCGCTCGCGGCACTGCTCCTGCGCCATCGGGAGTCAACAGGCCTTCCACCGGGGGCAGTTGGCGAGGAATGCTGTTCACCGTCGAACCAGTAGAGGGTGAGGCGCCCAGTACGGGTCAGCCCCCGGCGCCGTCCTCCGACGGGCCCAGCGCCCGCCCGAGCCGAAGGTTCCAGCGCCCGGAGCGACCGCTGACGTCGGTCGCCGTCAGGGGCGGTACGTCGAGCCGCCAGAACGCCGGGCCGGGCACGTCGAGGATCTTGACGGCCACAGCCCGCACGACCTCCGGCTCCACCACGGCGAGCGTCCGTCCGTCGAACTCCGCCGACGACTCCAGCCAGCGCGCGACCCGTTCGCACAGGCCACGTATGGACTCCCCGCCGTGCGGCGCGGCGCCGAGGTCGGAGAGCCAGAGCGCGATGCCGGCCGGGTCCTCGGCGCTCACCTCGGCGAGGGTCAGGCCCCGCCAACGGCCCACGTCGAGCCCGGCCAGCTCCGGTGTCTCGAGGGCATCGAGGCCGAGGGCCTCCGCTGTCTCCCGGCAGCGCACGGTGGGGGACACCGACAGCCGGTCGGCCGCGAGAAGGCCGCCGGCCGCCGCCCGCGCACGCGCCGCGGCGCTCGGGTCGAGCGAGCACCCGTCGTCGAACCGGGCCTCCCGCAGAGCCCGGCTCATCGCGGCAGAGATCAAGGTGACGCGGCTGGTCACGGGTTGAGCCCTCTCCTTGATGTACGGGGCGACGCGCCAGGCCCGCGCGTCCACCCCCTCGTCGCGCTCGGCGCGCCTACGGACGCGTATCGCGTTCCTTCTTGACGGCGCGCAGGACGACGAACTTCGGGTCGCTGGCGATGAGTTCACTGTTGCCGAACAGGCGCCGCAGCTTCACGTGGTAGCCGAGGTGGCGGTTGCCGATGACCCACAGCTCACCGCCCGGACGCAGCGCGTCCCGCGCGTCGGAGAACATGCGCATGGCCGTGGCGGCTGTCGTCGCCTGGTGGGAGTGGAACGGCGGATTGTTGAGGACGAGGTCCGCACTGCCCGCGGGAAGTTCCGCGAGACCGTCGCCCACGAGGAACTCCGCCCTCGCCTCGGGGTGTTCAGAGGGGTCGATGTTCGCCCGGTAGGTCGCCTCGGCCGACGCGACCGCCTGGAACGACTCGTCCGTGAACACGATCTCCGCGCGCGGGTTCTCCAGCGCCATGGCCGTACCGACGACGCCGTTGCCGCAGCCCAGGTCCACGACGCGCTCGGCGCCCTCGCTGCGGGGCAGGTGCTGGAGCAGGAAACGGGTGCCGATGTCGAGGCGCTCCGCGCAGAACACACCGGCGTGGTTGGTGACGGTCCGGCCCGACACGGGGCCGACCCCGTCCGGCAGAGCGTAGGTGTGCGGCCACGGGTTCCGCGGCCGGGCGAGCGCCGGGTACGGCGTCGTGAAGATGAGCCGCGCCTTCTTCTCGGCGAGGGACGTCCGGGTCGGGCCGACGATCCGTTCGAACAGCTTCAGCGTCGAGGTGTGGATCTCCTTGACCATGCCGGTCCCGACCACCACGGTCTCGCCGTGGAGGGCGGGCGCTATGCGGTGCAGCTGGTCCTCCAGGAGCGCCAGGCTCTTGGGGACGCGTACGAGCAGCACGTCCACGCGCTCCGGCGGGGTGTCCTGGGTGGTCAGCAGCCGTACCGCGTTCTCGTCGAAGCCGGCCCGGTCGAGGTTGGCGCGGGTCGCGCGCTGCCCCAGGTACGAGTCGGAGATCGCGGTCGGCCGTTCGCAGTGCCCGGCCAGGGCCGTGGCGAGGGCGCCCCACCGGTCGCCGATCACGACCACCGACCCCGACAGATCGGCGGCGCTGTCGGCGAGATGCCGCAGCAGGTACTCGTCCGCGGCATCCCATGCGCGCAGCGTGTCGCGGGGATCCTCGGGGAAGCGGGCGAGGTCGAACTCGCCCCATGACGTCTCGAAACGGTTGCTCATCGTCCCGCAAGGCTAGCGGAGGCGCAGATCACCAGGGCCGCGGGCGGGGCCGTAGCGCGGCCGGACCGGGGCCGACCGGCCCAGCGGCCGGCCCCGGCCGTACGGCTCCGGCATTCCGGGCGGTACGGCTCAGGCGTCTCCGGCCGTACGGTCAGGCGTTCCCGCGCGGCTCACGGGTCCCCGCCTGTGTACAGCTCACGCGTCCCCCCGTGTATCGCTCCCGCGTCCCCGCCCCTGTACCGCTCAGGCGTCGCCGAAGTCGCCCGCGAACGCGGCCGCCATCCGCAGATGCGGTCCCGCTTCCTCGTGACGGCCCTGGCGCTCCAGGGTGCGGCCCAGCATCAGACGGGCGTAGTGCTCGACCGGATCACGCTCGACGACCATGCGCAGCTCCGCCTCGGCGCGGCCCAGCTGAGCCGAGTGATAGTACGCGCGGGCCAGCAGCAGCCGCGCGGCCACCTGCTCGGGGATCTCGGCGACCAGATCGTCGAGGATCTGCGCCGCGAGCGTGTACTCCTTGGCGTCGAAGAACTTCCGCGCGCGCTCCCAGCGCTCCGCCGGGGTGCCCTGCGTGTAGTAGTTGGTCGTTTTCACCACTGGTGCCTCCTCGACCGCTCTCAACGGCACGGACCCGGCGCATATTCCGTCCTGCCGAGCGCGCGGGTCCACCCGTACGCGTGCCTGACGGGACGGCCTGGACGGGTCTAGGTTGTGAGCCATGAGCAATCTTGATCGCGAGGCGGAGCCGACCATGTGCGGCGGCCGGGGTTTCGTCGTGGCGGAGCCCGTACGTGAACTCCTCTCCCCCCGGCGCGTGAAGCTCGGCGAGTCCACCGAGGTCCGCAGGCTGCTTCCGAACCTCGGCCGCCGCATGGTCGGCGCCTGGGCCTTCGTCGATCACTACGGGCCCGACGACATCGCCGACGAACCCGGTATGCAGGTGCCGCCCCACCCCCACATGGGTCTGCAGACGGTGAGCTGGCTGCACGAGGGGGAGGTCCTGCACCGCGACTCCACAGGCAGCCTCCAGACGATCAGACCCCGCGAGCTGGGACTCATGACGTCCGGGCGTGCCATCAGCCACTCGGAGGAGAGCCCGCGCCCGCACGCCCGCCTTCTGCACGGCGCGCAGCTGTGGGTCGCCCTGCCGGACAGTCACCGCCACACGGAGCCCCGCTTCGAGCACCACGCGGACCTGCCCGAGGTCACGGCCCCCGGCCTGAGCGCGACCCTGATCCTCGGCGAGCTCGACGGCGCCGCGTCGCCCGGCGCGACGTACACGCCCATCGTCGGAGCGGACATCAGTCTCACGCGCGGCGCTGATCTCAGCGTCCCGCTCGAGCCGGACTTCGAGTACGCGGTCCTGTCCATGTCGGGCGAGGCTCACGTCGACGGCGTCCCGGTCCTGCCCGGCTCCATGCTCTACCTGGGCTGCGGCCGCACCGAACTCCCCCTGCGCGCCGAGTCGGACGCGTCCCTGATGCTCCTCGGCGGCGAGCCGTTCGACGAGGAGCTGATCATGTGGTGGAACTTCATCGGCAGATCGCAGGACGATATCAGTCAGGCCCGGGAGGACTGGATGGGTGGGTCGAGATTTGGGGAAGTGAAGGGGTACGACGGGGGTCCGTTGGCTGCGCCCGAGCTGCCGCCTGTGCCGCTTAAACCCCGGGGCCGGGTGCGTTGAATTGCCTCTTTGCAGCGTGACCTATGTGGGGTCGGGCTCACGGGGAAGTCGACCCGCCCGGCTTCCCTTCACCGCGATCGCAAACGCTGTTCGGGGACTGTGACTCCACGTTCGCGAGTCACAGGTTTCGTCACCCGTGGGCAGCTGTCATCAGACTTATGCTGACCCAATGCTGACTTTCCTGGCGCCGCATCAGGTTCCTGTCGGCACAGAGAACCGGGTCGACGCCCGACCATCTGAGCTCCCGTTTCAGGGCCCTGGCCGGGTGTCCCAACGCAGGGCGCAGGCGCTCATCCCCATGAAGCGCGATTCCTTGCGGAGCCTTGCCGACTTAATGGGGTGTTTGTGCGGTTCCCACAGATCGCTGCATCTCCATTCCGTTCCGTCGGCACTCTTCACGAATGGCACTTGTACCAGGTGAGGTCTTCCCAGGCGGCGATGATGTCGGTCTCGTACTGAGCGATGATCTGTTGCGGGGCGCGGCCGGTGTGACGGGCGAAGTAATTGACGCTGATGGTCGCCCAACTCGCCACCATGTGGAACTCCGAGTAATTCCCTACCAACAGCACCGCCTTTCCCGCTTACTGGCTCTAACAAAAGCTGTTGATCATGTGACTGTTGGCTTGTCGGGTCGTTGGTCTGTTCATGGGGAAACGTCAGCCGCGGCCGTGGATCGTGTCGGACGAACTGTGGTCGCTCATCGCACCGCTACTACCCAAGCCGGGCCCGAAGCTAGTCGAGGGCCGACCGCGGGTACCGGATCGGCAAGCGTTCTGCGGGATCCTGTTCGTCCTGCACACTGGCATCCAATGGGAGTACCTGCCGCAGGAGTTGGGCTTCGGATCAGGCATGACCTGCTGGCGGCGCCTGGCTGCCTGGAACGAGGCCGGCGTGTGGGACCAGCTCCACGCGGTGCTGCTGAAGGAACTGCGGTCGAAGAACCAGCTGGACTGGTCTCGGGCGGTGATCGACTCTTCCCACGTCCGGGCGGCCCGGCGGGGCCCAAAAGCGGTCCCAGTCCGGTCGACCGCGCACGACCGGGCAGCAAGCACCATGTCATCACAGACGGGCAGGGCATCCCGCTCGCGGTGTCGCTGACCGGTGGAAACCGCAACGACGTCACGCAGTTGCTGCCCCTGCTCGACAAGATCCCTGCCATCGGCGGCGGCGTCGTCGGCCGGCCACGGCATCGGCCCGACCTGCTCTTCGCTGACCGCGGCTACGACCACGACAAATACCGGCGTCTCGTGCGGGCGCGTGGCATCCGCCCTGTGATCGCCGAGCGCGGTCAGCCGCACGGCACCGGTCTGGGAGTCTTCCGTTGGGTCGTCGAGCGGACGATCTCCTGGCTCCACGGCTTCCGCCGCCTGCGCATCCGCTGGGAAAGACGCGACGACATCCATGAAGCCTTCCTCGGCATCGCCACCTGCCTCATCACCCACCGCCACGTTCAACGCCTTTGTTAGGGCCTCTTAACCGCTGAACCAGATGCACGGACCAAGTTGGACGGTTGAGTCCGGGGGGCGCTGGCTATACGGCCCCCGACTGATACCTCCAGACGCCATGCTCCAGCCCACCCTATTTCCCTGGAAGTACGGCGGCTTTCTCGCACTCAGCTCGTAGTTGCTCGTAGCGGAGGCTCGGGATGCCGGCATCCACGGTTGGTCGCCCCGGCAGGCTATTTCGACGAGACCGAGCGGTAGGGGATGCCGGTAGCGCCCACCGCGGCCGCTCTGGTCGTCGTGGTGGCTGCGTCGCCGAGTCAGTGGCTGACGCCTGTCTGCGTTTACCCCTGCTCGACCTCGGCCACTCCCGCCTCCGCAGTGTGGCGAAGGGGGGCGAGGGCTCCGTGAGATCGTCCGACTCCGTGGTGGGTGCACTCGCAAGTAGTCGATCATGGTCGGGGTTTCCCGGGGTACCTGTCTCTCCACGACGTTCACTGACGGACGAGGAGATTCAGTGGTGACACGCGAGCCCGACAGCGTGAACAGGTGCGCGTCCCAGGACCAGTTGCGCACCCCCGCCCGTGGCGGGGGCGATCGCCTGAGCGTGCTGGTGGTCGCCCTCGCGCTGATCGGGGCTGTGTTCTGCGCCGGCCTGCTGCTCTTCGTGCGCTTCGCCCACTGGGCCGGGGCGCATCCGTTCGCGGGAACCCTCCTGATCGTGCTTGCTGTTCCGGTGCTCTACGTGGCGCTGCGGGCGATGCCCCGGACACGCGAGCTGCGCCGGGCCGCCCGCGCCGGCATGGCCGAGGCCGACCGTGAGTTGGGGGTGTGTCCAGCCGGTGCGTCGGGCGCGGTGCGAGCGGTCGAGCCAGACGACGCGTCCACACCCAGCCTGCGGGCCTCGGATGTGGTGCACGACGGGCTGACAGTCGAACTCCAGCATCGTCGCGCCGATTTCGGGTAGCAGGACCGTCGGCTTCGAGGGGGCGTCGCGGCTGCCGGTGGCGCCGTGTTGCCCCGAAGCCCCGCCGGACGGCGACGAGGCGATCGGCGTACAAGCAGCCTGACGTAGCGCAGGGTGAAATAGCTGGGGATCTTCCTGATGAAGGCTGCATTCGCGCGACGTTGGGAGTCCTTGGCCTGGGTAAGCCAGATGTTGAGGTGGGACTGCGTGATGCCGGGGAGCTCGATCGTCAATATCAGAGATTAATCATTGGCCTTTTCGTATGCTTCCTTAACGGAAGCAGGAACTCGACCCCGGTCATTCACCGCAAGGCCGTTTTCCTTGGCCCAAGCCCGGATCTGGGCCGTGTCCGAGTGGGCGGAGGGTCCTACGGCTCGACGCTTACCCTTCGTGCCGGCAGTGGTGACGCTGCCACGTACTCGACGGGCCCCTTCGGCACTCAAGTAGGGGTGCAGAACTTCCAACAGGCGATCGTGGTTCTCCGTGGAGAGGTCAATTTCGACCCCAGCCCCGTCGATGAGGATGGTGTGGGTACCGATCTCTTCGGCTTCTTCACCTGTGAGGTCGTCCGTATAAGTGATTACTTCTCGTTGAGCCATGCGCTGATTGTAGGGCTAGGGTCTGCGCCGCCCCTCTTCACTCCGAACAGGGGCGGCCCTCGGGCTCAGCTTCGGCAGAATGGAGGTATCAAGCCATGGTTCACACTTTCATGGCTACCCTGACCGAATCACCGCTCACTTCTTTGATTTCAGCGGCCGCCGGGCGACCTTTGGTTTTGTCCGTGTGATGCGGATGATCGTGACGGTAACAGTGACGGTGTCCGCCGTGCCGTGCGTCGTGACCAGGGGGGTGAGGGACGCGCGGGTCCGGTCGTGGACGGTGCGGGCGACGTCTATGGCTCGGTGTCCCTCGGCCAGGACGCAGCGCACCTCCACTTGCCAGCCGGAGCCGTCTGGGTCATGGACGACACGGATGCCCGACAGCGGCGAGGCGAACCTGCTGGCTGCCGCGCCTGCAGTTGCGCGTGAGGCGGCTCGGGCGAGACGGCTCGCGAGGGTGGGCTGCAGGGCGAGGACCCCACTGACCGCGAGGGCGGCCTCAGCGGCGGTCTGGCGAATGTCGGCAGGGTGACACGCGGTCATGGGGTGCCGCCCGGTCCACTACGGGTGGTGTCTGCGCGGTTCGGCGATACGGGTGCATGGTGCACGTCGATGACCGTGACGTCCACTGCTGTCACTCCCAGGCCCAGGGCGTGGTCGGCGGCATCTAGCACCGAGCGGCGCACCAGGTCGGCCGTCTCGGGCAGGGGGCGTTCCAGGCCGACAGCCAGGGTGATGCTCACACTTACGCCGGTGCCCTGGTCGGCTCGGGTGAGGCAGCAGCTGGCGGCGATGACGCCGGGTATCGCGTCTGCTGCGCGCCGTAGCACGGTGGCCGCGGTGTGTTCGGCGATCTGCAAGGTGCGCGTGGGGTCGTTCAGAGGCAGCATCGACCCCAGTCGTACCTCGTCCCGGACGCTGTCCATGACGCGGGCGATGAGGTTCTGGGTGCTGGGCTTCTTCTGTTCCCGCAGGGCCTGCGTAGCTGTGTCCAGCGCGGCCAGTCCTTCGACGGCGTCGCGACAGTAGGGGCAGTCGGCGAGGTGAGGGTCGGCGGGCGGACCGGCGTCCCGGGCCTGTTCCCAGGCGTGACTAAGGGTGCGCCCGCAGGTGAGCACTTCGTCTCCGGTATGACGGCGGACCTCGTCGAGAGGTGAGCCGTCTGGCGAGCGGGGTTGGCGTCCGAGCTCCGGAGGCCCGGTGGGATGGTCGTCTAGCGCCATGGGCCCAGTGCCTCCTTCAGGGATCGGCGTGCTCGGTACAGTCTCCCGCGGACCGTCTGCTCGGAGGTGCCGGTCACGTGGGCGATCTGTTCGTAGGGCAGGCCGTGCAGTTCCCGCAGGATCCAGCAGACCCGCTGCTGCGGTTCCAGCGCGCCGAGCGCGTTGACCAGGGCTTCGGTGAGGGCGTCCTGTTCGGCTGCCCGCGCGGGCGAGCCACGCGTACCGGGGGCGGCGGGTTCGGCCACCGAGTCCAACGGTACCGGTGCCGGCCGGCGGCGCAGGGAGTTCAGGCAGCGGTTGACGGTGATGCGGTACATCCAAGTGCTGAACGCCGAGGCGTGGCGGAATTCGGGAAGGCTCCTCCAGGCGCTGATGAACGCGTCCTGCACGGCGTCCTCGGCGTCTTGAACGTTGCCCAGCGTGTGGGAGGCCAGGGCGAGCAGGGGACGGCTGTGGCGCCGCACCAGGATGGCGAAGGCTTCCTCGTCGCCTTCACCGGCGCGTGTCGCCAGCAGGTCGTCCGGCGCGGTGAGCAGTCCGTCGGCCGTGCCCGGGTCAGGGGGGTCCGGGGGTGGGCCGGGGCAGGCCGCTCGGCGCGGGGAAGGGCCGGCGCTGTGCGTCATGACCGCACCTCCTCCCTGCGGTGTTGTGCCCGGCCTGAGGGATGTGATGCCGGTTCGTGGAAATGTGTGACGATTTGCCTGTCGGGTGTGTCCCATCCTTGACGGGCATCGTGCCGGTGCCCGCAGCGACTGATCGAGGCGACTGCCATGACGGACACCACCGACCGTCCCTCCACCGGACAGGACGGCTCTCCCGGGACGGCGACCATGCTGAAGGGGCCGACTGGCGCGGGCACATCCCCCGAAACGCGGGGCAAGACCACCATCGCCGACGGCGTCGTGACCAAGATCGCGGGGACGGCTGCCCGCGAGGTACCCGGTGTCCACAACCTCGGCGCGGGCATGACCCGTGCGTTCGGAGCCGTGCGCGAACGCGTCCCCGGCGCAGACGCCGGTGGCGTCGGCCGCGGCGTGAAAGTCGAGGTGGGCGAACGCCAGGCCGCACTCGACATCGATGTCGTCGTCGAGTACGGCTACCCCATCGTCGATGTGGCAGCAGAGGTCCGCGTCAACGTCATCTCCGCCGTGGAACGCATGACCGGCCTGGAGGTCATCGAGGTGAACCTCGTCATCGACGACGTAAACCTGCCCGACGACGAAGACGACACCGAACCGGCCGAAGGCCGCGTCCAATGACTTCCGGCAGCGGGCGGAGTTCCTCTTCGATCGAACACCGGCGTGAGACAGGTGCGTGAGTGATGAATACAGCAACAGTGGGTCTGGCAGCCGGAATGGCACTGGGATTCGCCGGCTACTTCGGCGGTTTCTGGGCCTTCCTCCTGGTAGCGGTCCTGGGCGCGGTGGGCTTGGTCGTCGGTCTCGTCCTGCAGGGCGACGCCGACGTGTTCACCCGGCGGCAGCGAGACCTGTCCACCCGGCGGCAACAGTGAGCACCACCACCCGCAGCGACGGATCAGCTGAGAGCCCCCACGGCGGGTACGACGCCGAGAATCCTCTGCCGCCTGCCGAGCGCGGCGCGACAGTGATACCCGACCGGGTCGTGGCCCGCATCGCCGCACGGGTGGCGAGCACAGCCCTGCACCGGCTCACCCACCCGTCACATGCGCATGCGGCGCTGACTGCATCCGGCGTTCGCACGACCACGTACGACGGGACGGCACAGCTGGCGCTGACGGTGGACCTTCCCTACCCCACTGACATCGCCGCCACCTGCGGGCAACTGCAGCGTGAGGTCGCCGAACGGGTGGCCCAACTGACCGGCCTGGACATCAGCGAGGTGATGCTGACCGTGCGGCGTCTGGTCGTCGCGGGCCGGTCGGCTCGCGTCCGCTGATCTCGCTCACCGCCGCAGCGCTGCCCTACAGGCCGACCATCAGCCCTGCCGATCCTCACACCAACGACGAAGGACGGCCACCATGACCCTCCCATCCGGGCCCGCCCCGCCTGCTCACGATGAGCAGACGCCCTCGGCCAAGGAGGCTGCTGAGACAGGCCAGCCTGACATCCGCGCTCCCGCGACGAGCCACCCGCTGCCGTATGACGGCTGGGGGGCGAGGTCGCCCCGACTGTGGTCCGCACGCCGCATCCCGGCCGCCCTGGTCGCCCTGGTGACGCTCTGTGCCGCCGGGGTGCTGCTGTACGACGTGATCGCAGTGCGCGCCGGACATCGGGCCGGGGCATGGCGCATCCGCCTCGCCCACGAGCTGGCCACGCGCCCGGTCGACGACCCTTGGCTGCTGGTCGCGGGCGCCGTCGCCGTCATCCTCGGCCTGTGGCTGCTCATCCTCGGCCTCACCCCCGGCCTGCGCCGGCTGCTGCCGCTTCGGGCACCCGATGGCTGTTCCGACATGGGGGCCTGGCTGGACCGCAGGGGTGCCGCCCTGGTGTTGCGCGACGCCGCGATGCGCGTCCCCGGCATCAGCGGTGCCCGGGTCCGGGTCGGACGCCGCCGCGTCACGACCCGCGCGGACGTCCGCTTCCGCGACCCCGCCACCGTCCGCGACGACCTCATCCAGGCCTTGCAGGACCAGTGCCGTCAGCTCGCTGTGGCGCACACCCCGCGGCTGGCGATCCGCCTACGACACCGCACTCGTTGACCTCACCCCGGGAGCGCGCCATGAACGGCCGATCCACACTCAACCGTCTCCTCATGGCCCTCAGTGGCCTGGTGCTGCTGGGCGGCGGTCTGCTGATCCTCACCGCAGGCCTCGACCTCTACCGCCAGCTTCACCTGGCCGCGCCCGCCGGCTGGCCCCTGACCACGCCTCACGACGTCCTACTCAGCAACGCCGACCGCATCGGGTGGAGCGACCAGGGCTGGTGGTGGTGGCCCGCCGTCATCGCCGGCCTGGTTCTGGCCGCCGTTTTCGCCCTGCTCTGGCTGCTCGCGCAGCTGCGCCGCCGTCGCCCCGCTTCAGTGCACCTGGGCGGCACGCCTCCACCAGAAAGCGTCGAACTGCGGGGCCGCGCCCTCAGTAATGTGGTCACCGCCGAAGCGCGTGCCCTGCCCGGCGTCGAGCAGGCGAGCGCCCATGTCACCGGACGGGCGGCGCGCCCCTGCCTCCACGTGGCCCTCACGCTGACGGATCACGGCACGCCCGCCCCCGTCCTACAGGCGCTGTGCCACGGCCCCGTGGCACGTGTACGCGACTGCACCGGGTTGACCCACCTGCCCACCCGGGCACGGCTGGACGTGGGAAGGCACAAGGCGCGCCGCGCCGAGTAAGGCGCGATCATCGGGTGCAGCGAAGGCCCGCGGATGGGTGGCTCTCCCATCCACGGGCCCCGGCTACCAATAGTGGCGTCGTCCTGCGACGGCGTGGCCCATGGCGCCCAGGATCCACAGAATGGCGCCGATGACGAGCACGATGATGCCGATGGTCCACAGGATCGAGAGGCCGGTCAAGAACCCGACAACCAGCAGAATCACTCCGAGAATGATCATGGCGTCCTCCAATGAGGCATGGTGCTATCTCAACTGTGAACCTTCCAGGCCAGGAGGGAAAGCGGGGCTGGCAGAGCCGGCTGAAGGCCCGCCGCGTTGCTGCTTCACTTCGTGGTGGCGCCTTCGGGTGAGCTGCCCGCCCAAGGCCTGACGGGCGCACTCCACAGGCCGGGTCCAGGGCCGTCCGCGCTGCAGTTGTCATGGGAGCCGGTGAATGCGCGGCGGCGATCGGAGCCCATTTGGCTGGCAGCAGCGGTCTGCTCACTGTGAATACCTCCGGAAGCAGGCAGAGCGGCTGCCGCCACCGTCGGTCAGCGAGACGGTCTCTCCCTTGGGCACCTCTCAGCGTCATCTGTGTGCCCGATATGACCGCTCCAGCCGTGGATGGGAGAATTGGACACCACCCGCAAGGCGTGTGCAGGCACCCGCACAGGACAGGCAGGTAGAGGTCATGCCCAAGCAGCCGAAGCCGTCCGAGCCCTCACACGGAGAGGGGCCGAGTCGACACAAGGGCACTCAGCACGGCTGGTCGCCGGATGTGGACGAGACTCGTCAACAAGAGAATCCGAGCGCCCACCGTTCCTTCCACCCGAAGGAACACGCCCCCGAGAAGGGGCCTGGCAGGAAAGTCTCCAAGGAAGAATCGAAAAGCGTCCCAGGCAACACCGCCAAGAGCACCGGCCGCCGCGGCGAACAGCAGAGCAAGGGCTCAGGCGAAAAGGGTATGCACGACACCGGTCGCAGAGGCCGCTCGCAGCGTCCCAGCGGAACCAGGGACGCCTCCGCGTCGAGTGGGGTGGACCCCCAGGACCCACCCGGCACACGCAGGGAAAGCTAGGAAGCTCGACGAACTGGTCGTGATCTTCGTAGGAGCGCGGAGCGCATGACGTGCCGCACACAGCGTTTGTGGTGGCGTGGCAGCCGTCTCGGACGATTTGATGAAGAAGCAGCAGGCGACTGACAAGGCGCACGCTCGCGGGCGTTGCAGGAACGGTTCGGCTCGCCCATGAGCAGGGCGTGCACGTTCTGCTGCAGTGTATGATGCACGGTCAGATCACCGATGAGTTCGGCACGCCGCAGCCCAAGAGAGCGTGTTGGTCCGCTGCTTCAGCGGAGGATGTGTTCGCCCACGTGTTAGGGGCGATGATGACGCTGTCGTAGCCCGGGAGGGTTTTGGGTGCCAGCGGGGCGGCGCCTTGGAGCTCCGCGTGCGTCAGGTGCTGCAGCTGTCGTGCGCTCGCGCGGTAGAAGCGTTGCTGGGTGGGGCGTCCGAAGGCCGCGAATCCGGCGTGGATCAGGGGGTTGGCCAGCGGCGCTCGCCGCGAGTAGCCGCAAATACAGAACTCCACCGCGCCGGTCCGCAGTCGCTTGACGACTTCGTAGGTGAGTTCCCCCTGTTCCAGGTGGCCTTGCAGCGTCTGATAAGACCAGCCCCACACGCGCGATTCCGACCCGCCACAGCCGCGCGTCTCATCGATCACGAAGGTCACTCGTACGCCCATGTCGAAGCGGAGCCCGGCGAACCGGCCTTCCAGGAGCATGTCGCGGCCCAGCAGTGTGTCGTCGGCGCTGTAGATGGCGCGCAGAATGGCCGGATCAGCGAACTGGTAGTCGCGGACCAGGCGGCAGGCGATCTCCCAGGCCCCGCCCTGTTGCGGGTCGCCGGCGGGTTCGCAGGCGATCGGGTGGCGCAGGGAGTCGAGGCTCCAGCACGACTCCCGGGTGGGGAGGCTGCGACTCTCGGGCAGAGGCTCGTAGTTGACCTGACGGTCGGCCAATTCACGCAGGTGGGCCACGGCCTTCGCTCGGTGGAGCCGTCGCTCGCGCAGCATGTGTGCCTCACCGAGGCGGGGTGTGTACGGCCTGGTCGAGGTCGCGCAGTGACTGCGCCATGAACCAGAGTGTGGGTGCCCACAGGCCGACGAAGAGGGCACGTCGCTCGGCGTTGCCGCGTCCGTCCTGGTCGAAGCTCGCGGCGCGCATCCAGAAGACGGTGCACAGGCCCACTGAGCCCATTGCGGCAAGGTGCAGTTGCGCACTGCGCAACCCCCATCGGTGCATCACCTGTGCGACGTCCGCCATTCAGCCCTCCTGAATCCGAATCAGCATCGAGGACGCGCGGGCGGCGCCTCGAAGCGGCGCCCACCTCGTGCTGTCATGGAGAAATGTCGGGACAAAACGACAGTAGCGGTGGCGCCACTCGCGATGGCCAACCTCAGCTCCGCAAACCGTCGCCGAGGCGGCGGCTGGGCACGTTGCTGCGCTTCCCCATGGGGGTATTGCTGGTTTCTTGGGAGTACATGTGGCGGGTTACCGCGCTGCACCGCACCGAGTGGAGTGGCGACGCCGGCGATCTGCCCCCTTCGCTGCCGGCGGCACACGTCGATGAATTCACCAAGCCGCTGGCCGATGGAGTGGGCCCGATGTTCCATCGGCGCTTCAGCGTCCGAATCGAAAGCGCGGAGATGGGTCCCGAGGAACTGATCGACGCAGTGGCGGCGGATCTGAACGGGCCGGCGCCGTCGACCGTCGCGGTCTTCCACAGGACGCGAGGCAAGCAGGGCAGCCCCGCACGTCCCGGCGACGAGTACCGCGTGCAGATGCCAGGCCCCTGGGACGGTCCTGTCCGCGTGCTCGACCGCGACGCGCTCTCGATCAGGTTGGGCACGCTTCGTGGGCACTTGGAGGCGGGGCAGATCCAGTTCTGGGCCGGGGCCGACGACGACGTGCTGGAGTTCGGCGTCGAGGCATGGTCGAGGGCGGGGGACCGCTGGGCCGACGTCCTCTACAGCCGGCTGCGGGTGGCCAAGGAGATCCAGTTCAACATGTGGGTGCATTTCTGCCTCGGCGCCGCCGGGATGGCCGGCGGACGCCCGCGGGGCGGCGTCACCGTCGACACGCGCCGTGATTCGCAGGATCTCTTGGAGACAGCCCGTGTGTCGCTAATGACCTGAGTCAGAGATTCGGTGGCAGTAGGCGGCGACTTTGTCGAGGAACTCGTCAACCCTTCGTCCAGACGAAGGGTTTGGGGTGGTTGTTCCAGTCGGCTAGCCAGGCGCGGACGTCGCGTTCGAGTGCCTGGACGGAGCGGTGAACACCACGCTTGAGTTTCTTCCGGGTGAGTTCGCCAAACCACCGCTCCACCAGGTTCAGCCATGAGGCGCTGGTGGGTGTGAAGTGCAGGTGGAACCGCGGGTGGGCCAGTAGCCACTTCTTCACACTGGGTGTCTTGTGGGTCGCGTAGTTGTCGAGGACCAGGTGCACCTCGAGTGTGGCCGGCACTGTCTTGTCGACCTTAGCCAGGAATTTCTTGAACTCGGTGGCCCGGTGCCGTCGGTGCAGGGAGCCGATGACTTTCCCGGTGGCCACCTCCAGTGCGGCGAACAGGGTTGTGGTGCCGGATCGGACGTAGTGGTGACTGCGGCGTTCGGGCACCCCCGGCAGTACCGGCTGGGACCGGTCCCGTTGCCTGGATCTGTGATTTCTCGTCCACACACAGCACCACAGCCTTCTCCGGCGGATCCAGGTAGAGGCCGACGCCGTCACGGACCTTGTCGATGAAGTGCGGATCCGTGGACAGCTTGAAGGTCTGCGACCGGTGGGGGGCCAGGGCGAACGCCTGCCAGATCCGCGAGACGGCCGACTGGGACATCCCGGTTGCCGCCGCTCTGACCGGGTTGACCAGTGCGTTGCGTTCTTCGGTGTCTCCTGCAGTGTCTTGACGATGACCCGCTCGACATCCGCGTCGCTGATCTTCCGCGAGACACCCGGACGTGGCTCGTCGCACAAGCCGTCCAGGCCGCGCTCGAGGAAGCGTCGGCGCCAGGTACGAACGCTGTCCGGTGCGACTTTCAGTAGCCGTGACACCTCCATGATGGAGTGGCCGTGCGGGCTCGCAGGGCTTGGCCCGTGTCATACGTGAGGAGCGTGACCGGTCGGCCAGACACGCCCTGCACGGCGAGCGCTCGATCGATGATCTCGTCATCGACGTCCGGTAGACGGGGATGTCCGGGAGGATCGAAGACCGCCTCAACTGTTGGCCCCCTTCCCCTCTGCTCGCCCGCATGGAGCCTGCCCCGCCCTCGGTTGTCCAGGACAGACAGTGTCCAGGACGGCCAGGGTGTAGCCAGATCGCCAGCGTGCCCGCTGCTTGCCCGACTCCTTGAGCTGGTCGAGTTCGTCGATCACAGCGATGAGGACCAGAAGATGAAGCCCGAACCGCGGGTCGGTGCCGAGGAGAGCGTAGAGGTCGGTGTCCTCGAGCTTGGTGGGGTGCTGGATGTAGAAGCTGCTGTCCGCGACGACCAGTTGCTCGACACCGCCCCAGCGTTTGGCGTAGGTGGTGAAGGCGGTGATGGCGGCGTCGAAATCCTCGATTCGTTGGTCAAATTCGAGGTTGATCAGCGGAGAACATCAACTTGGCCTGACCTTCCCCACCCGAGCCCATCATCGCGGAGTTGGTGCCGCAGCGGCGGAGCTGCCGTCAGTCACTGTGAGCCCTTGCCGGGGATGCCGTGTGCGTCCCCGCCTTCTTGCGAGGCTCGGGTGGGGGCTGCTTTGCGGAATGTGCGCCAGGGAACCCCGCGAGACAGCCTGCGGCTCCGCGCCGGAGGCGACTGGGAACGTCAGCCACCAGCAAAGGCCGTTGCCCAGGCCGCAGCGATGATCGCGCCGGCGGACACCGCCAGTATCAGGACCCGCACGGCCCATCGCCCGCGGGCGGCGGAAGGGCGCGGACATTCCCTGCCGTCGCCTGCGGAAAGTGCTGTCCCCGCTGTCCACGGCGCATCGATTGTCCGCACTGGCCGGCGTTGCTGGTCCGCTCGAGCGGGGGAGTCGGCCATCATCCAGTACGCATCTAGCAGGGCGGCAGGAACGGTAGTTCCCAGAATGCCGCCCGCGTCTTCGTCCGGTTCCATGCTCGAGGCAACGAAGGCAGCGCGATGAGGAAACGGTCCATGTCCACCCCTTGCCCCCGCCTCCTCCGGAGGTGTGAAGGGGCTTGACGGGGCCTGCGGGCCCGTGACCGGCCGTCCAGATGAGGGGAACAACATCCCGCGGCTGCGCTGCCGAACCGCAGGACTCACAGCCTGCGACATACCCCAAACTGTGCGGCTCCGGCTTCCCTCGCACCCAAATTCTGGGGGCCACCATATAGTCCCTCAGGACCGGTCTTCAGCTGTTCTGAAAGCGCGAGATGGGTCTCACTGCCTGATGAGCGGATGTGTCGTCAGGGCGTCTGGGCACGGCGCGGGCCAGGGGTTCGAGGTCGCCGTAGAGGGCGGTGTGCGGGGCTGCCGCCAGTCCGCGGGCCCTGGGCTTGCTGTCCACGTCGTGCAGCACCAAGTAGACGAGCCCGGCGGAGGAATCGGGGCGGGCCTTGGCGCTCGACTGAGATGAACATGACACGCTGCTCTTTGGCAGCCCTGAACGCGGCGTTGAACGGCCCGTTGCGTCCGGGATCCGGGCGGCTGGGCAGTGGCTGCATGAGGAGCGTCCTGTGCCATGCGGAAACTCATCCTATCTTGTGGGGCTCGGAAAGTCGTCGCTGCAGGTCAAGCGGCATAGTGGTACTCGTTGATGACGCTGCCAAGGACGCGGGTGCGCAGGAGTCTGCGGCCTTCGAGTGCGTGCACGGCGATGGGCTGTTGGTCCGCGCCTGGCGGTAGTTGGTTGCGGGTCCGGTGGGGGCGGTGCTTGTTGTAGTGCTGTTCGTAGGCGGCCAGGACCTGTCGGGCGTGGGCTTTGTTTGTGGTGAGGACATGGTCGAGGACCTCGCGCCGGATGCTGCCGATCACCCGCTCCTAGTGGGCGAGGGGTCTGGGGCGCGCTCTTGAGGATCTCCATCCCCTCGGCCTGGAAGACGGCGTTGGAGGTCTGCCCGTACTTGCCGTCGCGGTCACGCAGCAGGAAGCGCAGGAACTCCATGCGTGTGCCCAGGTCGGGGGCAACGTTCCGGGCCTGCTGCACCGCCCATTCGCGGGCGGAGTGTGCGGTGACGCCGGTGATGTGCAGGCGCCTGGTGCGGTGTTCGAGGAACGCCGTCGGGTACTGCCTGTGTCCGACGGCGGTGTCGAGATGGAAGATGTCGACGGCGTTGATGCCCTGGGCCTGGTTGGTGAGGGACTCTCTCCAGGTCGGGCCGGTATGGCGCGGGGCGGGTCGATGCCCGCATCGTGCAGGATCTCCCAGACCGTGGACGCGGCGATTGGGTGCCCGAGTGGGGTCAGCTCGCCGTGGACCCGCCTGTGCCCCACTGTGCGTTCTTTTGAGCGAGCTGCAGGATCGGCTTCTTGAGCGCCGCCCTGGTATGGGCGGCGGGCGTCCTGTGCGGTGCGCCGGGCGCTGTGGTCCCACTCCGCCGCGATGAACCTGCGATGCCGGGCCAGCAGCGTGCCAGGCGTGACGGGGAAGATCTCGCGCCGGCGGCGACGGGATTTCAGGCCGGAGAGGGCGGCCAGCCAGAACCGGTCCTATCTTCGGCAGGCGCAGGGTCAGCTGCTACAACGGCGCGCGTAGCGCGCTGCGCTGGTCGCGCCAGGCTCCCAAGAGCTGTCGTCCGAGGTGTTCTTCCAGGAGCACGGTGGCTTGGACACCGAAGGCGATGTCTGGCTCGAGCGTGGGTTCGCTTGCTCGCAGCCCGCCGATGACATCGCGACGCACTACCTGTTCGTGGACCGCGTCGGCCTCCACGTGCTCGTCGTAGAAGCGGGCCGCGGCCGGTCCCGCGCCGGTACGCCGCAGGGCCGAGGCCAGTCGCCGCGATCTCGGGGGCGACGTTACTTCGACAGCGGCGAAGTGCCCCACCAGGGCTCCGCGCAGAGCACGGTGGAGGCCGAACAGAGACATGACGTTGACGGTGGCCAGGGCTTCCGCTGGAGCCGTTTCGACATAGTGCCCGTAGGCGGTGTGCAGGCCGAGGTCCGCCATGAGGTCGGCGAAGAGCTGGGCGTGGATGCCCTCCGGGTGTCCCGCGCCGAACTCGTCGAACTCAACGGCCACCATGGCGGCTTTGGCGCGACCGTACAGACGGGGGAGGACCCAGGCGTGGGGGTCGGCTTCCTTGAGGTGATAGAGGGAGCGCACGGCCGCGTACTTCCTGAGCTGCTCCAACGTGCCGTCCCTCTGCAGGTAGTGGCTGACGCTCGACTCGTCGTGACGGACGGGCTCCACCAGAAGCGGGGCAAGGGCCTCGTCGGCATCGGTCCGTGGCGGCACGTCCGTGCGCAGCGCGTCGAGGAAGCGCTGTTCGAGCAGACCGCGCAGGGCGAGCAGCTCCGGATTCCACTCGTTTCGTCGCTGACGCCGTCGAAGCCCTGGTAGTGCAGCTCGTAGAGAACGTATAGAGCGAGCTGGAGATCGTCTCCGTATGGGTCGACAGTGCGCGGCAATGCGAGCGGCAGTGGCGCCGTGGCGGCGCCGCCGAGCGCTTTGAGGACTGTGGTCGACAATTCGCCCCGGGGCTGGGGGAGTGGGGGGCTGCGACCGCGTGGCTCCTGGCCGTCCGGATGCATGAGGGGGTCCTTCCTCAGGCCTCGGAGTCCGATGCGGGCGGGGGTGCGTGGTCGGTCTGGGGTTTCGTGCGGCGCCGGTGGCTGGTGTCGCACCACGGGTAGTTACGGCTTCGCCGGCACGTGCAGATTGCGACGGTGAAGCGTTGCGAGACGAATACGGCGCCGTCGTCAACTACTACTTCTACGGGGCCCTCCACCGGCAAGGGGCCGTCAGGGTCGACGGTGATGTGGCGTGCGCGTTCAGAACTTTTCGGCACGGATGACCACCAGCTCTTCCCAGCTCTCCTCGCCCACGAGTCCTCGGCGGCGCAGCCACGCCGTCCGGGAGCGCAGGACCGGGCCGAAGGGGATGCGGGCTCGGTCGACGACGGCGGGGTGGAGTCCTGTGCCGGCGAGCCGCTCGAGCGTGGCCTCGGTGCCGGACAGTGCCGACTGCACCAGCAGCAGGACTCCGCTCGGCCGCAAGGCTGCGGGGGCGGCGTCACAGATACGGTCCACCAAGGCGCGTCCGTCGGGTCCCGCGTCCCACGAGCGTGCCTTGCCACGACGCGGCAGGCTGACCGAAGGGCAGGGCACGTACGGCGGATTACTGACGATGATGTCGTATGAGCGACCTTGGAGCCCGCTGGTCAGGTCTCCGCGGCGGACGGTGACGTGATGCCGTGACAGGCGCGCGTTGAGACGCGCGGCCCACACAGCACGCCACGAGATGTCGATAGCGGTCACACAGTCTCCCATGCGCGCGGCCTGGACGGCGAGCGCTCCGCTGCCGGTCCCCAGATCCAGCACACCGGTGGTGGGACCTATGTTCTACCCGCACAGCGCCCGGACGAGTATCTGCGTTTCGCTCTGCGGTGCGTACACGCCGGGCGGCGTGAGCAAGCGGGGCGGGTGTGACGGGGCCGGTGCTGACTGGCCTCTGCGGTCATCGGATTCCACTCCGTGTGGACATCGTGCGTGACTACTGTGGCACCGGGTGCCCTGTGGGGTGAGATCCACACGTGCGGCCTCTTGTGGTGGATGTTGTGCTGCCGAAGCGGCGCTGGGTTGCGGCGGCACCTCAAGCAGAGGGTGCTCGCGGTACACCTCTGGACGACGACCGGCGGTTGCTGCGTAGACTCGCCGGCTTGGTCGCAGACCATGATCGTCACCAAGGATGCCTACACCGACCCGGTCTTCCAGGCACGACGGAGCGCGCCGTCGAAGACCCGGCACTGGACAAAGCGACGAAGACTCTGCGGGAACGGGAACCTCCCAGCACGCAGTGCCTCATCGCCCGCGTCATGACCAAAATCATCCATGATCAGGTGTGGCCGGGATCGACACTGCCCTTCGGCGGCCCCACGCGCGCCCTGCGGATAGCCGAGCGCGCCGCGTCCGCCGTGCTGCGGCGCGCAGCGGACGAGGTGCCCGGCGTCACTACCGTCAGTTGTCGCCTTGCCTGATCTGACCTCTTCACGGGTGTGCGCGTGAGCATGCCCCTGACCGCCGAAATGAACCGCCCTTTGCCTGAGACGGTCGGACTGGTGCGCCGCTCGGTAGCAGACACCTGCGGCCATATCCTGGGCATGGTGGTGACCGCCGTCGACATCACGGTGGTCGAGGTCCACCACGCATCCGTGTAGCCGTACCCAACTGCAGCAGACCAAGCCGCGTCCGGTGCGCGCTGTCGCCCTTCGTCAAACCGCCGCAGCGGCGCCGCCAGCGATTCCGCGCTGCTGCTTCCGCGCAGACCAGAGGTTGATTGCCGCCGCGACCGTGGGGTGGCCGCGGCCCGGCAAGCCGCGTGAGCGTCCTGCAGTCTCAGATGGGAACCACGACCGGATCCTCTGGAAGCGTGAGAAGCCCAGCAGGTATTACGTCAACAGCCCCCGGGGACGCTGACGTGGCCAATAGCTTGCCGAGCGCACACCAAATGCCCGGATCAGCAGGTGACGGGCCTTGAGGCGCGAGCAACCCGATCCGACGCGTGCGCTCGTCTGCTCCGCTCGAAGTGCGCTAAGCCCGACATTGGTCAGACTTGTATTCATGGCAGAAGAACGTCGGCCGCGCGCCGGGAAGTCCTCGACGACAGCCGCTCGCCGCTCACCGCCCATGCGGGGAGCAGGCCAAGCCGCGCGGGCTGCCTGCCGGAGCCTGGAGGGGCTCATCAGCCATCCCACGGAGGGCGTATCGGCCGTGAAGCGCCTCGATGACGGTTGGTGCGTCGTCGTGGACGTCCTTGAGCTGCCCCGGATTCCGGACACTACGAGCCTTCTCGCCTCGTACGAGGTGCAGCTCGACCAGGACGGTGAACTCATGGAGTACTGCAGGGTCCGCCGCTACCGGCGCGGATCCGCCGATGAGTGACCCTGGTTTGTCGACAATCGGAAGGACACCCCATGCCTGCGACCACCTACTCCGATGAGGTAGTGGCGTGCCCACCACGCGCCGGCACGTTGTACGACGTGCTCGAACTCATCCTCGATCGGGGCATGGTGATCGACGTGTTCGTTCGGGTCTCCCTGGTCGGCATCGAGATCCTCAAGATTGACGCGCGCATCGTTGTCGCGAGTGTGGACACCTACCTGCGGTTCGCCGAGGCCTGCAACCGGCTGGACCTGGAACGGGACTCGGGCAGCACCACCGTTCCTGAGCTGCTGAGCGGCAGTGCCGCCAAGTCCATCGGCAAACGGAAGGTCCGCAAGGCCGCGGAGACCGTGGGTGACACCGTGCGCAAGGCAGTCGGGGGCCACGACGACGACTCCGACGAGCAGGACGACGACGAAGCAGAGCAGCAGGAACGGCCACGGAAGCGGCGTGCTCCAGCCCGTGGCAGTTCGCGTCGACGACCGGTGGAGGCCTGAGTCGTGACAACCGATGGGGTATACGTATACGCGATCATTCGGGCGGGAAGACCGCTGCCGGCTGACTCATGCGGGGTAGGCAGCCCTGCCGCCCATCTGCGAGTGATTCGGCAGGGCCGGGTCGCCGCTGTCGTCAGCGAGGCGCCCGCGAACCTCCGCGCTAGACGACGCGACCTCTTGGCTCATCAGGAGCTTTTGCTGCGCCTCACGGGCCGAGGCCCTGTTCTTCCCATGCGATTTGGGATGGTGGCACCGGACGAGGCGGCGGTACGCGATCAGTTGGCAGCCTGCGAGGCGGACCACGTGGCCGTACTCGAGCATCTCGCGGACGGGGTCGAGGTCAACGTCAAGGCATTTCCGGCACAGAATGCGCTGAGAAGCCTCCTTGAGGAGGACAAGAACGTCCGCCGACTGCGAGATGAGGCGCGCCACAGGCCCGGCTACGAAGCCAACGTCCGATTGGGCGAAGCCGTCGCGAGTGCTCTGGAAAGCAGGGCGGCCGCAGCCGGTCGGCAAGTGCTGCGCGAGCTCACGTCCAAGGCGCGTGCCGTGGCCTCGGGACCGGAGGTCCACGGATGCGTGCTCAACGTGTCGTTCCTGGTAAGCCGTGGCGACAGCGACGGCTTCCGAAGCACAGCAGAGCAATTCGCCGAGGCGCACCGTGAACGCGTCGAGTTGCGTCTTGCCGGCCCGCTGCCCTGCTACAGCTTTGTCTCCACTGAAGGCACTTCTGTTCGGACCGTCGGAGTCTGACATGGGTCTGATCACCGGAATTCTCACACTCCCCATTGCGCCGGTCCGCGGTGTGATCTGGGTGGCAGAAAAGCTCAGCGACGCAGCTGAGCGAGAGCTGCACGACCCGGGAGTGCTCCGCGCCCAGCTGGCTCTGCTGAACCGCGAACTTGAAGACGGGGACATCAGCTTGGAGGAGTTCGAACGAGAAGAGGAACGACTGCTCGATCGACTGTATTCCACACGGGTTGGTCCCGCTCCGAACGATCGAAGGTGACAGGCTCATGAATGAAAAGGAAAAGGTGGCGCTTGCTGCTGCTGTAGTGGGCGGCTATGTACTGGGTCGAACGAAGAAGGGTCGCATGGCTCTGTCCATTGCGACCTATCTGGCAGGCCGGAGGTTCGGTCTTGACCCTCGCCAGCTTGCAGCCGAGGGGATGCGCAGGTTGGGAGATATTCCCCAGTTTGCTGATCTGCAGGAGCAGTTGCGAGGGGAAGTCCTCCAAGCGGGGCGTCAGGCAGTGGCTGCCGCTGCCGACCGCGGGATGAGCACGCTTGCCGGCGCCATCAGCGATCGCACGGCCCGGCTCGGCGAGATCGCGGACGAGGACGAGGAAGAGGACGAGGAGGAGTACGCGCCGGAAGAGGAAGACGCGGAGTACGAGGAAGAGGACGAGCCGGAGGCCGAGTACGAAGAGGACCAGGCCGAGGAAGAGGACGAGGAAGAGGAAGAGCCGGAGGCCGAGTACGAGGAGGAGGAGGAAGAGGAGGAAGAGGAGGAAGAGCCTGAAGAGGAGGCGCGGCCGCAGCGGCGCCGCAGGGCATCCGCAGCAGCAACATCCAAGAAGGCCGCACCCGCCCGCGCGAAGAAGAGTCGGGCAGCCAAAGCCGCGCCGCAGAAGTCTGCGGCCAAGAAGACGGCGGCGAAGAAGTCCGCACCCGCCAAGAAGTCTGCGGCCAAGAAGACGGCGGCGAAGAAGTCCGCACCCGCCAAGAAGTCTGCGGCCAAGAAGACAGCGGCGAAGAAGTCCGCACCCGCCAAGAAGAGCGCGGCCAAGAAGACAGCGGCGAAGAAGTCCGCACCCGCCAAGAAGAGCGCGGCCAGGAAAACGACGTCATCGAAGCGATCAGCATCCAAGCGCGCCGATCGTCGGAGGTAGTCAGCCATGACCAAGACGGAGAAAGACCAACCCACTGAGGAAACTTCGGGTATGGACCAGCTCCGCGAAGAGCTGTCCAAGTTCCTCTCCGCGCAAGTGGAAAATCTCGCCGAGAAGGCGGGAGAGAAACTGACCGACGTGACCGAGAAGCTCACCGACGCGTCCGAGTCCGGTTCGCTTCCGGCGATAGGATCCCGCATCCTGCAGGGCGACTCCCCGGTGAAGGCATTCATTTCAGAAAAGGCAAAAGGCGTCAAGGACAACGTCGTGGGGAAGGTGAAGGACGCCTTTGGCGGGGGGAAGGGGAAACGCAAGTCCAGCGGCGGCAAGGTCATGAACATCATCGAGGTTCTCGATGTAGGGGTGCCCCTGCGCGACGCTTACGACTATTGGACGCAGTACGACCAATTCAGCAGCTTCGCGAAGGGTGTTCGCGACGTCTCCAAGAGTGACGAGGTCGGGAGCGATTGGAAGGTTAAAGTCGGTCCATCCTCGCGAAGCTTCAAAGCGACTGTTCAGGAGCAGATTCCCGACGACCGTATTGTCTGGACCTCCGAAGGAGCCAAGGGCACCACTCGCGGCGCGGTCAGCTTCCATGAACTGGCACCCACCCTGACCCGAATCGTCCTCGTCGTGGAGTACTACCCATCAGGGTTCTTCGAGAAGACCGGCAACCTATGGCGGGCCCAAGGGCGCCGTATGCGACTGGACTTCAAGAACTTCCAGCGGTACGTCAGCCTCACCAATGAAGAACCCGAAGGCTGGCGCGGCGAAATCCGTGACGGTGAAGTCGTCGTGTCGCACGAGGACGCCATGGAAGAAGAGGACGCCGAGCAGGAAGAGCAGGAAGGCGCCGACTCCGGTTACGAGGACGAAGCCGAAGGTGCCTACGAGGACGAGGACGAGGACGAGGACGAGGGCGAGGGCGAGGACGAGGGAGCGGAGGACGAAGAATCCGACGCCGACGGCGAATACGAGGACGAAGACGAGATGGAGGAGGACGAGGAGGACGAGGACGAGTCTGCTTCCAAGAAGCGAGGAGGAAAGAGGCGGCGTCGTGACTGACGTCGACTTGCGGCAGACGTCCTATACCGCATCCGGCCCGCAGACCGCCAATCTCGCCGACATCCTCGAACGTGTTCTCGATAAAGGGATCGTGATCGCCGGGGATATCAAGATCGAACTCCTCGACATCGAGCTGCTCACCATCCGGATCCGACTGTTCGTGGCCTCCGTAGATACCGCGAAGAAGGCCGGAATCGACTGGTGGGAAACCGATCCGGCACTCAGCTCGCGCGCTTCCCGCAGCGCCCTGCAGGACGAGAATCGCGCGTTGCGAGAACGTCTGGAGGTGCTCGAATCCAAAACGAAGGACGAATCGCCCGAGCAGCGACCCAAGTGACCCCGCAGCGAAATTCCCCGTCCAGCAAGGATCAAGGAGAACCGAGGCACATGACGGAGCGCGGCCCTGAGCATTCGGACGCCCACGCCACCTACGTGTTCGCGGTTTGCCGGAACCCGGACCCGGCGGCCTTCGTCGGGCTGCCAGGAGTCGCCGACGAGGCGCTCGTGAGCATTCTGCCGATGGAGACACTGACTGCGATCGTCCAGAAGGTCCGAGCTCGCGACTTCACCGACGAGGCCTGGCAGGCACGCCTGTCCGACCAGCGGGAGCTGGAACGTTACGCACGCGCCCACCATGACGTCGTTACTGCGGCTGCCGCCTGCTGCCCTACAGTGCCCTTGCCGCTGGCGACGCTGTACCACGATGAACAGCGGGCGAGGGACGCCCTTACCAACGAGGCGGACCGCTTTCATGCAGCACTAAGGCGCATCGCGCACCATGCCGAATGGGGCGTAAAGGTGTACGCGCCACCCTGCCCACCGGACGATTCGAGCCGTAGGGCCGCGCCGGCCGACCGGTCCCGACCGGCACCCGGCGCCGGCCTTGCTTACCTGGAGCGCAAGCGAGGTGTGCAGGAACGTCGCGACCAGAGCCAGGACGAGGCGCTGCAGGCTGCCGAAACGGTAGATTCCGAAGTCCGTCTCCTCGCCACGGCGTCCCGCAGATTGCGACCGCATGCCCCCCAGCTCTCCGTGGAACGGCGGATCCAGGTCCTCAATGCAACCTATCTGGTAGCCGAACAGCGCGCCGACGAACTCGCCCTGCTGACACGGTCGTTGCGAGCACGGACCGGGGTGGAGATCGAGCTGTCGGGGCCGTGGGTGCCCTACTCGTTTATTGGTGAGGTGTAGACCGTGACCTACGACGACGTGGCGCCTTGGGACAGCCCCGGGCCACTAAACGGCCCCATCGGGGTGCCTCTCGTCGATCTGTTGGACCGACTCCTGGCCACCGGGGTGGTCATCAGCGGCGACCTGGTCATCGCTATCGCCGACGTTCCCCTGGTGCGCCTGTCGCTTCATGCTCTGTTGTCGTCCGTCAACGAACGCGTTCCGGCGCCCTGGGCGGACGGAGGCCCGTTGTGACCGGATCTCGACTTGATCTTGACTCCGACAAGGTGGGACGTGACCTCGTCGCCTTCGTGCTCACCGTGGTCGAGCTCCTCCGGCAATTGATGGAGCGGCAGGCAATTCGACGTGTCGATCAAGGCGATCTCAGCGATGCGCAGGCTGACGAGATCGGAACCACCCTGATGCTGCTCGACCAGCGGATGGCAGAACTCTGCGAGCAGCACGGAGTCCGGCCGGAGGATCTCAACCTCGACCTCGGGCCACTCGGAACCTTGCTGCCGCGGAGCTGATGTTGCAGCCTGCGGCCTACGAGCGACTCGAGTACCGGGCATCACGTGGAACCTGCACCATCGATCTCGTGGCGTAGACCGCACATGCGGCAGAAGTTGATCTCGAGATGGATCACCAGTAGGGCCGTCGGCCGCCGACTGCGTGGCCGACGCTCCCCAGAATCCACAGCACAACTCCGATGATCACCAGGATGCCTCCGATGGTCCAGAGAAATGCTGATGCCTGCCAGAAGCCCGATGATGAGCAGAATAACTCCGAGGATGATCATCTTGTCCTCCGCTCAACTCCCTGGTCGCCGGATGCCCATGAGTTCAGACGCCGAAATGGAGTTTTGAGCAGGGGCGCGCCCCTCGCGCGAGCTGTGCTCTTGCGCCTTCGCGGAAGCACCTGGCGTCCAATGTCATGATTGCGTCAGCGGTTGAAGGAGCCCTTGGAGTGCTCCTTGCTTGGACATCGGGGCAGGGGCGAATGCCGGCTGCTCCCAGCGCGTCTGTTCGCCCCGGCACCTCATGGACGAGGCCAGGCAGCAGCGCCTCGTCATCGCGTACGAGACTCTGCGTCTTCGGATCTTGCGCCAGGCAGAGGATTCCATTCGTCAGCGATACGCGAGCCCGATTGCGCGAGGTATCTATCGGATGACGAAGGAACCCTCCGTGATAGGCGGGTACTCAGTTCCAGCAGGTACTTTGCTCATCATTGGTGTGGACGTTTGCGACAGGGGCACGTCAGCATTTCCGGATGCTCACAGATTTGACCCCACTCGCGGTCGGGATTTCGAACATCTTACGTTCGGCCGCGGGCGGCACTCATGCCTGGGTATTCCAGTCACACGCCTGATTGCGGCGCAGGCCCTGCGCGCGTTTCCCTCGGGAACAACGAGTTTCGGCCTGGTCGTGGAGCCGTCAGCGCTGCGTTTCCACGACGCTATGGTCATGAACGGCCTCGCCGAACTCCCGATTTGGGTTGAGTGCCCGAACTAAGACTTGTCCCGTAAACGATCTTCGGCATGGTCGGGTGCCGTTGGCCGTCGCGGTACGGGCTGTCCATCCAGCGAGGTTGAGGTTGTGCATGCGGGCGATGCCGCGCATGGCGTGGTGGACGCCGTCTCCCTTGAGGCGACAATCACGCAGAATCTTCCAGCACTTCATGCGGGCGAAGACGTGCTCGACGCGAGCTCTCACCTGCTTGTGGGACGTGTTGTGTGTGACCTTCCAGTCGGGAAGTTCCTCGCCCGTGCGGCGGCGATGCGGCATCACCAGGCCGGTACCCGGATAGCCGCCGTCCGCGATCGTAGTGGTGGCACCAACCGCGTCCCTGGCGCCGGATTCCGCCCATGCCTTGCAGTCATTGCGGTTGCCCGGAAGAGGCCGGCCGACCACGACGACGAGCCGGCTGTCGGCGTCGATGACGACTTGGTGGTTGGTGGAGTATCGATAGTTCTTGGACTGCTCCGCGACTGAGTGGTCACGGGTGGGGACCAGGGTGCCGTCCACGATGAGGACGGCACCCTTGGCGAACCGCTCGCGCTGCCGCAGCGCAAGTTTCGGGCCGAGGTGGTCGACACCCCGAACAGCGGGGCCAGTTGTCGCAGCGTGAGGTTGGTGCGCCAGTAACCAGCAGCAGGCGATCCTCCAGCGGCAGCTTCCATGGCCGCCCCCGGACCGAGGCGTCCGCTTCCTCCCGGCGTAGCTGCTTCACCAACTTCCCAAAGACCCGCGGGCTCAGCCCGCTGAAAGGGGCTATCCAAGTCGGCTCCGACGCCGTGATCACGCCAGCCACATCAAGATCATCCCAAGGGGACGGCTCGATCTCGATCACCCAGTCCTTCAGTTGAGGACCTTGACGTACCAGTGATCCGCCTTGCCATGCCCTTCGTAGGGTCCGGTTTCCTCGTAACCGTGCCTGGTGTACAAAGCCCGTGCCTCAGTGAGTTGGGTGTTGGTCTCGCACACGATCCGGGCAGCGCCCAGCCTCCTGGCTGATTGCTCGACGGCGAGGAGGAGGCCCCGGCCCAACCCCGCTCCCCGCCCAGCGGGGCGCACGAACATCCGCTTGAGCTCCGCAGTCTCCGGAGCACCTCTGAGCAGCCGCAACCCTGCGCAGCCCAGGAACTCACCCTCATCCCCGCGCGCAACGAGAAACTCGCCGTCGGGCGGGCTGAGCGCATGGTGAGGATCTTCAGCAAGCACCGCTTGCAGCTCTGCCTCTGTACCTGGGCGCCCCAGCACCCGCCGCCCCATCTCGGTGAAGTACTCCCGCATCACCTCATCGACATCCGCGCCAATGACAGGCTCCGCCTTGATAGTCCACGTTGGCATGCAGGCCATGGTCCCCGAGCGACCTGTGGCCGTCCACCGTCCTCCCGACAGGTTTCCAACCAACCACCACGCCACAGAGATCGTTTACGGGACAAGCCTTGGTGTCTCGTGATCCGGATTGCTTCACGTCCGGGGTGGTGTGCGTGGTGCCGTGCCGCACACAGTCGTGCTGCGTTGATCGAGGAGGGTGGACAGGCAAGTGTATGGCCTACACACTTAACGAATGATCAACGGAGTTCTTGACCAGGCGCAGCCCTTCGGCCCCCTCGGCAAGGGCGAGCGCCTTGCCCTGGTGGACGTCGGGTCGGGCGTCTTCGAGGGCTACTGCCACGGTGGCCGCGCGCAGGAGCGCGCCTATGGAGGAGCGGTCGTCGGCCAGGCCCTGGCCGCGGCGTACCGCACCGTCGAGGACGACCGGTCCGTGCACTCCCTGCACGCCTACTTCCTGCGCGCCGTCACGCCCGAACTTCCCACGAGGTACGTGTCCGACGCGGTCCGGGACGGGCGCAGCTACTCCGTGCGCCAGGTGACCGCGTCGCAGGGCGGCAAGGAGGCGCTCACGATGAGCGTGTCCTTCAAACTGCCGCAGCCGGAGGGGAGTCGGCGGCAGCCCGGTATGCCGGACGTCCCGGGTCCCGAAGGCCTCGACGACGGCTTCGCGTTCCGTCCGGCGACGCATCCGCTGCGTACGGCGGTGGAGTGCCGGCAGGTGCCGGACGCCGTCGGTCCGGACGAGGGGCAGATCGAACGCTTCGCCTGGTTTCGCTCGGTCGGCGCGCTCCCCGACGACCCCGCGCTGCATGCCTGCGCCCTCGCGTACATCTCCGACGCGCCACTGGCCCCCACGGCGCTCGTGCCGTACGGCGAACCGCGGCCGGTCGGTGTCGTCCTCGCCTCGCTGGACCACGCCATGTGGTTCCACCGCCCGTTCCGTGCCGACGAGTGGCTCCTGTACGCCTGCCGCAGCCGCCTCGCCGGCGACGGACGCACTCTGGCGTACGGCGAGTTCTGGGACCGGCGCGGGCAGCTCGTCGCGTCGGTGGTCCAGGAGGCGCTGCTGCGGGCCAGGGCCTAGCCCTGGCCCGCGTCACCGGCGAAGGCCTCCAGCTGCCGCCTCGACTGCTCGATCCGCTGCGCCCCGGGAACGCCGTCACCCGGACGGCGCCCTCTTGCGTGCGTTCAACGCATTGACGCCGTGCTGTGGGGCCGCGATGCTCACGGTCCGCGCCTGTCCTGCGACCACTCGCCGAAGCCGACGCCGATGGAGGACTCCCGCATGGGCCCGTTCCTGCCCGACGCCGTACGACAGCACGCCGCGCTCACCCCTGGCGCTCCCGCCGTGACAGAAGGTTCCCGGACGCTGACCTACGCCGAGCTCGAACGGCGCGGCAACCGAGTCGCGCAGGCACTCCTCGCCGCGGGTCTGCCCCGGGGCACGCGCGTCGGCTATCTCGTCCGCCCCGGAGTCCTCTCGGCGGAGCTCCTGATGGGCTGTGCCAAGGCGGGCTTCGTCGCCACCCCGCTGAACTGGCGCCTTGCCGGGCCCGAACTGGTCGCGGTCGCCCAGGACGCCGAACTCGGGATCGTCCTGACCCAGACCGAATTCCTGCCCGGAGCGCGTGCGGTGCGGGCCGCGCTGC
The DNA here is from genome assembly GCF_036345255.1 of Streptomyces sp. NBC_00569. Classification (NCBI taxonomy): domain Bacteria; kingdom Bacillati; phylum Actinomycetota; class Actinomycetes; order Kitasatosporales; family Streptomycetaceae; genus Streptomyces; species Streptomyces sp. NBC_00569. The sequence continues at coordinate 1,360,301 of NZ_CP107783.1, read as the reverse complement.
CCGGCATCACCCTCGTCACCGAGAGCGGGGCGGACGCGGGTGAGTGCACGTACGAGAACTGGCTGGCCGCGGCGGGTGACGCCGATCCGGGTGCCGGGAGCGAGGACGCGGTCTTCCTCCAGCTGTACACCTCCGGCACCACCGGGCTGCCCAAGGGTGTCCAGCTCACGCTGAACAACTGCTCCGCGGATGAAGCCCAGTTGCGTGAGATGGGCTGGACGACCGCGTCCGTCTCCCTGAACGTCATGCCTGTCTTCCACATCGCCGGGACCGGCTGGCTGGTGAACGCGCTCGCCGCGGGCGCCCACACGGTGCTGGTCCCCGACCTCGTGCCGTCCGCCGTGGTCGACCTCATGGAGCGCCACCGGGTCACGCACGTCTTCTTCGTGCCCGCCGTGCTCCACGTGCTGACGACGCTGCCCGACATCCGCGAACGCGACTTCTCCGCGCTCCGGTTGATCGTCTACGGGGCCTCGCCGATCACGCCCGTTCTGCTGCGCCGCTCCATGGAGATCTTCGGCTGCGGTTTTTACCAGAAGTACGGTCTGACCGAGACGACCGGCTCCGCCGTGCGGTTGCTGCCCGAGGACCACGTCGTGGACGGACCGCGCTCCGCGCTCCTGCGTTCGGCGGGCAACGTGTGGCCCGGCGTCGAGGTGGCCGTCGCGGACCCGGTCACCGGAGATCATGTGGCGCCGGGAGTGGTGGGGGAGATCCTCACCCGCTCCCACCAGGTCACCCCGGGCTACTGGAAACGGCCCGAGGAGAACGAGGCGCTGTTCACCGCCGACGGCTGGCTCAGGACCGGCGACGCCGGCTACCTCGACAAGGACGGCTACCTGTTCATCACCGACCGGATGAAGGACATGGTGATCACGGGCGGAGAGAACGTGTATCCGATCGAGGTCGAGTCCGTGCTCGCCGAGCACCCCGGTGTCCTGGACGTGGCCGTCTTCGGTACCCCCGACGACAAGTGGGGTGAGGCCGTCACCGCCGCCGTCGTGCGGCGGCCCGGGGCGGACGCGGTCACCGCGCAGGACCTCATCGACTTCACGCGCGAGCGCATCGCCTCGTACAAGAAGCCGCGGATCGTCCACTTCGTGGCGGAGCTGCCCCGCAACCCCAGCGGCAAGATCCTCAAGCGGGTCCTTCGCCAGGAACTCACCCATCGCGTCGATTGAACGACCGTTAAGCCGGTGGGCGGTGCCAGGCCCGGGGACCTGGCCTGGAAATGCGTGACAAAGGCCCCAAAGTTATGCTCGGAGGGTTCCCGTCGTCGACGGCGCGGGGCCGGACGGAGCGCGGGAGGCGACCGGCCCGGCCGGCCGGGGTCCTTGCTCACTTCTCCGGAGCGAACGCATGGCAGGAAGGCGCAGGGCGGAGATCGGCCTGGGGGAGCGCCTTGCGCTGAACCGTGTGGGCACCTTCGAGTGGGACCTGTCGGAGGGGACCTTCGAGCTCGACGCGGCGGGCCTCGCCGTGTACGACATCGGACCCGATGAGTACGACGGCCGGCCCGAGTCCCTGCTGTCGCGCGTCTCCCCCGAGGAGGGCGCCCGGACGGGCGCCGCCGCGATGTCGGCGATCCACGCGGGACGCTCCTCCTACGGTGCCTACTTCCGCGTACGGCGCCGCGACGGCCGGGAGCAGTGGACCCATCTGCGGGGCCGGATCCTCAGGGACGAGCACGGCACACCCCGGCACGTGGTCGGCATCGTGCGCGACGCCGACGGGGACCGTGCCCAGCTCGCCATGACCAGCCCCGTACAGCTCGCGGGGTGGCAGCGGATGACCACCGTCCTCCAGGCCACCGCCGACGCCCTGTCCCGGGCCATGACGGTGGCCGACGTGACCGCCGTCCTCACCGGCGAGGGCGGGCTCGAACTCTTCGGGGCCGACGGACTCGTCCTCGGTCTCGTCGAGGGCGACACGCTCCAACTCGTCGCCCTGGCGGGCGAGTCGACGCCCGAGCTCGACGAACTCAAGCTGCACCGCATCGACGAGTCGCTGCCCCTCGCCGAGGCGGTGATCACCCAGCGCCCGCGTTTCGTGACCTCCCTGCGCGAACTCGCCGACGCCTTCCCGCGTCTCGGTCCGTACGCCGAGCGCCTTGATCTGGACGCCGCCGCGTTCCTGCCGCTGGTCGCCCAGGCCCGCTCCGTCGGGGGTCTCGCGCTGCTGTTCCGGGGGCGCGAGGAGTTCACGGCCGAGGACCGCGACCTGTGCCTCGGCCTAGCGGGCATCGTCGCCCAGTCCCTCCAGCGGGCCATCCTCTTCGACGGCGAACGCGACTTCGCGACGGGGCTCCAGTCGACCATGCTGCCCCAGCACATCCCCAAGTTCCCGGGCGTCGAGATCGCCGCCCGCTACCACGCCGCGGGCAGCGGCCGACAGGTGGGCGGCGACTGGTACGACGTGATCTCACTGCCCCGACGCAGGATCGGCGTAGTCGTCGGTGACGTCGAGGGGCACGACACCCAGGCCGCCGCCGTCATGGGCCAGTTGCGCATCGCGCTGCGCGCCTACGCGGGCGAGGGCCACCCGCCGTCCACGGTCATCGCGCGTGCCTCGCGCTTCCTCGCCGAGCTCGACACCGACCGCTTCGCCACCTGCACGTACGCCCAGGTCGACCCCGCCACCGGAGACGTACGGGCCATCAGGGCCGGCCACATGGAACCGGTGCTCCGGCACGCCGACGGCCGCGTCAGCACCCCGCCGGTGCGCGGCGGGCTCCCGTTGGGCCTGGCGACGGAGTTCGAGCAGGAGGAGTACCCCGAGACGCGGCTCGACCTGCTGCCCGGCGAGGCGATCGTCCTGTTCACCGACGGCCTCGTCGAGCATCCGGGGCGCGACATCGCGGCAGGCGTGCAGGCCGTGACCGAAGCGGTGCGCAACGGGCCCGTCCGGGCGTGCGCCGTCGCCGAGCGTCTGTCGGAGCGGGTGTCGCAGGTCAGGCCGACCGCCGATGACGTGGCGCTGCTCGTCCTGTGCCGGGACCTCGACCAGGGCACTCCGCTCGCGCCGCGCATCCACCAGTACCTCCACACCGCGGACCCCCAGGGGCTCGCCGAGACCCGCACGGCGCTGCGAAGTGCCCTGGAGGACTGGGGATTCGGCGCGGTGGCGGACGACGTGGAGCTCGCCGCCGGTGAGCTGATGGTGAACGCGCTCCTGCACACGGAGGCCGGCGCCGTCATCACCCTCGAAGTGCTGCCGGGACCGGCCCGGCGCGTCCGGCTCTGGGTCAAGGACCGGTCGAGCGTGTTCCCGCGCCGCCGCACACCGGGCGAGGCCGCGACATCGGGTCGCGGGCTGCTGCTCGTCGACGCGGTCGCGGACTGTTGGGGTGTCGAGCCGCGGGGTGAGGGGAAGGCGGTGTGGTGCGAGTTCGTGGAGACGGAGCCGGAGCCGCCCGGCGGTAGGTGACACAAAAGAACTGGGTAGGCGGCCGTGCCTAGGACACGGCGAGGTCCTCGCCGGTCTCGTCGAGGTGGGCCGCCATGGCCGCCACGGCTTCCTCCGGGGCGCCCGATGCGATGGCGGCCAGGATCCGCCGGTGGGCCGTGATCGTCGCCCGTTGGCTGTCGCCCCGGCGGGACCTCCCCTCGTAGCTGGCGAGCCGGTGCGCGGTGAGGATGTCCGAGAGCGATTCCAGGACGAGTTCCAGCATGCCGTTCCCGGCCATGCGGGCGATCTCGTGGTGGAAGGCGAGGTCGAGGGCCACGAAGCGGTCGCGGTCCTCGACGGCGTCCTCCATCTCGTCGAGCAGGGTGCCGGCCGCGTCCGCCGAGGCCTCGCCGGACGCGACCCGGGCCGCCGCGCGGGATGCCAGCGCTCCCTCGATCGCGCCGCGCGCGTCCAGGACGTCGGCGACCTCCAACGACTGCTGGCGCAGGCGGAATTGGAGGATCTGCCCGAACACCCGCGCCGAGGGGACGTTGACCCTGGCCGGCCGGCCCTGGCTCGACACGAGGATCTCGCGGGCGGACAGCACCCGGATCGCCTCGCGCACCGCGAGCCGGTTGACCCCGAACCTGGCCGCGAGTTCGCCCTCCGAGGGCACGTCGTCGCCGGGCTCGAGCCCCGACTCCTCGATCAGATCGACGATCTCGCCGGCGACCTGGTCGAACAGCGTGGTGCGGCGCACTGCCACGTGGGAACTCCTTCGGGGGATGTGCCGGGCGGGCCCCAGCGTACCGTCGGCGTCACGGCGGGAATCAGGCGTGTGCGCTGCTCAGCACCACGTACTCCCACTGCCCGAGCGGGCGCGACAGCAGTGGGCGGCCGTCGCGCCAGGCGGCGGTGAGGCGTTCGCCCCGGGCCGTCACCTGGACCACCGAGCGCGGTTCCGGCATGCCCTGCGGCAGCCGGAGCCGGAAGTCGTCGGCCTCGTCCGGCGACGCGTTCCACACCACGACGCGCCAGTGGGTGCCGTCGGTCAACGCCTGTGTGACGAGCCACGGATGTCCCGTGGCCCGCGCGTGCGCGCCCCGCGACAGCCAGTCGAGCACGGCGCCCAACTGGGCCTCGCGCTGCGCGTTCATCAAGGTCATGCCGGGGGTGTGCGCGGGCCAGGGCGTGACGGCGACCCGGCCGCCCAGCGCGTTCTCGTACAGGACGAGTCCGCTGCCCCTCTCACGGTCGAGCTGGTCGCGGACGACGCTGGCGACGCGCGCGTCCGGCGCGGGGTCGAACGCGACCACGGTGGAGCGGTCGTAGCTCTCGGTGTCCAGGGAGATCGCGCAGCCGGGGCGCAGCGAGAACTCGGGGTCGGTGCAGATCTCGCGGGCGTGGCCCTCGGGGGACCGCCTCGCTCCGGTCGCGCCGATCAGCGGGCCGTAGCCGCGCTCGAAGAGGATCCGGGCCGCCACCGAGTCGAGCAGGAGTCCCTGGCTGAGCCACTCGCGCAGTTCGGCGTCACCGAAGGCCCAAGTCGCCTCGCCCGAAAGGGCGTTGACGCTCGCTCCGCCCCGGGCGGTGACGGCGTGGCCCGCGGCGCCGAGCAGTCCGGCCCATGAGCCGTGCGGGACGACGAGGGACTGCCAGCCCGCACGCTCCGTGTGGGTGTGCCTGCCGGTGCGCTCCGACCAGGGCAGCCCGACGCCGACCGTGCGGAAGGTCTTGGGGAACGTCTCCGACAGCCAGTCGAAGGTGTCCCGCCACTCCGCGAGGAACGCGGCGCGGCGGGGTTCGTCGTCGGGGTGGTTGCCGAGGAAGTCGTAGAGGCTGATCGCGAGGCCGTCGCTGCCGAGGATGTGGGCCAGGGACATCTGCGCGCCCGTCTGGCGGAAGGACTTGTTCCACTGTCCGTAGGGCCAGCACTCGATCTCGGGGAAGCTGCGCAGGCCGGTGGGCTGCACCGCGCGCTGCATGTCCAACTGCTGAATCGCGCGCGGCAGTTCGGGTCCGGCGCCGTCCGAGTAGCCCCAGAAGTGCGGTCGGTGCACGGTGGGGAGGTCGAGCCAGGCCTGCCAGTCGCGGCCCTCGGCGGCGTGGGAGTCCGTGCGCGAGGACATGAGGCCGAGCCGGTCCCCGAGAATCTCCCGCCAGGACCCGAGGAGTTCGCGCTGGGTGGTGTCCCAGAAGTCGAGCCACCGTTCCCGCCAGGGGTGCGGGTCGCCGGGCGCGGTGCAGGCCGCGACCAGTTCCTCCCGCGTCGTCGTGATCCCGGTGCGGCGGGCGAACTCGGCCAGGTGGAGCGGGCAGAAGCAGCCGCCCCAGTCGAGCGGGCGGTGGTTGTGCAGCCGGATGTCGTCCTCGATCCACACCGTGTCGACGTCCTCGGCGGCGTAGAGACGCAGGGTCTGCGCGAAGTATGCGCGCCAGGCCGGGTCGAGCGGGCACACCTGCACGGCGGCGGCCGTCCCGTGCTGGTCGGTCATCGTCTGCCACGTCTGGCCGGGCTCGAGGGAGCGGGCCCAGTCGCTGTGGCCCACGGTGTGGCCGGGGTTGAGGCTCACGGCGACGCCTTCGGCGCGGAGCCGGGTGCGCCACGGCCGCGTGGCCGCCAGCCAGTGCGCGACGCGGTCGAGGCTCTCGTGGCCGTCGTTGAACTCCAGGCCGAAGAGGAATACGCAGATCTCCTCGGCCCGCGCCTCCCGCGCCAGGGCCAGCAGCCTGTCGCCGGCCTGCTTCGGATCGTCGGCCGGATCCACCTGGAGGCGGAGCACATAGCGTGAGGTCACTCGTTCGCACCTTCGGTCTCGGGGCCCGGCCGGGGGGCGCGGCGCGGGGCGACCCCTAGCGTCGCTACTTAGCAGCTAAGCTGTCAAGGGTTACCAAAAGCCGGATGAGCGTCCGGGCAGGCGGAGCGAACGAGGAGTGGCGATGGGGCGGTTGGCGGACCGGGTGGTCCTGGTGACGGGCGGGGCGCGCGGCATCGGCCGGGCGGTCGTCGAGACGGCCGTGCGCGAGGACGCGGCCGTGGCGTTCCTCGACCTGGACGAGGAGGCCGGAGCGGCGCTGCGCGACGAACTCGCCGGCAAGGGTGCCCGCGTGGCCTTCCGCCGGGTCGACGTCACGGACGGGCGGTCGGTCGCCGACGCCGTGAACGACGTGGCCGCCGCGCTCGGACCGGTCGACATCCTGGTCAACAACGCTGGGCGCAACGTCTACGCCGACCCCGTCGCGATGACCGAGGCCGAGTGGGACCAGGTCTTCGACGTCGACCTGAAGGCGGCCTTCCTGTGCGCGAAGCACACCCTGCCGTCGATGATCGAGCGGGGCAGCGGGGCGATCGTGAACATCGCGTCCCTGCACGCCAAGCTGACCTGCGCCGGCATGTACCCGTACGCGGCGGCCAAGTCCGGTCTCGTCGGGCTGACCCGCTCGATGGCTCTGGAGGTCGCGCCTCACGGCGTACGGGTCAACGCGGTCAGCCCCGGTTACATCAGGACGGCCCTGGTCGACGAGTACTTCGACCAGAACCCGGACCGGGACGCCGAGCGCAAGACGCTCGACGTCCATCCGCTGGGCCGCATCGGCACCCCCGAGGAGGTCGCCGAAGTGGTGTGCTTCCTCGCGTCCGACGCGGCGTCCTTCGTCACCGGGGCGGAGTGGGCCGTGGACGGCGGGCTCGGCGTGCGGTTCGCCTGATCTCCGCCACGGGGGGAGCCGCCGTGACCGGTCGGCCGGGGATCAGCCGACCCCGGTCGCGGCGGCGATGCGCTCCCGGGTGTGCCGCAGTTCGGTGACCACCGGCCGGCCCGTCACCAGTTCGCCGCCGTCCACGAAGCCCTCCTCGCGGTCGCGCAGCGCGTCGATCAGCCGTCCGCGCCAGCGCTCCAGCAGCGCGGCGTGCTCGGGCCGCCGCGCCAGGTTCACCAACTCCTTCGGATCCTCGGCGAGGTCGAAGAGCTGCTCGTGCCCGTCGCCCGACATCCACAGATACTTGTGCCGCCCGTCGGTCACCCACTGCAGCGACTGCCCCAGATAGGTGTGCTCGCCGTGCAGATACTCCCGCCAGTCGTCCGGGCGTTCACCGCGCAGGAACGGCAGCAGGCTGCGCCCGTCGACACTGTCCGGCACCGGAAGTCCCGCCGCCTCCAGCAGCGTCGGCATCACGTCGCGCAGTTCCACGACCTCGTCGGCCACCGAACCGCCCGCTCCGCCGCGCATCGACGGCGCGAGGTTCATCAGGATCGGCACCCGCGCCGAGCCCTCGAAGCCGAGTGCCTTGCGGAACATGTGGTGGTCGCCCATCATCTCGCCGTGGTCCGACACGAAGCAGAACATCGTGTCGTCACCGAGACCCGCCTCGACCAGCGCCTCGCGGAACCGCTTGATCTGCAGGTCGATATGCGCCATGTGCCCGTAGTAGCCCGCCCGTGCCCGGTGGACCAGACGCGGATCGATCACGCCGACGGCGGCCTCGTGGAAGCCGTCCTTGCGGTACGGCGCATAGTCGTCGACCCAGTCACCGACCACGGGTTCGTACGGGTCGAGGGCCATGTACTGGTCGAAGGCCCACTCGGGCGGGTCGTACGGATGGTGCGGCCGGTGGAACGACAGGTAGAGGAAGAACGGCTTGGTGGGATCCCGGCGCGGCAGCCACTCGATCGCCTCGGTCACCGCCCACGTCGTCGGATGGAGCGCCTCGGGCTTGTCCCAGGGGCGCGCGACGATGGAGTTGCAGCTGACGCCGTGGTCCGCGTAGTCGGCGGCCGGCGTCATCCCGGGCTGGCGGCGCAGCCAGGGCACGTAGTCGTCGAAGAACTCGAAGTTACGGCTGTGACGCCTGCGGGCGTGGTGCAGATAGCCGTCGTGCAGCCGCACGTCGTCGAAGCCGAGGCGGGCGCGCTCCGGGAAGACGTGCATCTTGCCGACGGCCTGCGTCTGGTAGCCGCCGCGCCGGAACTCGCCCGGCAGCGTCACCGGGTGGACCTGCTCGAAGGGCACCCCCTCGCGGTAGCCGACCCGACCGTGCCGCTCCTGTGACTGGCCGGTGAAGAGGGCCACGCGGGCGGGGACACAGGTCGGCGTCGCGGAGTAGGCGCGGTCGAAACGCACGCCTTCGCCCGCGAGTTCGTCCAGGTGAGGGGTGTGGACGTCGGGGTGGCCCGCGGCGGAGAGGCAGTCGCCCCTCCACTGGTCCACACAGATCAGTACGACATTGGGCTGGCGCAAGAGGAGCTCCGGGTCCGGGAATCCCGTCGGCCCCGGTCACCGCCGACGGGTGGGCGACGGTGACGATCATGCCTGGAGCGGGCCGACCCGAACAGGGTGCGCGCGCGATCTGGTCGGACGGGCGATCAGGTCGGGCCGGCGCTGTCGACTTGGCGACAAGAAGTCATGACGCGCTCAGCAGCGCGGCGACGTGCCCGCGGCGGCGGCCCGGCTCCGGTACTCCGTCGGCGTGATGTCCACCAGCAGCGAGAGGTGGAACAGCTCCGGGTCGGAGCGGCGGATCAGCTTCGGTGTGCGCCGGATGACCAGCTGCCGGAACGTGGCAGGCCACACGGACACCGCACCGAGGTCGAGGACCCGCTGGGTGGCCGGGAAGCCATGGGCGCGGTCGCTGGTCATCCGCACCGGCGCGTGGGTCCGCCCCACCCGCTCCGCCCAGTACGCCAGACGGTCCGCCGTCGGCACTTCCCCGCTCCGGAAAACCGTCTCGTTCAGCACGCGTCCTTCTCCCCGTCCGTGTGCGTCAGAAGATCAGACACGTCGGCGACAAACGTCCGATGGACGGGTCCGGGCCTCACCCGGGGCGACGCCCTAGGCTTCACGAGGCACAGGCCACGACCTCAGGAGCGCGCACCGTGTACGACCCCGCACCGGCCCACCCGTACCCCGACAGCACCAGCCCGCAGGAGGCTCCCGCCCCGCACCCGCTGCTGGCGCCCGTGCTGGGCCTCCTGGGCACCTGGCGTGGCCGCGGCCAGGGCGGATACCCCACGCTCGACGGGGACTTCACGTACGGGCAGGAGGTCGTCCTCAGCCACGACGGCCGGCCGTTCCTGCGTTTCGAGGCCCGGGCCTGGCTGCTCGACGGCGACGGTGCGCCGCTGCGGCCGTCGGCCCGGGAGAGCGGCTGGTGGCGGCTCCAGCCCGAGGGCCGGGTGGAGGCGCTGATCACGCAGCCGACCGGCATCGCGGAGATCGCCGTCGGTTCCGCGGACGGCAACACGGTCGACCTCTCCACCGACCAGGTGGCGCTCACCCCCACCGCCAAGGAGGTCAAGGCCACGCGCCGCCGCTACGCGCTGGCCGACGACGGCACCCTCATGTTCACCCACGACCTCGAGGCCGTCGGCATGCCGCTCCAGCACCATCTGTCGGCACGGCTGCGGCGCGAGGCCTAGCTCACGGGTCGATCGGGTCAACGGCCGTCGCGGACACGGGACTTAGGGCAAGGGCATTCACGTGAAGGGTTGGCAGAAAGTGGCCACCCGGTGGTTACCCGGAAGTAACTGTGGCTGCTTTGATGTGGCGTGCTCACGTCCCTCACAGCATCCCCACAAGAAACGGGAGGCCACGTGTCCCGCGTTGCCCGCCGCACGACCGGTTCCGCCCTCGCCGTCACCCTCGCCGCCGCCTCCGCGGTCCTGACCGCCCCGCAGGCGTCGGCGGCGACGTCGGCCGATACGCCCAGGCTCAAGGTCCTGACGTACAACACGTTCCTGATGAGCACCAACCTCTACCCCAACTGGGGTCAGGCGCACCGGGCGGCGGCCATCCCGGCCGCGCCCTTCTTCCAGGGCAACGACGTCGTCGTGCTCCAGGAGGCGTTCGACAACACCACGTCGGACGCGCTGAAGAGCAACGCGTCGGCGCAGTACCCGTACCAGACCCCCGTCGTGGGGCGGTCCAAGGACGGCTGGGACGCCACCGGCGGCTCCTACTCGTCGACGACGCCCGAGGACGGCGGCGTGACGCTGCTCAGCAAGTGGCCGATCGTGCACAAGGAGCAGTACGTCTACAAGGACGCGTGCGGCTCCGACTGGTGGTCCAACAAGGGCTTCGTCTACGCCGTCCTCGATGTGAACGGCGCGAAGGTGCACGTGGTCGGGACGCACACCCAGTCCACCGACTCCGGGTGCGGGGCCGGTGAGGCGGTCAAGGACCGCAGCCTCCAGTTCAAGGCCATCAAGTCGTTCCTCGACGCCAAGCACATCCCGGCCGGCGAGCAGGTCATGGTGGCGGGCGACCTCAACGTCGACTCGCACGGCGGGGAGTACGCCTCCATGCTCGCCGACGGCGGATTCGTCGGGGCCGACGCGCGGACCGGGCACCCGTACTCGTTCGACACCGGGACCAACTCGATCGCGAGCTACCGCTACCCGGGCGAGCCCAAGGAGGACCTGGACTACGTCCTGCACGTCCAGGGCCACGTGCGGCCGGCCGGATGGGTCAACAACGTGGTCAAGGAGACCACCGCGCCCTGGACCGTCAGCAGTTGGGGCACCAGCTACACGTACACCAACCTGTCGGACCACTACCCGCTCCAGGCCGGACGGCAGTGACCCGCGCCCGGCGCCGGGAGCAGGGTCAGAACGCGTCCGCCAGGAACGCGAGGCCCGCGATCAGGCCGATGTAGGCGAGCACGGCCAGGGCGCACACGAACAGCAGCAGCCAGCCGACCACGATGCCGAGGAGCGCCGTCCCGCGCCCCTCGCCGTCGAGGCGGCGCCCGCGGAAGCGGCCGACGTGGCCGGCCGGGACGGCGATCAGGGCGCTCAACACGGCCATGCCGACGAAGATGCCGGGGTTCAGCCAGGCGAGGCCGGTGTAGAAGTTGGCGAGCGACGCGACGCCGAAGCCCGCGAAGGCGATGCTCACCTTCGCGGGCCGGTTCCTGCCGCCGAGGCCGTGCCCGGACCCTGTCCGTGCCTGTGTGCTCTGCGAGCCGCCGCTCACGGTGCCCCCCTGGGCTGGTGTCCGGTGCAAGGCGTGAATCCTACGGGGGCGCCGCGACAGGGCTCGACACAGGTGCCTGCCCACGAGCACGGCCTCTCCTGTGGCGCCCGGCGACCCCCTCCGCAAGGCTGGAAGGGGGGCCGCCGCACGGATCAGGAAGGGCCCCTCATGCCGGACGCGCAGGACCCCGCCCCACACTCCGCCTCGGCGCGGGGCGTACGCGTCACGGAGAACGGGCCGTACCTCGTCACCGGCGGAGTCCCCCTCATCCAGCTGGTCATCGTCACCGACGCGCGGGGCCAGTCCGTCGAGTGGTGGCAGCAGCGCACGTACGACACCGAGGAGACGTACGAGCTGTGCCGCTGCGGGCAGTCCGCGAACAAGCCGTTCTGCGACCGCAGTCATGAGCGGGCCGGGTTCGACGGCACCGAGACCGCGAGCCGGCTGCCCTATCTGGAGCAGGCCGACGAGCAGGACGGACCCGAGCTCACCCTCACCGACGCCCAGCCCCTGTGCGCCTTCGCGCGGTTCTGCGACGCGGACGGGCAGGTGTGGAACCTCGTCGAGGAGAAGGGCACCGCCGACGTCGTGGAACGGGAGACGGGCGACTGCCCCTCAGGGCGCCTCGTCGCCTGGAACCTCGCCGAGCGGCGCCCCGTCGAGCCCGAACTCCCGCCGTCCATCGGCATCATCGAGGACCCGCAGGAAGGCGTCAGCGGAGGGATCTGGGTGCGCGGCGGCATCCCGGTGACCGCCGCCGACGGCACGACGTACGAAGTCCGCAACCGCGTGACCCTGTGCCGCTGCGGAGCCTCGCGCAACAAGCCGTTCTGCGACGGCACCCACGCGTCGATCGGCTTCAAGGACACCTGACCCCACCGCGCCCCCGTACCCGCGGCCGTACGCCGTACGGGTCATCCAGCGCGCCGCCGTCCGCGCCTGCCACTGGAATGGACGAGTGCCCCCATGGAGCGGACCCCTCACCCAGAGCCCCGGCAGCGCGACGCCCGACGACTGTCTGGCGCGCAACGACTGGATCTGCGGCGAGTATCTGAGCACCCGCCGTCACATCCTCCTCGACGCGGTCGTCCAGCACCTCCAGCTCACCGCGCTCGCCGTCCGGATCGCACTGGTGCTCGCCGTGCCGCTGGCCGTCGTCGCGCGCCGCTGGTCCCTCGCGTCGGGCCCGGTCCTCGCCCTGACGACGATCCTCTACACGATCCCGTCGCTCGCCATGTTCTCGCTGCTGCTGCCCGCGTACGGTCTGTCCGCGTCCCTCGTCGTCGCGGGGCTCGTCCTGTACTCTCTCACCCTCCTCGTGCGGAACATCCTCGCGGGCCTGCGCGCGGTCCCCGAAGGCACCCGGCAGGCGGCGCGCGGCATGGGATACGGACCGGTCAGGCTGCTGCTCACGGTGGAGCTGCCTCTCGCCCTGCCGGCCGCGATGGCGGGCCTGCGCATCGCCATGGTCTCCGCCGTCTCCCTCGTGACGGTGGGCGCCATCGTCGGCTACGGCGGCCTCGGCAACCTCATCTACGCGGGCATGAACACGTTCTTCAAGGCCCAGGTCCTCACCGCGTCCGTGCTGTGCGTCGTCATCGCGGTAGCCGCCGACCTGCTGCTGCTCGGCGTACAGCGGATCCTCACTCCCTGGACGAGAGCGAGCCACGGGTGAAGACCCTCACCGACGCCTGGGACTGGCTCGCCGACGCCTCGCACTGGTCCGGCGACGACGGCGTCTGGCACCGGCTCGCCCAGCACCTCGCCCTCACCGTCGTCTGCCTCGTCATCAGCTGCCTGATCGCCCTGCCCGTCGCGCTCGTCCTCGGGCACCTCGGCAAGGGCGGCGCGCTCGCCGGGAACATCTCCAACGTCGGCCGTGCCGTCCCCACCTTCGCCGTCCTCGTGCTGCTCCTGCTCACCCCGCTCGGCAGGTTCGGAGAGGGGCCCACGGTCGTCGCCCTGGTCCTCTTCGCGGTCCCGCCGCTGCTCACGAACGCCTACGTCGGGATGCGCGGAGTCGACCGTGACATCGTCCAGGCCGCTCGTGGCATGGGGATGACCGGACGGCAGATGCTGTTCCAGGTCGAGGTGCCCCTCGCCCTGCCGATGATCATGAACGGGGTGCGGATCGCCGCGGTGCAGCTCGTCGCCACCGCGACGATCGCGGCCCTCGCGGGCGGCGGCGGCCTCGGCCGGATCATCACCGCCGGATTCAACCTGGCGAGCACCCCGCAGGTCGTCGCGGGCGCCGTCCTCGTCGCCGTCTTCGCGCTGCTTGTCGAGGGCGCCTTCGAGCTCGCCGAACGGTTCGCGCCCGCCCTGGCTCGGAGGAAGGCCTGATGGCGGCCTTACGACGACGGGCCGCAGCAGCAGCCGTAGTCCTGCCGCTCCTCCTGGTCGGCGCCTGCGGCGGCGGCCCCTCCCTGGAGAACCAGGGCGCGGTCACCGCCCCGCCCGGCGACAGCAAGCACCTGACCATCGGCACGGCCGGCTTCACCGAGAGCGACCTGCTCGCCCAGATGTACGCCCTGCTCCTGAAGCAGGCCGGCTACAGCACCAAGATCCTGTCCGTCGCCAACCGCGAACTGTACGAACCCGCCCTGGAATCCGGCCAGATCGATGTCGTGCCCGAGTACGCGGCGACCTTCGCCGACTGGCTCAACGCCAAGACGAACGGCGCCAAGGCCCCGCCCGTCGGATCGCCCGACCTCGACGCCACCATGAAGGCACTGCACGGCCTCGCCGCCCCGCGCGGACTCGCCGTCCTCGCCCCCGGCAAGGCCGTCGACCAGAACGCCTTCGCCGTGACCACCGCCTACGCGAGGCGGCACCGCCTCAAGACCCTCAGCGACCTCGGCGCGTCCGGCCTGAAGGTGCGCCTCGCCGCGGGCGACGAGTGCGTCCAGCGGCCCTACTGCGAGCCGGGCCTGAAGAAGACGTACGGCATCGACGTCACCGGCGTCGACCCCAAGGGCGTCGGCACCACCCAGTCGAAGAAGGCGGTGCAGGACGGCAAGGACCAGATGATGCTCACCACGACGACCGACGCGACCCTGTCCGACTTCGGCCTCGTGCTGCTCGCCGACGACAGACATCTGCAGAACGCCGACTACATCGTGCCGGTGGTCAACCGGGCGCGGGCGGGCAGCGAGCGCGTCGCCGAGATCCTCGGCGCGCTGAACTCCGTACTGACCACGCAGGACCTGGCGTCCATGAACCAGCAGGTGGACAGCTGGCGCAGGCTCCCGGAGGACGTGGCGCGCTCGTACCTGGAGTCGAAGGGTCTGCTCAAGAGCTGACTTTGCCTGAGGGGCGACGGGCCGCTCACGCGTCGGCGACCGACTCGAAACTCACCTCGTCCCGCGCCACGCCCTGGGCGTCCGCGTCCACCGAACGGCGCAGCGCCTCGTGGAGCTTCGCCGGGGTCAGGACGCCGAGGAAATGGGCGCCGTCGAGGACCGCGACCCAGCCCGCGTCGTGCTGGAGCATCACGCCGAACGCCTGCTTGAGCGGGGCGCCGACGGGCACCCATGCGTTCATGCGGTGGGCCAGGTCGCCGACCAGCCCCTCCTCGCCCGCGAGCGACAGCTCGTCGATGCCGACCCAGCCGTGCAGATCGCCGTCCGTGTCGAGGACGACGGACCAGCGCGCCCCCTCGTCACGCAGCCGCGCGGCGGCCTGCCGGGCGGGCTCGCCGGCGCGGGTCACGGCGGGCTGGTCCAGGTCGTCCGGCTCGATCTCCGTCACGGAGAGCCGCTTCAGACCACGGTCGGCGCCGACGAACTCGGCGACGTACGGCGTCGCGGGCGTGCCGAGCACCGCGCCCGGAGTGTCGAACTGCTCGATACGGCCCTGTCCGTACACCGCGATCCGGTCGCCCAGCCTGACGGCCTCCTCGATGTCGTGCGTGACCAGGAGAACCGTCTTGCGCACCGCGGCCTGCATGCGCAGGAACTCGTCCTGCAACTGCTCGCGGACCACCGGGTCGACGGCGCCGAACGGCTCGTCCATCAGGAGCACCGGCGGGTCGGCGGCGAGCGCGCGGGCCACACCGACGCGCTGGCGCTGGCCGCCCGACAGCTGCTCGGGGTAGCGGGAGCCGTACTGCTTCGGGTCGAGTCCGACCAGGTCGAGCAGTTCGGCGGCCCGGGCGCGCGCCTTGGACTTCTTCCAGCCGATCAGCGCGGGCACGGTCGCCGTGTTGTCGAGAATCGTGCGGTGCGGGAAGAGGCCGACCTGCTGGATCACGTATCCGATGCGGCGGCGCAGCTTGACCGGGTCGACCTGCGAGATGTCCTCGCCGTCGACGAGGATCCGGCCCGACGTGGGCTCGATGAGGCGGTTGACCATCATCATCGTGGTGGTCTTCCCGCAGCCCGACGGGCCGACCAGGGTGACCAGTTCGCCCTCGCCGACCTCGAAGGACAGATCGTCCACGGCCGTGGTGCCGTCCGCGTACCGCTTGGTGACTCGGTCGAACCGGATCATTCCCTCACGCTAACCGCGACGGTCACTCCCCGCTCACCAGCACCACCTCCAGGGTGCGCGGGCCGTGCACGCCCTCGACCCGGTCGAGTTCGATGTCACTGGTGGCGGAGGGACCGGAGATCCACGTCAGGGGCCGCGTCGGGTCGAGCCGCTCCAGGGCCTGCGGAACCGACGAGACGACCTGGTCCGGGACGCGCACGACGCAGATGTGGTGATCGGGGATCAGCGTGATGCGGCGGCGCCCCTGGTCGGGCGAGCCGTCGAGCACGATGGTGCCGGTCTCGGCGACGGCGACCGCGCAACCGGTGACCACGCTCCCCACCTTGTCCACGTCGTGCGTGGTGCTCACGGCACGGTCGTGCACCCGGGTGGGATCGGCGGCGGACATCCACTCGGGCGGAAGGCCCGGGGGCACGAGCACGTACTGCGGTCCCCGCGCTGCGAGCAGCCTCATGATCAGGTCCGGGAGCTCCTCCTCGTCCTGGCAGCGATGCACGATCGCCCGGTAGTCCGCCAGGTTCGCGGCGAGCAGGCCGACGGTCTCCTCGGTCGTCCGGGAGCCGTGCTCACGCCGGTACTCCCGGTCCACGGCCGTCTCGTACGACGTCTGCGCATCGCCCCGGGGCGCCTCGCCCAGCGCGCGCCGGACCCGGCCGAGGATGATGTCCCTGCTGCTCACTTGCCGCTCTCCTTCTTGCCGTGCGTGCGCTGCCACCAGTCCCTGAACGGCTCCGCCGGCACCTGCGGCAGATCCCGCGTCGCGCTCCAGGCCCGGCCGGGGCCGGGGAGCGTACGGGGATGGAAGCGGCGCGTGCGCGAGGCCACGCGCTGGCCCGCACGCAGCGCTCCGGGATGGACGAACGCCCAGCCGGCCGCGCGCATGGCGGCCCGCTCCGCCGCATGGCCCTTCGCCGGCTTCAGGACCACCCTGTTGCCCTGCCGGGTGGCCGGTCCGCCCTGCACGACCCGCTCCCGCAGGTGCACGAGCACTTCGGGGATGTCGATGGCGACGGGGCAGACCTCGTAGCAGGCGCCGCACAGGCTGGAGGCGTAGGGGAGTGAGGCGTCGATCTCGCTTGTGGTGCCCCTGAGTTGGGGGCTGAGGATCGCGCCGATGGGGCCGGGGTAGACGGAGCCGTACGCGTGGCCGCCGGCCCTCTCGTAGACCGGGCACACGTTGAGGCAGGCCGAGCAGCGGATGCAGCGCAGGGCCTGGCGGCCGACCTCGTCGGCGAGGGTGTCGGTGCGGCCGTTGTCGAGGAGGACCAGGTGGAAGGCGCGCGGGCCGTCCGCGGTCTCGGTGTCGCTGGTCCCGGTCCACATCGACGTGTACGGGTTCATGCGTTCGGCCGTCGAGGAGCGGGGGAGTGTCTGGAGGAAGACCTCGAGGTCGCGCCAGGTGGGGACGATCTTCTCGATGCCGACGACCGAGATCAGGGTCTCGGGCAGGGTGAGGCACATGCGGCCGTTGCCCTCGGACTCCACGACGACGAGGGTGCCGGTCTCGGCGACCATGAAGTTCGCCCCGGAGATGCCGACCTTGGCGCGCAGGAATTTCTCGCGCAGGTGGAGGCGCGCGGCTTCGGCCAAGTCGGCGGGGGTGTCGGTGAGGTCCTCGGGGGCCGGGCGGCCCCACTCGCCCATCTCCTTGGCGAAGATGTCGCGGATCTCGCCGCGGTTGCGGTGGATGGCGGGGACGAGGATGTGGGAGGGGCGGTCGTGGCCGAGCTGCACGATCAGTTCGGCGAGGTCGGTCTCGTAGGCGGCGATCCCGGCTTCTTCGAGCGCTTCGTTGAGTCCGATCTCCTGGGTGGCCATCGACTTGACCTTGACCACTTCGGACTCGCCGGTCTCCTTGACCAGGCGTGTCACGATCCGGTTGGCCTCGGCGGCGTCGGCGGCCCAGTGGACGACGCCGCCCGCCGCGGTGACGGCCTCCTCCAACTGCACGAGGTAGGTGTCGAGATGGCGCAGTGTGTGGTCCTTGATCTGCTTGCCGGCCTCGCGCAGGAGCGCCCAGTCGTCGAGCTCCGCGACGGCCTTGGCCCGCTTGTCGCGGATGGTGTGCGTGGCGTGCCGGAGGTTGGCGCGCAGGGTGGTGTTGCCGACGGCCTCGTGGGCGGCGACGGGAAACGCGGGCATGCCGACGAACGTGCCGCTCATGACAGGGGCTCCTCTTCCGTGCTCGCCAGGATCTCCGCGATGTGGACGGGGCGCATCGAGGTGTGCAGGCGGGACATCGTGCCACCTAGGTGCATCAGGCAGGAGTTGTCCGCCGCGCACAGGACGTCGGCGCCGGTCGATCCGGCGTTGCGGACCTTGTCCTCGCCCATGGCAGCCGAGACATCGGAGTTCTTGACGGCGAAGGTGCCGCCGAACCCGCAACACTCCTGGGCACCCGGCAGCTCCTTGAGGTCGAGTCCCTTGACCGCCTTGAGCAGTTGGTAGGGCCGGTCGCCGAGCCCGAGGGAGCGCAGGCCGTGGCACGTCGGGTGGTACGTCACGGTGTGCGGGTAGTACGCGCCCACGTCCGTCACCCCGAGCACGTCCACGAGGAACTCGGTGAGCTCGTACGTCTTCGGCACGACCGGTGCGAGAGCGGCCGCGAGCCCGTCGCCGCGGCCCTCCGCGCGGGCCCGCTCGCCCATGCGCGGGTACAGCTCGCGCACCATCGCCCCGCACGACCCGGACGGCGTCACGATCGCGTCGTATTCACCGAATACATCGGAGAACTTCCGGGCGAGCGGCTCCGCCTCATGGCGATAGCCGGTGTTGTAGTGCGCCTGCCCGCAACAGGTCTGCCCCATCGGGAAGTCGATGTCGACACCCAGCCTGGTCAGCAGTTTCACCACCGCACGGCCGGTGTCCGGATAGAGCGTGTCGTTGACACACGTCAGGAACAGTGCGACGCGCATCGCGGCCCCTTCGTATCGATCATCGGATGGGTGCAGGGTACGCGGCAGGCGGCCCGGAGGGGAGACACCTGGCGTCACCGTTCGGTGAGGCGCCGTTCGGCGGCCCGCCACGCGGTGTCGTTCCCCCGCGGCTCGTACCGGGTCAGGGGCTGGGTTCGGGCGAGGAGTTCGCGCATCGCCGCCCGGTCGCCGACGAGGCCGTGGGCGCGCGCCTGCACGAGTACGTTGCCCAGGGCCGCCGCCTCGGCGGGGCCCGCCACGACCGGGAGACCGCAGGCGTCGGCGGTCAACTGGCACAGCAGCGCGTTACGGGCGCCGCCGCCCACGATGTGCACGACGTCGACCGGGTGGTCGGCCAGGTGCGCCGCGTCGGCTATCGCCCGCCGGTGCGCGAGCGCCAGGGAGTCGAGGATGCACCTGGTCGTCTCGGCCCGGGTGCGCGGCACGGGCAGGCCGGTGGCCCGGCAGGCTTCCGCGATGCGCTCGGGCATGCGCCCCGGGGCGAGGAACACGGCGTCCCCCGCGTCCACCACCGACCGCAGCGGCGCGACGTCCCCCGCCTCCCGCAGCAGCGCCCCGAGTTCGGGATCCCCCCAGGCGCGCAGGCACTCCTGGAGCAGCCACAGGCCCATGATGTTGCGCAGATGGCGGACCGTGCCGTCCAGTCCCAGCTCGTTCGTGAAGTTTGCGGTACGGCTCGCTTCGCTCAGGACGGGGGCATCGAGTTCGAGACCGGCCAGCGACCAGGTGCCGGTGCAGATGTAGGCGAACCGCTCGCCGGGAGCGGCCGGGACGGCGGCCACCGCAGAGGCTGTGTCGTGCGAGCCGACGGCCGTCACCGGAACCGGACCCGTCAGCCCCGTCTCCTCCAGCACCTCCGGCAGCAACTGACCCGCCGGGTCCCCGGGCCGCCGCAGCGGCGGGAGGAGCCCGAGATCGACCCCGAGGCGCTCGGCGACCGTGGACGCCCAGTCGCCGGTGCGCGGGTCGATCAGCTGAGTGGTCGAGGCGTTGGTCAGCTCCGTGCCCTGCTCGCCTGTCAGCCAGTACGAGATCAGATCAGGGATCAGCAACAGCCGTCGCGCAGAGGCGAGTTGAGCGGATCCCTGTGCCGCCACGAGCTGGTAGAGCGTGTTGAACGGCGCGTACTGCAACCCCGTCGCCGCGTACAGCTCGGCCGCCGGCATGCTCGCCCACACCTTCTCCGCCACGCCCTCCGTGCGCCCGTCGCGGTAGTGCACGGGATGGCCGAGCAGTGCGCCGTCCGCGTCGAGGAGGCCGTAGTCCACGGCCCAGCTGTCGATGCCGACGGACGCGATCCGCCCGCCCGCCGTGGCGCCGGCGGCGCGCAGCCCGTCCAGCACGCCCGCGTACAGGCCGAGCACGTCCCAGCGCAGCCCCTCCGGAAGCCGCACCGGACGGTTGGGGAAGCGGTGGGCCTCCGCCAGGGCGAGGGTGCCGGGGCCGACCCGGCCGACCATGACGCGCCCGCTGGAAGCACCCAGGTCGACCGCGGCGAACGCGCCCGTCCGGGCGGGAACCGGAGGCGCCATGGCCGCGCTCATCGCAGGAAGGCCGCGGCGACGCCGGCGTCCACCGGAATGTGCAGCCCCGTCGTGTGCGTGAGGTCCCCGCCGGTCAGGGCGAACACCGCGTTGGCGACATGCTCGGGCAGTACCTCGCGCTTGAGGATGGTCCGCTGCGCGTAGAACTCGCCGAGCTTGTCCTCCTCGATCCCGTACGTCGCCGCGCGCTGCGCGCCCCAGCCGCCCGCGAAGATCCCGGAGCCGCGCACCACTCCGTCCGGATTCACGCCGTTGACCCGGATGCCGTGCTCTCCCAACTCGGCTGCCAGAAGCCGGACCTGATGTGCCTGGTCGGCCTTGGTCGCGGAGTACGCGATGTTGTTCGGGCCCGCGAACACCGCGTTCTTCGAGGCGATGTACACGAGGTCGCCGCCGAGCCCCTGCGCCCGCATGACACGCGCGGCCTCGCGTGACACGAGGAAGGAGCCGCGCGCCATGATGTCGTGCTGGAGGTCCCAGTCCCGGGCCGTCGTCTCCAGGAGCGGCTTCGAGATGGAGATGCCCGCGTTGTTCACCACGAGGTCGACGCCGCCGAACGCCAGGACCGCCGCGCCGAAAGCGGCGATGATCTGCTCCTCCGACGTCACATCGACCGTGACGGCAACCGCCTTGTCGGGACCGCCCAACTCCTCGGCCACGGCGGCCGCGTTGTCCCCGTCCAGATCCGCGACGACCACGCACGCGCCCTCCGCCACGAGCCTGCGGGCGATCGCCTTCCCGATCCCGCTGCCCGCGCCCGTCACGAGCGCGACCCGGGTGGCGAGCGGCTCGGGCTTCGGCATCCTCCGGAGCTTGGCCTCCTCCAGGGACCAGTACTCGATGCGGAACTTCTCCGACTCCTCGATCGGCGCGTAGGCCGACACGGCCTCGGCGCCGCGCATCACATTGATCGCGTTGACGTAGAACTCGCCCGCGACACGCGCCGTCTGCTTGTCCTTGCCGAAGCTGAACATGCCGACCCCGGGGACGAGCACGATCGCCGGATCGGCACCCCGCATCGCCGGGGAGTCAGGGCCCGCGTGCCGCGTGTAGTAGGCCGCGTACTCCTCGCGGTACTCGGCGTGCAGCTGCCTCAGCCGCGCGACCGCCTCGTCCAGGGGGGCCGTCGGCGGCAGGTCGAGGACCAGGGGCCTGACCTTCGTCCGGAGGAAGTGGTCGGGGCAGGACGTGCCGAGGGCCGCGAGGCGCGGGTGCTCGGTGCGCGACAGGAAGTCGAGCACGACGTCCGAGTCGTCGAAGTGGCCCACCTGGGGCCGGTCCTGGGAGGCGAGCGCCCTGATGAACGGGGCGAGTGCGGCGGCCCGCTCCCGGCGGGCGGCCGGTCCGCCGCCGGTGTACCCCGCGAGCAGCGGGCCGAACGGCTCGGCCCTGCCCCGCTCGGCGAGGAACGCCTCCGCGGTACGGATGATGTGCAGGGAGCGCCGCTCGCACTCCTGTGCCGTGTCGCCCCACGCCGTGATGCCGTGACCGCCCAGGACGCAGCCGATCGCCCTCGGGTTGGCCTTCTTGACCGCCGCGATGTCCAGGCCCAGCTGGAATCCGGGCCTGCGCCACGGCACCCACACCACCGTGTCGCCGAAGCACTCGGCGGTCAGCTTCTCGCCGTCCGCGGCGCAGGCGAGAGCGATCCCGGAGTCGGGGTGCAGGTGGTCCACGTGCGCCGCGTCCACCAGTCCGTGCATCGCGGTGTCGATGGACGGCGCGGCGCCGCCCCTGCCGTGCAGGCAGTAGTCGAACGCGGCGACCATCTCGTCCTCGCGCTCCACCCCCGGATACACGCTCTCCAGGGTGCGCAGCCGGTCCAGGCGCAGGGCGGCGAGCCCGTCGGCCGTGAGCGTCCCCAGGTCGCCGCCCGAGCCCTTGACCCACATCAGCTCGACGTCACCACCCGTCACCGGGTCGGTCGACGTGCCCTTCGCCGAGGTGTTGCCCCCCGCGTAGTTCGTATTGCGCGGATCCGCGCCCAACCGGTGCGAACGGGCCAGGAGTTCGCTCACGCACGCGTGCTGCTCCGTCATGTCGCTCATGCCCCCCATCCGGCCTGCTCGCCTCCGACGCGGTCCTTCACGATCCGCTCCTGCCATCCTGACCGCCGGTAGGCCCCCATGGGATCCGGGTCGAGCCCCAGTTCTTCCCTGACCTCCTCCAGCAGGGGACGCACGTCCGTGTTGTACGCGTCCATCAGCACCCCGTTGGCCGCCAGCACATCGCCCTCCCGCTGGGCCGCGGCGAGCGCCTCGGCGTCGACGAGCAGCGCCTTGGCCGTGGCCTCCTGGACGTTCATCACCGAGCGGATGATCGCGGGGATCTTGGCCTCGATGTTGTGGCACTGGTCGAGCATGAACGCGATCCCGGAGTCGGTCTCCAGACCGCCGCCCCGCCGCACCTCGTACAGGATCCGGAACAGCTGGAAGGGGTCCGCCGCGCCGACCATCAGGTCGTCGTCCGCGTAGAAGCGCGAGTTGAAGTCGAACGCGCCGAGGCGTCCCTCCCGCAGCAGGAACGCGACGATGAACTCGATGTTCGTGCCCGGCGCGTGATGCCCGGTGTCCACACACACCTGCGCCTTCTCGCCGAGCCTGAGGCAGTGCGCGTACGACGTGCCCCAGTCCGGCACGTCGGTGGCGTAGAAGGCGGGCTCGAAGAGCTTGTACTCGAGCACCATGCGCTGGTCGTCGCCAAGCCGGTCGTACACGGTCCGCAGCGCCTCGGCGAGCCGGTCCTGGCGGTCCCGGAGGTCGTCCTGGCCGGGGTAGTTGGTGCCGTCGGAGAACCACAGCTTCAGATCGCGCGAGCCGGTGGCGTCCATGATGTCGACGCACTCCAGGAGGTGGCCGACGGCCTTGCGGCGCACCGCGGGGTCCGGGTTGGTGACGCTGCCCAGCTTGTAGTCGTCGTCCTGGAAGACATTGGAGTTGACCGCGCCCAGCTTCACGCCGCGCTCCTCGGCGTACGCGGCGAGCTTCGCGTATCCCTCGGGTCCGCCCTCGACGCGGTCCCACGGTATGTGCAGCGCCACGGTCGGCGCGGCGCCTGTGAACGCGTGGACCTGCGCGGCGTCGTCGAGCTTCTCCCGCGGGGTGCGGGGCACGCCGGCCTGGGCGAACACCTTGAAGCGGGTGCCCGAGTTTCCGTATGCCCAGGACGGTGTCTCGATCGACTGGCGCTTCAGGACGGCCTTGGCGGCCGTTGTCCGCGCCTCGTGTGCTGTGGACCCGGTCATGTCTCTCCTGTGAACGAACGATCGTTGTGAAACGATTCAAAGCCTGACGCTAAAGGGCCGTGCGGGGCGTGTCAACGGCCCCGCACGGCCTTGTCGGTGACGGTGCCCGCGGCGCGATCTCCCAGGCCGCAGGCGCAGTTCAGCCTTCGTGCGTCAGCGTGAAGCGGTGGGTGCCGGGGGTGAGGGCGGAGACCGTCACGCGGCCGGAGTCCAGGCGCACCCCGGACGCCGCGGATCTGCCGTTCCGCCAGAGCGTCCGTCCGCCCGAGCGCACCGTCGCGCCCCGGCCGCCGTCCGTGGGCAGCGCGACCACCCCCCGGGTGCCCCGCGGCGCACGTACGGTCAAGGTGTACGTGTCACCCTCGCGCTCCCACTCCACACCCAACGGTCCGTGTGGTGTGGGTAGTTCACCCCGGGCCCAGCGCACCGAGCCGGTGAACGGACGCACCTCCCAGGCGGCGTACCCCGGCGACGTCGGCCTGGCGCCGAGCAGCTGATGGGTGAGCGCGGGCAGCACTCCCGTGGACCATCCGTGCGCCATGCTCGTGTACGCGCCCTCGTACAGCGAGCCGTTCGGACCGATGCCCTCCCAGTGGGTGATGCCGGGGTCGTGGCTGTCCATCCACCCGTAGGTGCGCTTGATCTGGTCGATCGCCGAGTCGGCGAGGCCGCTCTCGAAGCGCGCCACGAACTCCGGGTACGAGGTGAAGGCGTACACCCGCTGGGAGGCGCCACCGAAGAGGGTGTCGTTGTCCATGAAGGCATTGCCGTAACGGAGTTTCGTCGTCGCGTCCAGGTGGGCGAGCGCCGACGCCGCCCGCTCCGCGCCCGCGACGCCCGACGTGATGGCGATCGCGTTGCCGTCCTGCGCGTGCCGGACGGCGCCGGTCGCGGAGTCCAGATAGGCGCCCGCCGCCTCGTCCCACAGATGCGTGTTGACCGCCTGGGCGACCTTGTCCGCCCGCTCCCGCCACCGCCCCGCGTCCGCGTCATGACCCACGTGCTCCGCGATCCGGGCCGCGTCCTTCAGGGCCTGCACGTAGTTGGCGTTGTAGTACGTGATCCGGCCCGTGCGCCCGAGGAACGCGTAATCCCCGTACCCCGACGTGCCGTTGAGGCCCTTGCTCAGCAAGCCCGCGTCGTCCGTCACGCTCGGGTACCACGTGTCGAGGACCTTGACGAGCTGCGGGTAGTAGCGCTCGGCGTAGTCCTTGTCGCCGGTGTACAGGACGTAGTCCCAGCTGCACGTCACCCACCACAGCGGGTAGTCGAACAGAGGGAGCGTGTACTGGTTGATGGAGGCCGGCGGGATCCAGCCGTCGGCCCGCTGGTGCTCGGCGAGGTCCGCCAGCACGTTGCGCGCGGCCTCGGCCGCGTCGTCGTGCGTGAGATAGAGGGTGCGCCCCGCCACCGCCACGTCACCGACGTACGGATCCCGGTCGCGCTTCGCGCCGTCGTGCAGGACGAGCTTCCCGTCGAGCGATGCGCTGAAGGCGCCCCGCGGGTCCACGTCGTCCTCGCGGAAGGTGTCGACGACCAGCTCGTTCGTGTACGAGGCGCCGTACCAGTAGCGGTTCAGCTCCTCGTCGGAGCACAGGAACCAGCCGCGGTACGACTCCGGTGTGCCGAGATACGCAGTGAAGTCGAGCGACACGGCGTCCACGGCGACGGTGCCCCACGGCTGCGCGGCGGGCGCGTCGGACGGCAGCGCGTCCAGCGTGATCTTGAGATAGCGGAAGCCGTGCAGGCCGTCCGCGTACACCTTGTCGCCGCCCGAGGCGTAGCCCTTCTTGTCCGTCCACTGGGCGCCGGCCGCGGGCACGGCGTACTGGTCCGTTCCCTTCGAGGCGCCGCCCGCCTGGTCGTTGCGGGTGAAGTCGGAGCGGTCGGTGAGGAACTGGAGCGTCTCGGAGAAGGCGAGGCGCACCCCGGGACGGTTGCCGGACGCCGAGGCGAAGTCGACCTTCGGGTGGCCGACGACGACCTTGCCGAAGTCGAGTGTCACGCTCGGTGCCACGACCGGGTCCACGGCCTCGGGCCAGATCTCGTTGATCCGCGTGAACACGCCCTGCCCGAGGTCCTGGGCCGAGGTGACCGTGATCCGCACCCGCGCCGTGGACACCGGCGCGTCGAAGCGGACGGCGCGCTGCACCGCGCTGTTGCCGGTGACGGCGGCGACCTTCCGCCAGTCCGAGTCGACCCAGGCGTCCACCGTGAAGTCCGTGGGTACGCCGTCCGTGTCGGACACCAAGGTCAGGCCCGAGAGCGTGCGCGCCTCGGGCACCGTCACCGTCAGGGTGTCGGGGAAGGATCGCTCGGTGTCGTCGTTCCAGAAGGTGTCGAGGTCGCCGTCGACGGCGTGCTGCGCGTCGTACGTGCGCGGTCGGCCGTCGCCTCCGTTGTTGCCGGCGTGGGTGGTGGAGCCCTCGGCGGTGGTGCCGTCGGGCCAGCGCGGCGGCGCGGGAGGTTCGGGGCGGCGCAGGACGGTGACCTGGCCGCCAGGTTCGAGGAGGGCGTCGGGACGCGTCACGTCACCGGCCGACCGGACGATCCGCACCGGCCGCACCGTGCGGCCGGACGGCGCCTGGACGTAGCGGTGCCAGGCCGCGTCCGGGACCTGTCCGGCACCCGAGCCCGCAACCGGTGCGGTTGCCGCGGCCGTTACCGCGCCCAGGAGGGGCAGCCCGGCCGCGGCCAGCACCGCCCCGCCCACACCTGCTCCGAGCACGGCACGCCGGTCGGGCCCCTGTGCTGTCTTCACGTCATCCGTCACGTCTGTGTGCCTCCGTCCGCCCGCGCCGGGACGGGGCAGGAGTGAATCGATGTGGGCATGGGCTCATCTCGGCCTCGTGGTCCGTCAGTCGGAGAAGCGGTGGGTGCCGGACGCCGCGGCGAAGACGGCGCAGCCGTCGTCCATGCGGAGGAACTTCGCGGTCCCGTGGGTCACTTGGGCCACGTCGGACGCGGGGATCCACACCTCGGCGGTCGTGTTGGCCGGCACGGTGAGGGTGAGCCGGAAGCCGCCCGAGTCCACCGACCACTTGGTGCTGATCGGCCCCTGGACGGAGTCGTAGCGCCCCTCCGCCCGCGTGATCCCGCCCCCGGGCCGTGGCCGCACGAGGATCTTGCGGAAGCCCGGCTCGGCCGGCGCGATACCGGCGATGTTCGCGTACATCCACTCGCCGACCGAGCCGTACGCGTAGTGGTTGAACGAGTTCATCCCGGCGTCCTGGAAGCTGCCGTCCGGCTTGATGGAGTCCCAGCGCTCCCACATCGTCGTCGCGCCCTTGTCGATCTGGTAGCCCCAGCTGGGGAAGGACCGCTGGACGAGCAGCCGGTAGGCGACGTCGGTGTGTCCGGCCGCGGTGAGGACCGGCAGCAGGCGCGGCGTGCCGAGGAACCCCGTCGACAGGTGCCAGTCCTTGGCCTTGACGAGAGCGACGAGACGGTCGGCGGCAGGGCCGCGGTCGCTCTCCGCGAGCAGGTCCATCGACAGGGCGAGCACGTACGCGGTCTGCGTGTCGCCCTTCACCTTGCCGCCGTCCGAGACGTACGCCGCGCGGAACGCGTCGCGCACACTGCCGAACAGGGACGTGTACGGCGCCGGGTCCTTGCCCAGCGCCTTCGCCGCCCGTGCGACGAGGTCGGCGGCGTGGGCGAAGCAGGCCGTCCCGATGACGTCCTTGGGCGTCTCGTCCTGGAGGTTGAGCCAGTCCCCGAAGCCTTCGGCCGGGCGCAGGAATCCGCTGCTGTGCTTCTCCAGGTAGTCGAGCCACTTCAGCATCGACGGCCACGACTCCTCGAGGACGCGCGTGTCGCCGTACGCCTGGTACAGCGCCCACGGGACGGTCACGCCCGCGTCGCCCCAGCCCGCGACGCCGTTCCCGACGCCGGGCATGTCGGGGGCCACGTTCGTGAACGCGCCCTCGTCGCTCTGGCCGTCGCGCAGGTCGCCCAGCCACTTGGTGAGGAAGCGGGCCGACTCCATGTTGTAGGCGGCCGTCGGCGCGAAGACGTTGATGTCACCGGTCCAGCCGAGCCGCTCGTCGCGCGCCGGGGTGTCGGTGGGGATCGAGACGAAGTTGCCGCGCTGCCCCCAAGTGATGTTCTGGTGCAGCTGGTTGAGCATCGGCACGTTCGTCGAGAAGTCCATGGTGAAGGGTGCCGCCGTATGGATGACCCGCCCCACGACGGCGTCGAGCGGCGGCTTGCCGGGGTAGCCGGTCACCTCGACGTAGCGGAAGCCGTGGAAGGTGAAGCGCGGCTCGTACGTCTCCTTGCCGCCGCCCTTGAGGGTGTACGTGTCGGTGGCCTTCGCCGTCCGGAGGTTGGCGGTGTAGATCGTGCCGTCCGGGTTGAGGACCTCGGCGTGCCGCAGCCGTACGGTGGTGCCGGCCTTCCCGGCGACGGTGAGGCGGACCGCCCCGACCATGTTCTGACCGAGGTCGTAGACGAACACGCCGGGCTTCGGCTCGGTCATCTTCCGTGCGGGCAGCTCGCGTTCGAGGCGGGTGGGCCCGCCCGCCTCGGCCACCAGGGCGGCGCTCACCTTGTCGACGGCGGTGGCCGCGACCCAGGCGGAGTCGTCGAACCCGGCGCGCGTCCAGCCCTCGGTCTCCAGGCGTGCGTCGTACTCCTCGCCCGCCATCAGGTCGGCCTCGGTGACGGGCCCGGTCGTGGCGCGCCAGTCGGTGCCGGACAGCACCCGCTCGGTCGATCCGTCGGTGTACGTGACCTCCAACTGGGCCAGGAACGCGGGCCGTTCGCCGTACTGATGCGGGCCGAACCAGGCGATGTTCCCGGCGTACCAGCCCGCGGCGACCGTCGCCCCGAGCGCGTTGGCCCCGGACTTCACCAGCCCGGTCACGTCGTACGTCTGGTACTGGACGCGCTTGCGGTAGTCCGTCCAGCCCGGCGCGAGCCGGTCCTGGCCGACCCGCTCGCCGTTGATGTGGGCCTCGTACAGGCCGAGGGCCGACGCGTAGAGGCGCGCCCGCGCGACCGACCGGCCCTTGAGCCGGAACTCGTGGCGCAGCTGGGCGGCGGGGGAGTGGGATGGTGTGACCTTGCCCCAAGGGCCCGAGCCCCACTTCGCGAGGGGCTTCGCGGCCTTCCACGAAGTGTCGTCGAACCCGGCCGACTTCCAGTCGCCGGCGGGCTCCTGGTCGGCGGCCTTCCAGTCGGCGCCGGTGACGAAGGTCTTCACGCCGTCGGCCGTCGTCAGCTCCAGGAGGCCGAGCAGGCCGGCGGGGCTGTCCGTGGCGTTGACGGCGGAGACGGCCAACGTGGCCGCACCGGCGCGGAGCTGGGCGGTCACGTCGACGACGGCCGGGCGGCGCCAGTTCTCGGCCGGGCCGTCCGGGTCGGCGTGCGCCACCTCGGTGCCGTTCACGTAGGCGGTGTAGCCGTCGTCGGCGGTCATCACCAGGCGGGCCCGGGTCAGACCTTCCGGTATGTCGGCAAGGCCGCGGAAGTAGCGGGTTCCCGCCGGGGCGCCGGCGGACGGGTCGCCCTCGGGGAACCAGATCCAGGAGGCGTCGTCGAGCGCGGGCGCCCCGATCAGCGCCGCGGGCGCGCCGATCCACCGGGCGGACCAGTCGGACGCGGCGGTCAGACCGGTCTCCCACCAGGACGGCTCGCTCCACTCCGAGGCTCGGCCCGCGGTGTCCCAGACCCGGACCGACCAGTAGTAGCGGGTACGCGCGGCCAGGGCGGGGCCCGCGTAGGGGACGAGGGTGGACTCGGGGGACG
Organism: Streptomyces sp. NBC_00569; assembly: GCF_036345255.1. Lineage (NCBI taxonomy): Bacteria > Bacillati > Actinomycetota > Actinomycetes > Kitasatosporales > Streptomycetaceae > Streptomyces > Streptomyces sp. NBC_00569. Next base: position 1,330,977 of record NZ_CP107783.1, on the reverse strand, counting down.
CGACCTTGCCGCTGTCCCACACATCGGGGTCGTTCAGGCGGCTCGCAGTCGTGGCGACACGTATTTGATAGGCGCTCTGGGCCCGCCCCGGTTCGTCCGACTCCAGGGGCCAACTCAGCCTGGGATGCGGCACGTCGAGGCCGAGCGCCTGGCTCACGTACTCGACGGTGGGTGCGCTCACGCGCACGGCCTTCGTGGCCCGAGCTCCTGCGGCGGCACCCGAGGCGGGCGCCGCCTGCGCGGCTCCCGGTGCGGCGGAGGCGATGGCCGTCCCCAGGGCGGCCGTCGCGGTCGTGCTGAGCAGTCGTCTTCTGCTGATCACACTCGGCTCCATACGACTCGGCTATGAATCGTTTCAGCATGGGAAGCTAAAGTGACGAAAGTGGCCTGTCAAGGGTTTGCTGCAGCGCTACAAAGGGTTGAGAGATTTCCAAGTCCCCACCATTGACGCCGCAGTTGGTGCGGGACTAGCTTCCGTGCAATCCGTTTGAAACCTTTCATAGTCAGCTCTTCAGACCCGATCGGTGCCATTCCCATGAGAGAGCCCCCCGTCCTGGCCGTAGAGGGACTCGACAAGTCCTTCGGTGCCGTGCGCGCCCTCCACGGCGTGTCCCTGCAGCTCCACGCCGGAGAGGCGCACGCCCTCGCCGGAGAGAACGGCGCGGGGAAGTCCACCCTCATCAAGACGCTCGCCGGGGTCCACCGGCCCGACGCCGGCACCGTGCTCATCGACGGCGAGCCCGTCACCCTGCACGGACCCGCCGACGCCCGCGACGCCGGGATCGCGGTCATCTACCAGGAGCCCACGCTCTTTCCGGACCTCTCCGTCGCCGAGAACATCTTCATGGGGCGCCAGCCCCGCCGCTCCCTCGGCCGGATCGACCACAAGGCTGTCAACGCCGCCGCCGCCGCGCTCTTCGCGCGCCTCGGCGTCGACCTCGCCCCCGAGCAGCCCGCGCGCGGCCTGTCCATCGCCGACCAGCAGATCGTGGAGATCGCCAAGGCCCTCTCCTTCGACGCCCGGGTCCTGATCATGGACGAGCCGACCGCCGCGCTCACCGGCAGCGAAGTGGCCCGCCTCTTCGCCGTGGTGCGCACCCTGCGCGAGCAGGGCTCCGCCATCCTCTTCATCTCCCACCGTCTGGAGGAGATCTTCGGGCTCTGCCAGCGCGTCACGACCCTGCGCGACGGCGCCCTGATCGCGAGCGAATCCGTCGATGGCCTCACGGAGGACGACCTCGTACGCCGCATGGTCGGCCGCGACCTCGACGAGCTCTACCCCAAGCAGACCACCGACATCGGCGCGGTCGCCCTGAGCGTGCGCCGGCTGACCCGCGAAGGCGTCTTCACCGACGTGTCGTTCGACGTGCGGCGCGGCGAGATCGTCGGCCTCGCGGGGCTCGTCGGGGCCGGTCGCAGCGAGGTCGCCCGTGCGGTCTTCGGCATCGACCGCCGGGACGCGGGCACCGTCGAGGTCGACGGCCGCGCGCTCGCCAACGGCGCCCCCAGCATCGCCATGGCCGCCGGACTCGCCCTCGTGCCCGAGGACCGGCGCGCCCAGGGACTCGTGATGGGCATGTCGATCGAACGCAACATCGGGCTCACGGGGCTGCGCACGACCGCGCGGGCCGGGCTCATGGACCGCGGGGCCGAGCGCAGCCGCTCACTGGACTGGGCCGTGAAACTCCAGGTCAAGTACGCGCGGATCGCCGACGCGGTCGGCACCCTGTCCGGCGGCAACCAGCAGAAGGTCGTCCTCGCGAAGTGGCTCGCCACCGGCCCCCGCGTGCTGATCGTCGACGAGCCGACGCGCGGCATCGACGTCGGCACCAAGGCCGAGGTGCACCGGCTGCTGTCCGCACTCGCCGCGGACGGCGTCGCGGTGCTGATGATCTCGTCCGACCTGCCGGAGATCCTCGGCATGGCGGATCGCGTACTCGTCATGCACGAGGGCCGTCTCACGGCGGAGATCCCGCGCACCGAGGCGACGGAGGAGTCCGTGATGGCGGCGGCGACAGGGAGGGCGGCGTGATGCGCGGCCCGAGCGAAGCGAACCCCGGAAGGAGGACCCCATGACCGTCACCGCGCAGCCGCCCGCGCCCGCAGTCGACCCGGACAAGGCCGGCGGTACCCGGCTCGTCGACCGTGTGTTCAAGATGCGTGAACTCGCCATCCTGCTGGTCTTCCTGGTGATGATCGGCGTCACCCAGGCCGGCAACACCGAGTTCCTCTCGGAGCAGGGCATCAAGGACCTGCTCCTCAACGCCACCATCCTCGTCCTCGTCGCCACCGGGCAGGCGCTGGTCGTGATCACGCGCAACGTCGACCTGTCCGTCGGCTCGACGCTCGGCATCACCGCCTTCGCGGCCGGTGACTTCCTCCACGGCGGCGGCAACTCCGTCGTCGCGATCGTGCTCGCCGTCGCCCTCGGCGTCGGCTGCGGGCTCCTCAACGGCGCCCTCGTCAGCCTCGGCCAGGTACCGGCCCTCGTCGTCACCCTCGGCACGCTCTACGTCATCCGCGGCATCGACTCGATCTGGGTCGGCTCGCGGCAGATCACCGCGTCCGATCTGCCGGGCGGATACGTCGACTTCGGCTCCGGCGGCATCTCCGCGGTGCCGTATCTCGCGCTGATCGCCCTCGCCGTCCTGGTCGCGGTGGCGTACTACCTGCGTCACTTCGGCGGCGGGCGCGAGCTGTATGCGCTCGGCTCCAACCCGGAGGCCGCGCGACTCGCCGGCATCCCCGTGCGCCGGCGGATCCTCGCCGCGTACACCGCGTGCGGAGCACTCGCCGGGCTCGCCGGAGCCCTGTACCTGGCCCGCTTCGGCAACGTCGACTCCGCCACCGGCAACGGCTACGAACTCACCGTCGTCAGCGCCGTCGTGGTCGGCGGCGTCGCCTTCACCGGCGGCTCCGGCAGCGTCTACGGCGCCGCGCTCGGCGCCCTCCTGCTGACGTCCATCAACAGCGTGCTGCCCGCCCTGGGCGTCAGCTCGGTGTGGGTGCTCGCGATCAACGGCGTCCTGCTGGTCCTCGCCATCGCCGTCGACCGGGTCGTCGCCCTGCGCGTCGCCGAGGCACTCAAGAAGAGGGCTGCATTCAACAGAAGGAATGGCCGCCATGGCTGATCTCCCCCTCGCCCGCGCCGTCCGGTGGGACACCGTGGTGAGCGCCCTCCTGGTCGTGCTCCTCCTGGCGTCGTTCTCGTTCGTCGACGGCTTCGGCAACGCGCTCAACCTGTCGTTCCTGCTCGGCAACACCCTGCCCATCGCACTGATCGCGCTCCCGATGACCCTCCTGGTGGTCGCCGGCGAGATCGACCTCTCCGTCGCCTCGACGGCCGGACTGTCCGGGGCCGTGATGGGCTCCCTGTGGAACGCGGGCATGGCCATCGAGACGATCATCCCGCTGTGCCTCGTCCTCGGAGTGGTCTGCGGGCTCGTCAACGGCCTCCTGGTGACCCGCCTCGGCCTGCCGTCCCTCGCCGTCACGATCGGCACCATGGCCGCCTACCGCGGCATCGCCCAGATCATCCTCGGCTCGGACGCGGTCACCGACTTCCCCTCGCAGTACCTGGACTTCGCGGCGGGACGCATCGGCCACACCTTCCTGCCGTACGCGTTCCTGCCCTTCCTCGCGCTGCTCGCGATCGCGGTCGTCATCCTGCACGCGACGCCGTTCGGACGCTCCCTCTTCGCGATCGGCGCCAACGAGGAGGCGGCGCGCTTCGCCGGGATCCGGGTCCGGCGGCACAAGCTGTGGCTGTTCGTCGCCACCGGCCTCATGGCCTCCCTGACCGGCGTTTTCTGGGCCCTGCACTACGCCAGCGCCCGCTACGACAACGCCACCGGGCTCGAACTCTCCGTCGTCGCCGCCGTGCTGCTCGGCGGCATCGACTTCGACGGCGGCAGGGGCACGCTCGGCGGCGCGATCGCCGGAGTGTTCCTGCTCGGCGCCCTCCAGAACGCGATGAGCCTGCTGAACGTCTCCGCCCAGTCGCAGATCGTCGTCACCGGCGTCCTGCTGGTCGTCTCCGTGCTCGGACCCCGCGTCGCCCGGCAGATCGCGACCGCCCGAGCGGGCCGCCAGGCCACCATCCCCTCGCACTGACCTCACGTACCGCCCGAAAGGGGCCCACGATGTCCGCACTCGCACTCCGCCGAGCCTGCCTGGCGCTCGCCGCCGTCACCTCCCTCGCGCTCGCCGCCACCGCCTGCGGCGGCACCACCAAGGACTCGGCCAAGGACGACGACGCCGGCACCTCCTCCCACGCCAAGGCCGACCCGGGAGCCGCGACCAAGAAGGGACTGAAGGTCGCCTTCCTGCCCAAGCAGGTCAACAACCCGTACTTCACCACCGCCGACAAGGGCGGCGAGAAGGCCGTCACCGAGCTCGGCTCGACGTACAAGGAGACCGGCCCCAACAGCGCCACCGACACCAGCGGACAGGTCAGTTACGTCAACACGCTCACCCAGCAGCAGGTCGACGCGATGGCCGTCTCCGCACAGGACCCCGGCGCCCTGTGCACCGCCCTCAAGCAGGCCATGAAGAACGGCATCAAGGTCGTCACGTACGACTCGGACACCAAGCCCGAGTGCCGCAACGCCTTCGTCTCGCAGGCCAGTGCCGAGGCGCTCGGCCGCACCCAGGTCCAGCTCCTGGGCGAACAGATTGGCTACAAGGGCGAGATCGCGATCCTGTCCGCCGCGCAGACCGCGACGAACCAGAACACCTGGATCGACTTCATGAAGGACGAGCTGAAGAAGCCCAAGTACAAGGACATGAAGCTGGTGAAGGTCGCGTACGGCAACGACGACGCCCAGCAGTCCTTCCAGCAGACCCAGGGCCTCCTCCAGGAACACCCCGAGCTCGCCGGGATCATCTCCCCGACCACCGTCGGCATCAAGGCCGCCGCCCAGTACCTGTCGGGCTCCAAGTACAAGGGCAAGGTCGCCCTGACCGGCCTCGGCACCCCCAACGACATGCGCAAGTACGTCAAGAACGGCACCGTCGAGGGCTTCGAGCTGTGGGACCCGGCCAAGCTCGGCGAGCTCGCCGCCCGCACCGCCGTCGCGCTGTCGTCCGGGCAGATCACCGGCAAGGAGGGCGAGACCTTCAAGGCCGGCGCCATGGGCACCTTCACCATCGGCAAGGACGGTGTGATCGACCTCGGCAAGCCGACCGTCTTCGACCGGAAGAACATCGACGACTACCACTTCTGAGGCCGCCGTCCTGCGCGTCCCCCGTCCCACAGCCACCAGCGCATTCACGGGTAATCTGAACCATTCCCGTCGCTCATCGCCCCATGGAGGTCCCCGCCCGATGGCCCAGTCGGTGGGTATCAAGGACGTCGCCCGCGCCGCCGGAGTCTCCGTCGGCACGGTCTCCAACGTCATCAACCGCCCGGACTCCGTCGCCTCCGACACCAGGGCCCGGGTGCTGTCCGCCATCGACCGGCTCGGCTACGTACGCAGCGAGTCGGCGCGCCAGCTGCGCGCCGGCCGCAGCCGCATCATGGGGCTGCTCGTCCTCGACATGGGCAACCCGTTCTTCGTGGACGTCGCGCGCGGCGCCGAACGTGCCGCGCGCGAGGCCGGGCTCGGCGTCATGGTGTGCAACAGCGCGCAGAACCCCTCCGAGGAGGCGGAGTACCTCTCCCTGTTCGCCGAGCAGCGCGTGCGGGGCGTGCTTCTCACCCCGGCCGACGCGAGCGGCCGCAACATCGAGAGCTTCCGCCGGCACGGCATCCCGTTCGTGCTTGTCGACCGCGTTGCCGAGGGCACCTCGGAGTGCTCCGTGTCCGTGGACGACGTCACCGGCGGCGCGCTCGCCGTTCGCCACCTCGTCGACGCCGGACACCGCAGCATCGCCTACGTCAGCGGACCGCCCGCGCTCAACCAGGTCAAGGACCGCCGCACCGGCGCCCTCCAGGCCCTGGCGGAGGCGGGCCTCCCGGCCGGAGCGCTGCGCGAACTGCCCACGGAGCGGCTCGACGTCGCGGCGGGACGCGACGCCGGGGCCCGCCTGCTCGGCCTCGCCGACCGCCCCACCGCCGCGTTCTGCGCCAACGACCTGCTCGCCCTCGGCGTCCTCCAGGCGATGTACGCGGCCGGTGTACGGGTCCCCGAGGACATCGCGATCGTCGGCTACGACGACATCGAGTTCGCGTCGGCCGCCACCGTGCCCCTGACCTCGGTGCGCCAGCCCGCCGTCACCATGGGAGCGATGGCCGCCGAACTCCTCCTGGAGGAGACGGAACCCGCGAGCGGCGAACCCCACCGCCACCGCAGGGTCGTCCTCCAGCCCGAGCTGGTCGTACGGGGGTCGAGTCTGGGCTCGCGCTGACATGTGCTGAACTGAGCGGACACCGCACACCGTATTCCGAACGCCGCCCAGGAGCCCCCTTGACGACCGCCACATACCTCCAGCCCGGTGTCGTCCTCACCGACCGCCGCTTCTCAGTGCCGCTCGACCACGATCACCCCGAGGGCGAGAGCATCGAGCTGTTCGCCCGCGAGGCGGTGGCCATCGGGAAAGAACACGCCAACCTCCCGTGGCTCCTCTACCTCCAGGGCGGCCCCGGATTCGGCGCCAACCGGTTCTCCGGCAAGCAGGCCTGGCTCGGCCGGGCTCTCCAGGACCACCGGGTGCTCCTCCTCGACCAGCGCGGCACGGGCAGCTCCACCCCGGCCAACCGGCAGACGCTCCCGCTGCGCGGCGGCCCGCGCGAACAGGCCGACTACCTCGCGCACTTCCGCGCCGACTCGATCGTCCGCGACTGCGAGGCGATCCGCGGCGAGGTGACCGGCGGCGCCCCGTGGACCGTTCTCGGCCAGAGCTTCGGCGGCTTCTGCGTGACCCACTACCTGTCGACGGCCCCCGAGGGCCTCACCGCCGCTGTCATCACCGGCGGCCTGCCCACGCTCGACGGCCACGCGGACGACGTCTACCGCGCCGCGTACCCGCGCATCGAACGCAAGGTCGCCGCGCACTACGCGCGCTACCCGCAGGACGTCGAGCGCGCCCGCCGCATCGCCGAGTACCTCGCCGAGCACGAGCCCGTACTGAACGGCGGCTACCGGCTGACCGTCGAGGCGTTCCAGTCCCTGGGCATCCTGCTCGGCGGGACCGGCGGCAGCGACCGCCTGCACTACCTCCTCGAGGACGCCTTCGTCCGCACGCCCGCCGGCGTCGAACTGTCCGACGCGTTCCAGGAGGACGTACAGGCCACGCTCTCCTACGCCGGACACCCGCTGTACGCGCTCGTGCACGAGGCCATCTACGGGCAGGACGCCCGGCCCACGAACTGGTCGGCCGAGCGTGTACGCGGCGAGTTCCCCCAGTTCGACGCCGCGAAGACCCTCGCCGGTGACGGGCCCCTGCTCTTCACGGGCGAGTCCGTGCACCCCTGGATGTTCGACTGCGACCCGGCCCTGCGCCCCCTGCGCGAGACCGCCGAACTCCTCGCCGCCCGCACCGACTGGGCCACGCTCTACGACCCCGCGCGCCTGGCCGCCAACGAGGTGCCGGCCGTCGCCGCCGTCTACCACGACGACATGTACGTCGACACGGCCCACGCCCTGCGCACGGCCCGCGCCGTCAAGGGACTGCGCACATGGGTCACCGACGAGTTCGAGCACGACGGTCTGCGGGCCGGAGCGCCGCGCGTCCTCGACCGGCTGCTCGCGATGCTGCGCGGAGACGTCTGAGAGGGCAGGGGCGGGGGAGGCGAGACGGCCTTCCCCGTCCCGCGAACACCCCCGCATCGCGGACGACGCCGCATTAGGGTGCGGCCATGACCGAGCCGAAGATCCAGACCGCCGCCCCCGACGAGCTGCTGCCCATGCCCGAGGACTGGCAGCGCGCCCTCGCCGTCGTGGCACACCCGGACGACCTCGAATACGGATGCTCCGCGGCGATCGCCGGCTGGACCGACGGCGGACGCGAGGTCGCCTACGTCCTGGCCACCCGAGGAGAGGCGGGCATCGACACCCTCGAACCCGCCAAGTGCGCACCCCTGCGCGAGCGGGAGCAGCGCGCGAGCGCCGCCGTCGTCGGCGTGGACACCGTCGAGTTCCTCGACCACAAGGACGGCGTCGTCGAGTACGGGACCGCGCTGCGCCGCGACATCGCCGCCGCGATCCGCAGGCACCGGCCCGAACTCGTCATCACGCTCAACCACCGTGACACATGGGGCGGCGTCGCCTGGAACACCCCCGACCATGTCGCCGTCGGGCGCGCCACCCTCGACGCGGCGGCGGACGCCGGCAACCGCTGGATCTTCCCCGAACTCGTCGAGCAGGGCCTCGCGCCCTGGAACGGCGTGCGCTGGGTCGCCGTCGCGGGCTCGTCGTCGCCCACGCACGCGGTCGACGCGACGCCCGGAATCGAACGGGCCGTGCACTCCCTGCTCGAACACCGCACGTACATCGAGGCGTTGACGGACGAGAACCCCGAGACCTACTGCCGCTCGTTCCTCACCGGCAACGTCCAGGCCGCCGCGGAGCGCTTCGGTGGCACACCGGCCGTACCGTTCGAACTCTTCAGTCGGTAGGGCCCGTCACCTACCCTGCGCCTTCTGATGATGCGTCAGGAAAGTCGGGGTGGTGGCGGGATGATCGACACGACGAGCAACGAACTTCCCGATGACGGTGAAGGCGGGGGCGAGGGGGCGCGGCGGCTCCGGCTGCACGTCGAGGAGGGTGGCATCGGCGTCCTCACCCTGTGCCGGCCGGAGAAGCTGAACGCCTGGAGCTGGGAGTCGAGCCGCCAACTCGGCCTGCTCGCCGACCGGATCCGCTTCGACGACACGATCCGGGTGGTGCTGCTGCGGGCCGAGGGGCGGGCCTTCTGTGCGGGCATCGACATCAAGGCGCCCGGCGGCGGGATCACCGGGCGCTCCGGGTCCGAGCGGACGCGCAACTACTACGAGGGCATCCGCTGGGTCCATGAACGGTTCCGCGCGTTCGCCGGCCTGCCGCAGCCCGTCGTCGCGGCCGTGCAGGGCTACTGCCTCGGTGTCGGGTTCGAGCTGGCGCTGATGGCCGATGTGCGGATCGCGGCCGACGACGCGGTGTTCGCGCTGCCGGAGGCGCGGCTCGGGGTCGCCGTCGACGCGGGTGGCGATCTACGGATCGCGCGGGAGGCGGGCGCGGGCTGGGCCAAGTACCTCGCGCTGACGGGCCGCCGCATCGACGCGGGGACGGCGCACCGGCTGAACCTGATCCAACAGGTCACCGGTGTGGGGGAGTTGGAGGAGTCCGCCCATTCGCTCGCCGCGGAGATCGCGGGGAACGCGCCTCTCGCCGTGCAGGCCGTCAAGCGCGACATCGACGCGTTCGCGGACGCGGGCCTCGGGGCCGCGCTCGACCGCGTGGCGATGAGCGCGGCGCTCACACTCACGTCGCAGGACATCCGGGAGGGGTATACGGCGAAGGCGGAGCGGCGCGAGCCGCGGTTCGAGGGGAAGTAGGGATTGCCGTGCGCTGCGACGCCTCGTACGAGGGCACAGGCAAGGCGCTGGCCGTACCGTCCCCCTCACCGAGCCCCGGGGACCGCTGAGCCGGCCTTTCGCTCGGCGACCGATGCGGGGCTCTGTCGCATGCCCGTAGTGGCCTACGGCTGCTGACCGGTGGCTTTCGGGGCGGGAGCGGGACGTTCTGCCGGCCGTGATGCGGTCATGTCGAGCAGGAGCAGAGCGTCGTGGTCAGGGCTGCCGGGTTCGGCGGTGTAGACGCCGATGCGCTGACCGGGGGTGCCTTCCACGTGCAGGGACTGTGAGGTCAGGGTGACCGTCCCGACTTGGGGATGCTGGAACGTCTTGTGCGCCGGCTTGCGTCCGGTCACTTCGTAGCGCTCCCACAGGCCCGCGAAGTCGGGGCTCTTGAGGAGGAGTTCGCCGACGAGGTTGGTGAGGTCGGGGGCGTCCGGGGCAGTTCCGGCGATGGCGCGCAGGCGGGCGACGCAGGCGGTGATCTGCCGGTCCCAGTCGGGGAAGAGGTCGCGGGCCGCAGGGTGCAGGAAGAGGTAGCGGGCCAGGTTGCGCTGTTTGACGGGCCAGTCGTCCAGGCCCGCGTAGAGGGCGAGGCCGCCGGGGTTCCAGGCGAGCATGTCCATGCTGCGGCTGATGACATAGGCCGGGTTCGGGCGCAGCGATTCGAGCAGCAGTTTGAGGTGGGGGCGCACCGTGCGGCTGGGCGCGGGCGGTGGTTCGGAGACGTAGCGGGCGGCGCGGGCGGCGAGCTCGCGCAGGTGCTGGTGTTCCTGGTCGTCCATGTGCAGGGCGCGGGCGAGCGCGTCGAGGACGGCAGGGCTGGGGCGGGTCTCCTTGCCGCGTTCCAGGCGTACGTAGTAGTCGATGCTGATGCCGGCGAGGGTGGCCAGCTCCTCGCGTCGCAGGCCGGGGGTGCGACGGATGCCGGCGCCGACGGTGAGTCCGACGTGTTCGGGGCTGGTCTGGGTGCGGCGGGCGCGCAGGTAGCGACCCAGCTCGGCGCCCTCGCTGTGCGCGCTCTCGGATGCCATGACTCCAGTCTCACCCGCTCAGTGCCAGCCGCGCAGGCGGGAGGGGGGCCCTGTCATTACCCCTGAAGAACCCGCCCTGCCACACCGGAGCAGTCCAGGCCAAGGTGAAGGAGCAAGACGCCTACACCCCGGAACAGCGCCGGAACCACCCCAGGCATGACGTGGCCGGACGGGCGAGAGCGAGGGTGCCGGGCGACGCCACGAACCTGAGAGGGCGAAATGCGCTACATCAAGCTGCGTGACCTGGAGGTTTCCCGGATCGGTCTCGGTGCGATGGGGATGTCCCACGGCTACACCGGTTCCGGTACCGACGAGGCGGGGTCGATCAGGACGGTGCACCGGGCGCTGGAGCTGGGCGTCACGCTCATCGACACCGCCGAGATCTACGGCCCCTACACCAACGAGGAGCTGCTGGGCCGGGCGCTGAAGGGGCGCCGGGACCAGGTGGTGCTGGCCACGAAGTTCGGCCTGGTCTCCCACGCCGGCGACGGCCCATGGAACCTCGACTCCGGCCCGGCCAATGTCCGTACTGCCGTCGAGGGGTCCCTGAAGCGGCTGGGCACCGATCACATCGACCTGTACTACCAGCACCGGGTGGATCCGAACACGCCGATCGAGGAGACCGCCGGCGCTGTCCGCGAGCTGATCGCCGAGGGCAAGGTGCGCGCGTTCGGCCTCTCGGAGGCCGGCCCTGACACGATCCGCCGCGCCCACGCCGTCCAGCCGATCACCGCGGTCCAGTCGGAATACTCCCTGTGGACGCGCGGGATCGAGGAGCGCATCCTGCCGGTCCTGCGGGAGCTGAACATCGGCCTGGTGCCGTTCTCGCCGCTCGGCCGCGGCTTCCTGACGGGCACGGTCCGCGCCACCGACCAGTTCGACGAGGGCGACTTCCGGCGCGACAACCCCCGCTTCACCGGCGAGAACTTCCAGCGCAACCTGGCGATCGCCGACGAGGTGCAGGGCGTGGCCGCCGAAGTCGGTGTCACGCCCGCGCAGGTGGCCCTGGCCTGGCTGCTCGCCCAGGGCGACGACATCGCCCCGATCCCCGGCACCAAGCGGGTCAGCAGGGTGGAGGAGAACACCGCCGCCGACGCGATCACGCTGACCGGCGAGCAGCTCGACAAGCTCAGCAGCTTGCCACCTGCTGCAGGCGACACGCACACCGAGGCGCAGGCGCAGATGCTCGAACGCTGATCTGCCCCGCCGCGACAGCCCACCCCCCCCGTTTGGAGTGACACCCCTCATGCGCGCAGCAGTGATGTACGGAGCCGGCGACGTCCGTGTCGAGGACCGGCCCGACCCCAAGATCGTCCAGCCGGCCGACGCCGTGGTCCACGTAGTGGCCTCGTGCGTGTGCGGCAGCGACCTGTGGCCCTACCAGTCGATGCCCGCCACCGACACCGGCCGTCCCATGGGGCACGAGTTCCTCGGGGTCGTCGAGGAGACCGGCGTCGACGTGACCGGGCTGAACGCGGGTGACCTGGTCGTCGCCCCGTTCACGTACAGCGACAACACCTGTGACTACTGCGCCGACGGCCTGCACATCTCGTGCCGCAACGGAGGCCGGTACGGGTTCGACGGCGTCGACGGCGGGCAGGGCGAAGCCGTCCGCGTCCCGTACGCCGACGGCACGCTGGTGAAGCTGCCGGTGGCCGCCGACTCCGCGCTGCTCCCGTCCCTGCTGGCGCTGTCGGACGTGATGACCACCGGCCACCACGGGGCGGTCACCGCCGGCATCGGCCGCGGGGACGAGGTGCTGGTCGTCGGTGACGGCGCGGTCGGCCTGTGCGCGGTGATCGCCGCGAAGCGTCTCGGTGCCGAGCGGATCGTCCTCGCCGGCCGACATGAAGCGCGCACCGACCTGGGCCGGAAGTTCGGCGCCACCGACGTTGTCGCCGAGCGCGGTGAGGAGGGCATCGCCCGCATCCGCGAGCTGACCGGCGGCGTCCACAAGGTGATCGAGGCCGTCGGAACCCGACGAGCCCTCGACACGGCCCTGGGCGCGGTCCTGGACGGTGGCATCATCAGCCGGCTCGGTGTTCCGCAGTACGAGCAGGGGCCGATCGGACCGGCTGCCTTCATGCGCAACATCACTCTGACCGGCGGCGCCAGCCCCGCCCGCGCCTACATCGAGCAGCTGCTGCCCGACATCCTGGACGGCACCATCGCCCCCGGCCGCGTCTTCGACAAGACCTTCGCCCTCGAGCAGACGCCCGACGCCTACCGGGCGATGGCCGACCGTCAGGTCCTCAAGTCCCTCATCACCCCCTGACACCGTTCACTCCACCTTCAGCAAAGGAACCTCCCCCCATGCAGTACGTGACCTTGAGCAACGGTGTCGAGATGCCGCTCATCGGATTCGGCGTCTACCAGATACCGGCCGAGGACACCGAGCGCGCCGTGTCCGACGCGCTGGCCGCCGGCTACCGCCTGCTGGACACCGCGGCGGCCTACGGCAACGAAGAAGCCGTGGGCCACGCCATCAGTTCCAGCGGCATCGCCCGCGGGGACCTGTTCGTCACCACCAAGCTCTGGGTCCAGGACGCCCCGGCCGGGGACAACGCCCGCCGTGCCTTCGAGACGTCCCTGAACAAGCTGGGCCTGGACTACCTCGACCTGTATCTGATGCACCAGCCTTTCGGCGATGTCTACGGACAGTGGCGCGCCATGGAGGCGCTCAACGGCGAGGGCCTGGCCAAGGCCATCGGTGTCGCCAACTTCTACCCCGACCGGCTGCTCGACCTGATCGTCAACAACGAGATCACCCCAGCGGTCAACCAGATCGAGACCCACCCCTTCTTCCAACGCGCCGACTACCAGGCCCTGATGCGTGAGCACGGCGTGCAGATCCAGTCCTGGGGCGGCTTCGCCGAAGGCAGGAACGACCTGTTCTCCCACCCGCTCCTGGCCGAGATCGGCAAGGAGTACGGCAAGTCGGTCGCGCAGGTCGTGCTGCGCTGGCTGGCCCAGCGCGGCGTGGTCGCCATCCCCAAGTCGGTGCGTGCCGAGCGCATGGCCGAGAACATCGACGTCTTCGACTTCCAGCTCACCGACGAGCAGGTGGCCCAGATCGCCACCCTCGACACCGGAAGCTCGCTGTTCTTCGACCACCACGACCCCGAGATCGTCACCTGGCTCGCCAAGCGCCGCCTGGAAGCCTGACCGCATCCCCGAAGGGGCGAGCGGCCGGCCGTTTCCCCCTCCCGCCGTCGGATTCCCGCGCGAAGGGCCCCGCCGCGAGTCGGCAGGACCGCACTTCAGCCCAGCGCCGAACGATCCTGCGCGCCGCACTGCTGACCGGCGTCATCGCCGTTCTCAGTCAGCGCAGCAGGGATCGAGGCCGCGAGGCCAGGATCGCCTCGGCCTGGTCACTGATCGTCCGGACCACGTCCGCAGCGGGGCGGACGGCGTCGACGAAGGTCGCCGACTGCCCGTAGAGGATCTCGCTCGTGTCGGGATCGGGCGAGGCCTCGAAGGGGTTGAGGTCTTCCGCGGGCGCGACCTCCTCTTTGCGGTCCCGCAGCGTTGCCTCACGTCCTGACCACTCATCGGTGAACCGGTTGCGGCGGACGCGTGCGCCGATGGTCGCCGGCCAGGGCAGCCCCGACGCGATGTCGTAGGCCCGCGTCCATACGGTGTCTGTGTCATCGCTCTCGACGATCAGGCGCTTGTGGACGTCGTGTACCTCGACCGCCTCGGGCGTGGCGAGAAACGCCGTGCCCAGCCAGGCGCCGTCCGCACCGGCGGTGAGGACCGCCGCGAGTGTTCGGCCGTCGGCAATTCCCCCTGCGGCCAGTACCGGTACATCGGGAAACCGCCTCACGATCCCGGCCAGGAACGGCAGCAGGCCCATCGTCCCGGTGTGGCCACCGGCCTCGGTGCCCTGCGCCACGAGGACATCGGTGCCCGCGGCGACGGCCGTCTCCGCGTCATCGTAGGTCTGGACCTGGCACATCACCCGGGCTCCCGCGTCCTTGGCGCGAGCAAGCCACGGCTGGGGGTTGGCGAACGACAGCGCGACGATCTCTGGTCGCTCCTCCAGCGCGGCGTCGAAATGCGGCTCGGTGAAGGGGAGGAACGGAGTGATGAAGCCGACCCCGAACGGTCGGTCCGTCGTGGCGCGAATGGTCGCGATCTGCGCGCGGACCCAGTCAGGTCCCTTCCAGGGATGCGTACCCCCGAAGGAGCCGAGCCCGCCGGCGGCGGACACCGCGGCGGCCAGTGTCCCGCCGCTGTGCAGGCTCATGGGAGCCGCCATCACCGGGTAACTGATACCGAACATTTCGGTGAATCTCGTATGCAAAACGGACTTACGTTAGCGAAATCAGTGAACCCGACCAAGCGGCAATGCGGCGGGCGGCCCGCGGGCTTCGCCCGCAACGCGAATTGGTGAGCCACCGGCCGATTTCCCCTTTCGCGAGGAACCGCCTACAACGGCCCTTACTGGAACGGTCCTTACTGGAACGGCCCCCTCCCCAGCTGCTCCCGCACGGTCACCACAGGCGGGCTCACCAGTCCTCGCCGTTGCCAGTTCGCCCCGTCCACGACGAGCGTGTGGCCGCTGATGAAGCGGGCGTAGGGGGAGGCGAGGAAGGTGGCGGCCCAGCCCAGCTCGCGGGGCGCGCCGACACGCAGGGCGGGCTGCCGGGCACCGTGGTCGGCGTCGCCCCGTCCGAGGCCCTCGCGGATGTCCCCCGTCATGTCCTCGTGCGGCATGAGCCCCGGCACGAGGCCGTTGACCTGGATCCCGTACGGGCTCCACTCCACGGCCAGCGTCTCCACCAGATTCTTCACGCCCGCCTTGGCCGCCGCGCTGTGGGCAAAGCCGGGGCCGCCCGTCCATGCGTAGGAGGCGCCTACGGCGATCACGGAGCCCGGCGTGCCCGCCGCGAGGTGTCTGCGGCCGAACTCGCGGGTCATGTAGAAGGTGCCGTTGAGGGTGATGTCGACGACGGTGCGCCACGCGTTCGGGCTCATGTCCTCGGCGGGTACGGGGAAGTTGGCGGCCGCGTTGTTGACGAGTACGTCGGGGGTGCGCCCGTGCGCCGCCTCCGCCGTGTCGAAGACCTCGGAGATGCGGTCCGGGTCCCTGATGTCGCAGACCGCGGCTGTCACCGTGGCGCCGTCGCGGCTCACCCCCGACAGTTCCTCCAGTGCGGGCTCCAGGTGCGCGGCCCGGCGGCTCACGATCAACACATCGGCGCCGAGCCGCGCGAACTCGGCGGCGACGGCCTTTCCGAGACCCGTCCCGCCACCCGTGACCAGGACCAGGCTTCCCCGGTACGTTCCCGGAGGGAGCGCTGTCGTGCCGACCGGGGGAGGGGCGGGCAGCCCCCGCGGTGTCGTCGCGCGGGCGGGGCCGGTCGAGTCGGTCATGCCGTATCGATACCGCGTGGACGCCGAAAGCTCCATGCCTGCGGCAGGCCGGCGGCAGCAGGCGCGAAAAAGGGCCCCGGCCTGTTCCCAGATATCCAAGCGACCGCTTAGTATGCGAGCGAGCCCGGTAAGACGAAGCAGTCCCGTGGAGGCCCCGCATGCAGGCATGGCAAGTGCACCGGAACGGCGAGCCGAGCGAGGTGATGGAGCTCGCCGACGTCGAGCGGCCCGTCCCCGGGGACGGGCAGGTCCTGCTCAGGGTGCGCGCGGCGAACATCAACTTCCCGGACGCACTGATGTGCCGGGGCCAGTACCAGGTGCGGCCGCCCATGCCGTTCACGCCCGGCGTGGAGATCTGCGGCGAGACGGAGGACGGCCGGCGCGTCCTGGCCAACCCGGCGCTGCCGCACGGCGGCTTCGCCGAGTACGCCGTGGCGGACGCCGCCGCCCTGCTGCCCGCGCCCGACGCGCTCGACGACGCCGAGGCCGCGGCCCTGCACATCGGCTACCAGACCGGCTGGTTCGGCCTGCACCGCAGGGCGCACCTCCAGGCGGGCGAGACGCTCCTCGTGCACGCGGCGGCCGGCGGCGTCGGCAGTGCCGCGGTGCAGCTCGGCAAGGCCGCCGGCGCCACCGTCATCGGCGTCGTCGGGGGCGAGGAGAAGGTGAAGGTGGCCCGCGACCTGGGCTGCGACGTCGTCGTCGACCGCCGCGCGCAGGACGTCATCGCCGCCGTGAAGGAGGCCACCGGCGGCCGGGGCGCCGACGTCATCTACGACCCGGTCGGCGGTGAGGCGTACACGCAGTCCACGAAGGTCGTCGCCTTCGAGGGGCGGATCGTCGTCGTCGGATTCGCGAGCGGCACGATCCCCAGCCCGGCCCTCAACCACGCCCTGGTGAAGAACTACGCGATCCTCGGCCTGCACTGGGGCCTGTACAACACCAAGGACCCGAAGCTGGTCGCCCACTGCCACGAGCAGCTCACCGAGCTCGCGGCGCGCGGCGCGATCAAGCCGCTGATCAGTGAGCGCGTGCCGCTGGCCGGCGCGGCGGCCGCCGTGCAGCGCGTCGCCGACGGCGTCACCACCGGCCGCGTCGCCGTGGTGCCCGGGCACGAGGGGGCGGTCGCATGACCGACGCCGCCGAACTGCGCCGCCGCACCCAGGAGTTGCTGGCCGCGTATCCGCCCGCGACCACGGACCGTACCGACTTCCTGAAGGCCCGCTTCGACGCCGGTCTTTCGTGGGTGCACTACCCGCAGGGCCTCGGCGGGCTCGGTCTGCCGCGCTCGCTCCAGGCCGTCGTGGACGCCGAACTGGCCGCGGCGGACGCCCCGGACAACGATCCGCGCCGCATCGGCATCGGCCTCGGCATGGCCGCCCCGACGGTGCTCGGCTTCGGGACCGACGAGCAGAAACAGCGCTTCCTGCGCCCGCTGTGGATCGGGGAGGAGGTGTGGTGCCAGCTGTTCAGCGAGCCCGGCGCGGGCTCCGACCTCGCGGCGCTCGGCACCCGCGCCGTGCGCGACGAGGCCACCGGCGACTGGGTGATCAACGGCCAGAAGGTGTGGACGTCCGGCGCCCACACCGCCCGCTGGGCCATCCTCATCGCCCGCACCGATCCGGACGTGCCCAAGCACCGTGGCATCACGTACTTCATCTGTGACATGACCGACCCCGGTGTCGAGGTGCGGCCGCTGCGCCAGATCACCGGCGAGGCCGAGTTCAACGAGGTGTTCCTCACCGACGTCCGCATCCCGGACGCGCACCGGCTCGGCGAGATCGGCGACGGCTGGAAGGTCGCGCAGACCACGCTGATGAACGAGCGTGTGTCGATCGGCGGCTCCCGCATCCCGCGCGAGGGCGGCATGATCTCCGCGGTCGCGAAGACATGGCGCGAGCGCCCCGAGCTGCGCACCCACGATCTGCACCAGCGGCTCCTGAAGCTGTGGGTCGAGGCCGAGGTCGCCCGTCTCACCGGCGAGCGCCTGCGCCAGCAACTGGTCGCGGGTCAGCCGGGCCCCGAGGGCTCCGGCATGAAGCTCGGTTTCGCCCGGCTCAACCAGGAGATCAGCGGCCTGGAGATCGAACTCCTCGGCGAAGAGGGCCTGTTGTACGGCGACTGGACCATGCGCCGGCCGGCCGTCGTGGACTTCCTGGCCCGTGACGCCGGATACCGCTATCTGCGCGCCAAGGGCAACAGCATCGAGGGCGGGACGAGCGAGGTCCTGCTCAACATCGTCGCCGAACGCGTCCTCGGGCTGCCGTCCGAGCCGCGCACCGACAAGGACGTCGCCTGGAAGGACCTCGCGCGATGAGCGATCTGCTGTACACGGAGGAGGAAGAGGCGCTGCGGTCCGCCGTGCGCGGCCTCCTCGCCGCCCACTGCGACGCCGCGTCGGTGCTCGCCCGGGTCGAGACGGACGAGCCGCACGACCGTGCGCTGTGGAAGTCGCTCGCCGAGGGGATGGGGCTCGCGGGCCTGCTGATCCCCGAGGAACTCGGCGGCCAGGGCGCGACACACCGTGAAGCAGCCGTGGTCCTTGAGGAGTTGGGGCGTTCTGTCGCCCCCGTTCCCTATCTCACCAGCGCTGTCGTCGCGACCGAGGCGCTCCTCGACTGCGCGGGCGACGAGGCCTCCGCGCTGCTCGGCGCGCTCGCGTCGGGCCGCACGGTGGGCACGCTCGCCGTGCCCCTGTCGGCCGCGCCCGGTCAGGCCTTCGGCGGGGTACGCGAGGAGGGTGGCCGGCTGGAGGGGCGGGTCACCGGCGTCGCCGACGCGGCGGCGGCCGATGTGCTCCTCGTGCCGACGAGCAGCGGTCTGTACGCGGTCGACGTCACCGGTGACGGCGTCACCGTCGAGGCGCGGACGTCCCTCGATCCCACCCGGCCCGTCGCCACGGTGACCTTCGCCGGCGCACGCGCGCGTGTGCTGACCGACAACGCCGTTCCGGCCGTCCGCCGCGCGCTGCGGGCCGGAGCGGGACTTCTCGCGTCCGAGCAACTCGGCCTCGCCGAATGGTGCTTGACCGAAACGGTCCGCTACACGCGCGAGCGCCACCAGTTCAACCGGCCCGTCGGCTCGTTCCAGGCGCTCAAGCACCGGCTCGCCCAGGTGTGGCTGGAGGTCGTCGGCGTCCGCGCCGCGGCCCGCAGCGCGGCGGACACCCTCGCCGCCGGGAGCGACGACGCCGATGTCGCGGTGGCCGTCGCCCAGGCGTACGCCGGACCCGCGGCCGTCCACGCGGCGGAGGAGGCGCTCCAGCTGCACGGCGGCATCGGCATGACCTGGGAGCACCCCGTCCACCTCTATCTCAAGCGGGCCAAGGCCGACTCGATCGCCCTGGGTTCCGCGGGCAGGCACCGGGAGGAGCTGGCCGAGCTGGTCGACCTCCGGGCGCCCTGACACCGGGCCCGACGGCGGGTTTTACCTTCCCTTGACGAGATGGCATTATTGCGACTCGTTCGCAATAAGAGTTGATCTTCAATAGGGGTGGGCATGGTGGTCAGGCCGGCACGAGGCGCGACAGCGGTGGCGGCGGTCGCCGCATTGTCGGTGACCGCCGCGGCCTGTTCGGCGCCCGGCGGCTCGAGCGGTGGCGGCAAGGGGCGGGCGGGGTCGAGCGCGGTCGTGGGCATCGCCTACGAACCGGACACGCTCAGCCCGCTCCTGGGCTACGGCAAGGACGGCAACTCCAAGATCTTCGACGGGCTGCTCACCCACGACGCGGACATGGAGCTGAAGCCCGCGCTCGCCGCCGCGCTGCCGAAGGTGAGCGCCGACGGCCGCACGTACACGTACAAGCTGCGCGACGGCGTGCGGTTCAGCGACGGGAAGCCCTTCTCGGCGAAGGACGTCGTCTTCACCTACGAGACGATCCTCGACAAGAAGACCAACAACGCATCCAAGACGGAGCTCGACGCCGTCGACAGGGTCGAGGCGAAGGGTGACGACACCGTCGTCTTCCGCCTCAAGTACGCCTACGCCCCGTTCGCCGAGCGCACCGTCCTGCCCATCGCGCCCGAGCACATAGCGGGCAAGCAGGACGTCAACACCGGCGACTTCACCACGAAGCCGGTCGGCACGGGGCCGTACACGCTCGTGAAGTGGTCCAAGGGTGAGAAGCTCACCTTCGAGGCCAACCCCCGCTACTGGGGCGGCGAGCCGAAGGTCAGGAACTTCACCATGGCCATCGTCAAGGACGACGACGTGCGCGCCACCCGGCTGCGCTCCGGAGACCTCGACGGCGCCGTCCTGCCGCCCGACCTCGCCGCGACGTTCAAGAGCGACGGCGACAAGAAGACGTACGCCGCCCGCACCTTCGACTACCGCGTCGTGACCCTGCCCACCGGCAACAAGGTCGCTGGAGACACCGCCGTCAGGCGCGCGCTCGACATCGGCGTCGACCGCAAGGCCATGGTCGACTCGATCCTCCAGGGCGCGGGCAAGGAGGCGTACGGCCCGGTCCCGACCGACAGCCCCTGGTTCACCGAGGGCACCGAGCGCACCCACGACCTCGCGAAGGCCGGGAAGATCCTCGACGCCGCGGGATGGAAGACCGGCAAGGACGGGATCCGGACCAGGAACGGTGTCCGCGCCTCGTTCCCGCTCTGGTACCTGACCGGCGACAAGCTCCGCCAGGACCACGCCCTCGCCTACGCCTCCGACGCCAAGAAGCTCGGCATCCAGATCAAGGTGGAGTCCGGCACCTGGGAGGTCATCGAGCCGCGCATGCCCAAGGACGCGGTCCTCGCGGGCGGCGGCTCCCCGGCCGACCCCGACTTCGACCAGTACACGCTCCTCAAGTCCTCCCTCGCTGGCGACGGCTTCAACAACATGGCCCGGTACGACAACGCGCGTGTCGACAAGGCGCTCGACGCGGCCCGCAGGACCGACGACCGCGACCGGCGCAAGGCCGCCTACGACACCGTGCAGCGCGAACTCGTGAAGAACCCCGGCTACACCTTCCTCACCCACATCGACCACCTCTACGTCGTCGGCAACCGGTTCGGCGACCTCACCACCCAGGTCGAGCCGCACGACCACGGGCTCGCCTCCGGCCCCTGGTGGAACGTCGAGAAGTGGCGGCCGGCCTCGTGAAGCGGCGGCTCCCCTGGGGGCCGATGGCGCGCCTGACGGGACGGCGGATCCTGTTCGTCGTCCCGGTCCTCGCCACCGTGACCTTCGGCGTCTTCGCGATCGCCGCCGCGTCCCCCTTCGACCCCGTCAAGGCCTACGCGGGCTCGGCCGGGCTCACCGCCTCGCAGGACAACCTCGACCAGCTCCGCGCCAACCTCGGCGTCGACCGGCCCCTCGTGACCCGCTGGTGGGACTGGCTGACCTCCGCGCTCCGGGGCGACCTGGGCGACTCCTCCGTACTGCGACAGCCCGTCGCCGACGTCCTCGGCGAACGCATCGGCTGGTCCGTCCTGCTCGCCGCCACCGCCTTCCTCGCCGCCGTCCTGCTCGGCACGGCACTCGGCGTCCTCGCCGCGCGACACCAGGGAGGATGGCTCGACCGGACCGTCAGCGCGCTCGCCTACACCCTCGAAGCAGCGCCCCCGTTCTGGCTCGGCCTGCTCGCCGTATGGCTGTTCGCCCTCGAACTCGGCGCGCTTCCGGCCGGCGGACTCACCGACACCGGCAGCACCACGATCACGGCCGGGCAGGTCGCCTCGCACCTGGTGCTCCCCGCCGCCGTCCTCGCCGTCTCGCAACTGCCCTGGTTCGTCCTGTACGTACGCCAAGGCGTCGGCGACGCACTCGAGGAGGACCCCGTCCGCGGGGCGCGCGCACGCGGACTCGCCCCGCGCACCGTCCTGATCGGCCACGCCCTGCGGTCCGGACTGCTGCCCGTGCTGACGCTCATCGGCTCCCGCGTCCCCGAACTGATCACCGGCGCGCTCCTGGTGGAGACCGTGTTCAGCTGGCCGGGGATCGCCGCGGCGACCGTGCAGGCCGCGACATCCGTGGACTTCCCCCTGCTCGCCGCGCTGACCGTTCTCGCCACGCTCGCCGTACTCCTCGGCAACCTGGCCGCCGACCTCCTGTACGGCCTCGCCGACCCGAGAGTGGGATTCGATGGCTGAGCTCACCTGGCGCGCCCAAGGCGGCGCGCGCCGCTCCACGCGCGCGTGGCGGGTGCGCACGTCCGCCGTCCTCGTCGCGGCGGTCGTCCTCGCCGTCCTCGTCGTGCCGCCCCTCGCGCACCTCGACGAACAGGCCGTCGACCTCGCCGCCAAGCTCCAACCGCCGTCGTGGACACACCCGTTCGGCACCGACGACGTGGGCCGCGACCTGCTGCTGCGCTGCGTGTACGGGCTGCGCGTCTCCCTCCTCGTCGGGGTGGTCGCCGCCGTCGTCGCGACCGCCATCGGCACGGCCGTGGGGGCGCTCGCGGGCGCCGTCGGCGGCTGGACGGACCGGGTCGTCATGCGCCTCGTGGACGTCTTCGCGTCGGTGCCGCACCTGCTCCTCGGCATCTTCATCGTCGCCATGTTCCGGCCGGGCGTCTGGCCGGTCGTCGTCTCCGTGGCACTCACGCACTGGCTGTCCACGGCCCGAATCGTGCGCGCCGAAGTGCTCTCCCTGCGCTCACGGCCGTACATCGACGCGGCCGTGTCCGCGGGCTCGTCGCGCCGGCGGATCGCCGTGCGCCACCTGCTGCCCGGCGTCCTGCCGCAGGCCGCGCTCGCCGCCGTCCTCATGGTGCCGCACGCCGTCTGGCACGAGTCCGCCCTCTCCTTCCTCGGCCTCGGCCTGCCCGCGCACCAGGCGAGCCTGGGCACCCTCGTCCAGTCCGCGCGGGGCTCGCTGCTCGCCGGGGGCTGGTGGCCGACGCTCTTCCCCGGCCTGTTCATCATCGTGCCGACCCTGGCGATCGCGGGCCTCGCGGGCGCTTGGCGGGAACGGCTCAACCCGCGCCGCCGATCGGAGCTCATGCTGTGACCGGGCCTCAACCCGTGCTGTCCGTAGAGGACGTGTCCATACGCTTCCGGATGCGTGACGGCGCGTACGTGCAGGCCGTCAGCGGCGCACGCCTCGACCTCGCGGCCGGCGAGTGCCTGGCCCTCGTCGGCGAGAGCGGCTGCGGCAAGTCGGTGCTCGCGTCGGCCCTCCTCGGGCTCGTGCCGGGCAACGCGGAGACCGCCGGTTCCGCGTTCCTCGGCGGCCTCGACCTGCTCGCCGCCGACGAGCGCACCCTGGCCCGCACGGTCCGCGGCCGCCGCGTAGGCCTCGTACCGCAGAGCCCCGCCGCGCACCTCACACCCGTACGGACGGTCCGCTCCCAACTGGAGGAAGTCGTACGTGAGTTGAACGGTGTGCGGCGCGGTCCACGACTGCGGGCCGCCGCCGAGGAGGCGGCGGAGCGCGCCGCGTTCCCCGTCGGGCATCTCGACCGGCACCCGCACGAACTCTCCGGCGGGCTCGCCCAGCGGGCCGCGACCGCGCTGGCCCTGGTCGGCGACGCGCCCCTGCTCATCGCCGACGAACCCACGACCGGACTCGACCGCGACCTCGTGGAGCGCACCGTCGACGAACTGCGCCGCCACATCGGTTCGGAGCGCGCGCTCCTGCTCATCACGCACGACCTCGAGGCGGCCGAGCGGATCGCCGACCGCGTGGCCGTGATGTACGCGAGCCGCATCGTCGAACTCGCCGACGCCGCCGACTTCTTCGGCACCCCCGGGCCCCGGCACCCGTACGCCCGCGGACTCCTCGACGCCCTGCCGGAGCGGGAGTTCACGCCCGTCCCCGGGATGCCGCCCGAACTGGGCGCGCTCCCGGCGGGCTGCGCGTTCGCCGCGCGCTGCGACCGCGCCACCGGCGTCTGCGGGACCCGCCCCGCACTCACGGACGGCGTGGCCTGTCACCATCCCGCGACCGTCCCGCTGGAGGCGCCACGTGCTTGAACTGATCTCCGTCACCGCGGGTTACGAGCGCGGCAACCCCGTCGTGCGGAACGCCGGCCTGACGATCGCCACCGGAGAGGCCGTCGGACTGCTCGGGCCCAGCGGCTGCGGCAAGTCCACGCTCGCCCGCGTCGCGGCCCTGCTCCACCGCCCCGACTCCGGCCGCGTCGTCATCGACGGGGAACCGGCCCGTGGCTGGCGCCACCGCGCGCCCCGCGAGCAGCGCACCGCGTTCGGCGTGGTCTTCCAGCAGCCGCGCCTGTCGGCCGACCCACGGCTGCGCCTCGCCGACCTCATCGCCGAACCGCTGCGGGCCGCCACCCTGAAACCGGACGATCGTGTCGGCGAGCTGGCCGCGAGCGTCGGCCTGGGCACCGGCCTCCTGTCACGACGCCCCCACGAGGTCAGCGACGGCCAGCTGCAACGCGCCTGCCTCGCACGCGCCCTGGCCCTGCGCCCCCGCTGGCTGATCTGCGACGAGATGACGGCGATGCTCGACGCGTCCACGACGGCCGCCCTGGTGGGCGTCGTGGAGGCCTATCGCGCCGAGACGGGCGCGGGACTGCTGGCGGTGGGCCACGACCGGCGCCTGCTGGAGCGCTGGTGCGGCCGGACGGTGGAGTGGGACGCGCTGGGCTCCGCCGGAGACGGCAGGTGAGCGAGGGCGGGGCCGGCACCCGCCCGGCAGCCCGCCGTTCACCCTGAGCGGGCAGATGAACACGGCATGCAGGTCCGGCCAACTCCCGCCACGGGCATGCCCATTGACACCTACGGGACCTCATACTCGCTGAGGCCCCGTACGGCACTCCCCGGGAGGAACACATGGCCCACCTCACTCGCCGCAGAGCCCTCACCACCCTCGCCGCGGCGGTCGCCGCGACCGTCGCCGTGCCCGGGTACGCGCAGGCGACGGAGCGGGGCCGTGGCCCCCGCCCCCTGCCGCGCGCCCACGCGCACAACGACTACGAGCACCCCCGGCCTCTCCTCGACGCCCTCGACCACCGCTTCGCCAGCGTCGAGGCGGACATCTACCTCGTCGACGGTCAGCTCCTCGTGGCTCATGACCCGGTCGACCTCGACCCGAAGCGCACCCTCGCGGCGCTCTACCTGGAACCGCTGGCAGCCCGCGTCAGGGCCAACCGCGGCTCCGTGTACCGGGGCTATCGCACGCCGCTCCAGCTCCTCGTCGACATCAAGACCGAGGGCGCGGCCACCTACCTCGAACTCGACCGCCAACTGCGCGGCTACCGGAACCTGTTCACCACCTACGCTCACGGCAGGGTCCGCACGGGCGCGGTGACCGCCGTGATCTCAGGGGACCGCGCCGCCCGCGAGCCCATGGAGCAGCAGCGGGTGCGCAGCGCGTTCTACGACGGCCGCCTCACCGACCTCGGCGCCGCCGCGCCCGCCTCCTTCACCCCGCTCATCAGTGACAACTGGGCGAACAACTTCACCTGGCAGGGCGCGGGACCGATCCCGGCCGCCGAGCGCGAGAAGCTGCGCTCCACCGTGTCGGCCGCCCACCGGGAGGGCCGCCGCGTCCGCTTCTGGGCCACGCCCGACGTGGCGGGACCCGAGCGCGACGCCGTGTGGGGCGAGCTGCTCGCCGCCGGCGTGGACCACCTCAACACGGACGACCTCGCGGGTCTCGAAGCGTTCCTCGAAGCCCACGAGAAGTAGGCGTCCACCGCCACATCACTCGTTCGGGGGACACGTCACTCGCCCGGGCGCAGCCTTCGCTACGCCACACTTGCGGCCGAAAGCCGCGGTGTTGGCGTGGCGGAGGAGGTTCGGCGATGTCCCTGTCGATTTCGGTCGTGCTGCTGCTTCTGATCCTGGCGGTGGTCTTCCTGCGCAACGGCGCGATGAAGATCTCCCACGCGATGGTCTGCGTGCTGCTGGGATTCCTGCTGGCCGGCACGAGCATGGCGCCCACGCTGCAGAACGGCCTGACGGCGACGGCGGGGATCGTGAGCAGCCTGCATCCGTGATCGTTCCGCGCCGGCCCACGAGACGAGTGATCGTTTCGGGTTCATGAACAACACCCCTATGTGCATGGACACTTCAAGGGTGGCGCCCTAGCTTCGCGCCATGACGAGCAGAGCCCTGAGCCGTGCCCTCGCCCTGACCATGACGATCGCCGCGGCCGGCGTCGCGTACCCCGCCCAGGCCGACGGCATCCCCAAGGCGCCCGGTCACCGGCTCGTCGAGCAGTACGCGGGCGCACCCGCCGAGGCGCGTCCCGTGCTGGGGCAGGCGCCGCCGCAGCACCCGTATCTCGCGGCGAACGGCCGCAGCGGCATGCACGCGGACGCGGCCGGCAGCGGCACGTACCCCTGGAGCGGGCCGCTGGGAAACACGCCCACGGTGAGCAGCGAGAAGATGGCCGCGCTCGGCGGCGAATGCGCGACGGTGACCTTCGACAAGGACGGCCGCATCGTCACCGTCTGCGGCACGTTCACCGGCTTCCTCGTGAAGCTGCTCGACCCTCGGACCCTCGAGACCCTCGCCGAGTACAAGCTCCCGCAGCGCCCGTCCACCGTCGAGGCCATCACCCGGCTCGACTTCTCGAAGATCTTCAAGGACACCTCCGGCGGCGCCTACTCGTACCTCGACAACGAGGACCGGCTCGTGCTCGCCGACTCGCGGCAGCACATCGTCAGGCTCGCGCACGAGCAGTCGGCGGACGGCAGTTGGCGCTTCCGCGTGACCGACGACTGGGACCTGACGGGACAGGTGCCGCACGACTGCGTGAGCTGGACGAACCTCTACCCGAGCGGCACGTGCGACCCGGTGACCTCGGTGATGCCCGACTGGCAGGGGCGCATCTGGTGGGTGACACGGCAGGGGCGCGTCGGCACGGTCGATCCGGCAGTCGGCACCATCAAGTCCGTCCAGCTGCCGGGGGAGGAGATCCAGAACTCCTTCTCGGTGGCCGAGGACGGTGTCTCGATCGTCTCCGACCATGCGCTCTACAGCTTCGAAGCGGCGGCGGACGGCACTCCCGAGGCTGTGTGGCGCCAGACG
The DNA here is from genome assembly GCF_036345255.1 of Streptomyces sp. NBC_00569. NCBI lineage: Bacteria > Bacillati > Actinomycetota > Actinomycetes > Kitasatosporales > Streptomycetaceae > Streptomyces > Streptomyces sp. NBC_00569. The sequence continues at coordinate 1,304,131 of NZ_CP107783.1, read as the reverse complement.
TACGACCGCGGCACGGGCACCAAGCCCGGCTCGGTGAACCAGGGTTCGGGCACCACGCCCGACCTGTTCGGCGCGGGCGAGGACTACGTCGCGATCACCGACAACGCCGACGACCGCATGAACATCCTGGTCTACCGCCGCGGCCGCGACGTCCCCGACGACCGGCGTCTCGTCTGCAAGGTCCCCGTCTTCGGCTCCGGTGCCTCCACGACCGACAACTCCCTGATCAGCTACGGCAACAGCCTCGTCGTCGAGAACAACTACGGATACGAGAACATCACCTCGCTCACCTTCGGCCGCTCCGTGGTCGGCGGAGTCACCCGCGTCGACGTACGCAAGGACGGCTCGGGCTGCGACACGGTGTGGGAGAGCAAGGTCCGTTCCCCCTCCACGGTCCCCAAACTCTCCACCGCGAACGGCCTTCTGTACTTCTACACGAAGGACCCCAACTCCCTTGGCGTAGACGCCTGGTACCTCACTGCGGTCGACTTCCGCACGGGCGAGCCCCGCTGGAAGCAACTGGCGGGCACGGGAATCGCCTACGACAACAACTGGGCCCCGGTCACACTCGGCCCGGACGGCACGGCGTACGTGGGGGTCTTCAACGGACTGGTGGCGGTGCGGGACGGCGGATGAGAGGCGCGGCGGGCTCCGAGTAGGCTCTTCTCAACAGAATCCAACAGAACCGAACGTATCGGTCGACGGAGGAGCTCGCTGTGAAGGTATTGATCGCCGGAGGCGCCGGATTCATCGGAAGCACGATCGCCTCGGCCTGCCTGGACACGGGGATCACCCCGGTCATCCTCGACAGCCTGGTGACGGGGAGGCGGGAGTTCACCGAAGGGCGTGTGTTCTACGAGGGTGACATCGCGGACGGCACGCTCGTGGACCGCGTCTTCGCCGAACATCCGGACATCGACGCGGTCATCCAGTGCGCGGCCCTGATCGTGGTGCCGGACTCGGTCGCGGATCCGGTGGGCTACTACGAGGCGAACGTGGCGAAGAGCCTCGACTTCGTCGGCCATCTCCTGCGCAACGGCTGCCGCCGCCTGATCTTCAGCTCCTCGGCCTCGATCTACCGCGCGAACGACGACCTGACCGTGGACGAGGAGTCCGCCGTCGAGCCACTGAGCCCCTACGCCCGCACCAAGGCCGTGTGCGAGGCGATGTTCGCCGACATCGCCGCCACCCGGCCCCTGCGCGTACTGTCTTTGCGCTACTTCAACCCGATCGGCGCCGACCCCAAGATGCGCACGGGCCTGCAACTGCCGCGCCCCAGCCACGCCCTGGGCCAGATGATCCTGGCCCAGGAGGACGGCGTGCCCTTCCGCGTCACCGGCACCGACTACCCGACCCGCGACGGCTCCGGGATCCGGGACTACGTGCATGTCTGGGACCTGGCCACCGCCCATGTGGCCGCCCTGCGGACCTTCGACACCCTCCTCGCCGGGGCGACCACCTCCACCGCCGTCAACCTCGGCACCGGCACGGGCACCACCGTGCGTGAACTCCTCGACGCCTTCAACAGTGTGACGGACGCGCCGATCGCCTCCGTCGACACCGAGCGCCGGCCCGGTGACGTCGTGGGGGCCCATACGCGCAGCGACCGGGCGAAGGAGCTGCTCGGGTGGCAGCCCCGGTACTCGGTCGCCGACGGCATCCGTGACTCCCTTCGATGGACGGCACTCCGGGGCGAGATCCTGGCCGGGTAGGGCGCGGCGGTCAGCGCCGCGAGAAGACCCCGATCCCGTTCGCGACGGCCCGCTCCGGGGGGTCCGTCGGGTGGTTCCTCACGGTCGTCGTCGAGGCGCCCGGGTCTCTGGTGACCAGGGTCGACGAGCCGCCGCCGTCCAGGCTGAACGCGTCGTCCGCGCCCAACCCGCGCATGGCGTCGGCGACTTCCGCGATGGTCAGGCCCGTGCGGTACTGCGGGGCCCCGTCGAGGGCCAGGAGGTACAGGCGGCGGCCGTCGGCCGTGGCGCCCGCGGCGGTACGGACCGCGGCCGTCCTGCCGTCGAGGCCGGGCAGCGGTGCGCCGTCCCGCAGCACGGGGTAGCCGCCGACCGCGAACTGGTAGGGAACATGTGACGTCGCCGCCACCAGGCGGTGCGTGATCCGGACGCGGTCGCCCTCGGACAGCTTCCGCAGCTCCTGCGCGCCCGCCTCGCGCCCGACGAGGACGGTGGTGCCGGAGGTCACGGGCCCGCTGCCGGGAGTGTCGGCCGATGACACGACGCGGCCGTGGCGCACCGTCACCTCGTACGTGTCCGTGCTGCACGGCGCGGCCCGGTTCGTGTCGGTGCCGCAGGTGGCGCGCACCCGCGACACGGCGCCCCAGTCGGAGGTGAACGCGCCGACCGAACCGACCGGCAGGGCGTACTGGTTGAGGCCGCCGAGCGGCAGCCGTCGCCCGTCGGCGTCCACCGACCCTTCGAGGGTCATGCGGTCGAGACGGACCCGGCGGTCCACGCCCACGCCGAACACGTCCTCGGTGGTGGTGCCGGGCGGGAGCGCGGGGCCGAAGCGCTGGCCGTCCGGCACGGCGGACTTGAGCGTCCGGCCGCTCGCGACGGCCGGACCGACGGAGGCGCCGGTGGCCTCCACGCCGGGGTGCTGGGACTCGGTGATGTTGAAGAAGTCGCCGTTGACGCCGCCGACCGCGCCGCTCGCGTCGGCCAGCGAGGAGACGGTGGCCCGGCCGCCGACGGCGTCCGGGTGCAGCAGATCGACCCGCACTCGCGCATTGCGCAGGTCGACGCTCAGCACATGGGCGTGCGTGAGTCCCTTCGCCGCGGGGATGTCGAACTCCTCGTACGTGACGCCCGGGGCGATCACCGTGCCGCCGCCCTCCGCGCCACTGGCCGGCGCGGCCCCGGCGAGAACGGTGCCGGCCAGCGCGCCGAATGCGGCACAGGCCGCCAGCGCCGATCTGTAGCGTCCGTCGCGATGTCTCACGTGACCCCCTGCTGTCCGTGTAACTCACCCCTGTCACAGGGGAGTTCACCAGACGCGGAGGGGCACGTCGATGGCTAGGTGCCGACCAGCCGGGAACGGATCAGGAAACGTACACCTTCGGGTGCTTCCAGGGAGAAGCCGCTTCCACGGCCCTCGACCACGTCGACGATCAGCCGGGTGTGGCTCCACACCTCGAACTGGCTCTTCGACATCCAGAACGCGACCGGCTCCGCGACGCCCTCCACGGTCAGGGACGCGAGCCGCACGTCGCTGCCGCCCGTGCGGAACTCGCCCGCCGGGTAGCACATGGGAGCACTGCCGTCGCAGCAGCCGCCGGACTGATGGAACATCAGGGGTCCGTGGGCCGTGCGCAGCCGCCGCAGCAGATCGGCGGCCGCAGGGGTCAGCTCCACACGCGGGGCCTCGTCACTCACGGCGGGCTCCTTCCGTAGGACGGTGTCGCGGGGTCACAGTCAACTCCCCGCTACGTTGCAGGAAGGTTGCGCCCCGTGCCAGGGCCCCGGGATCTAAGAATCCTCGGGGACCAGCCGTTCGCGCAGGAAGGACACGACGCGTTCGCGGGCGGCGAGCGCAGGGTTGCCCGGCTCCTCGCGCACCTCCGCGGTGAGCACCGCGTGCGCGGACTTGGCGAAGCCGCCCGCGTTGCCCGGGGACGAGTCCAGTTCGATGACCTCGAACGCGTCGCCGAGGTGCTCGCGCAGCGTGCGGAACCGCTGGCCGGGCACCGCCCTGTCCTCGCTGAAGCGCAGGCCGAGCACGCACAGGCCGGACTCCTTGGTGCGGCTGACGACCGTGTCGAACTCGGCGCGGGACAGGCCCGGGTCGACGCGCCGCGCCCCGCTGACCGCGAACGGGACCGACGGCTGGCTGAGCACGGGCGCGAGCACGACGTCGTCCACCGCGGCCGCGAGAGCGAAGCCTCCGGTGAAGCACATGCCGATGACACCGACCCCGGGACCCGGTGTGCGCGCGGCCAGGTCGCGGGCCAGCGCGCGCAGATAGTCGGCGATCGGCCGTCGCGCGTTCGTGGCGAAGGCGCGGAACTCGGAGGCGACGCAGAGCCGGGCCACGGTCTTGAGCGCGTAGCCGACGGACTCCTCGCGGCCCGGCTCGCCGAACGGGGACGGGATCGCGACCGTGAACCCCTGTGCCACCAGATGGTCGCCGAGGCCGAGCACGGCGGGCGTGATGCCGGGGATCTCCGGGATCAGCACGACACCGGGGCCGCTGCCCTTCTCGTACACGTCGTAGGTGAGCCCGGCGCCCGTGAACGGTGCCTTCTGCCAGCCGGTGAGATCAGAGGTCGGTGCCGATCCGGTCACGACGTTTCTCCTTGGACTCCAGTGAGCAACGAGCGGGCGTGGCCCACGATCTCACGCGGCGAACGCCGAGATCTTCAGGGTGTCCGAAAGGACCTGCCACACCGCCAGGGCGAACAGCCCGCTCACCATGCCGCAGCCGTTGGTGCAGGTCGTCGCCTCGTCGTACCAGGCGCGCACGGTCAGGAAATGCATGCCGAGGGTCCGCGAGAAGGAGAACCGGATGTGGAGACCGTCCCCGAGGCTGTGGCCCGGCAGCGTGGTGATCTGGAAGTAGGTACGCCCCACGCGCTCGACGGACACGGGGTTGTCGCCCACCAGCGCACACCGATCGCCCTGCCGGACCGGCCCCCGGCAGCCGGTGCCGGCCACGGGGAACAGCCAGAAGTGCTGCGTGAGCTGGGACCGGATGTCGTGCGGGGTGGTGAACGGATGCAGCCCGAGGCTGAAGTTGTACTCGTACAGCCAGTTCACCCCGGCGCACGGGTAGGCGTCGGTGCCGCACTCCGCGCGGCGGCTCTCGGCCCGGGCGGCGGGTGGCTGCGGCCCGGCGACGAGGACGCTCCCCAGGACGACCGCCAGTGCGGCCCGCGCCCACGTGAGACGCCGCATGCGCACTCCCTACGTCCTCACGGCCGGATGATCCCCGTAAAGCACCGTAAGCGGGACGGGGTGGTAAGGGGCGGCGCGGTGGGGCAGTCGGCCCAAGGCTCGCGTCGGCGGACGCGTCCGGGGCCAGCTCACCGGTCCGTCGGTTGTTCCTGCCGGCCCAGGCGTACGGCGCGGGGTGTGGCGCCCCACCAGCGTCGGCAGCAGCGGTTGAGGGCCGACTGCTCGGAGAGGCCGAGGAGCAGGGCGACCTGCCCGAGGGGGAGGTCGGTGCCGGTGAGGTAGCGGTGGGCGGCGGTGCGGCGCTCCTCGTCGATGACCTCGGCGAACGTCGTGCCCGCGGCGCGCAGCCGCCGCTGGAGGGTGCGCGGATGGACGTTGAGCAGGCCGGCGACGGCCCCGATCCCGGGCGACGACGTGCCGAGCGACTGCTCGACGACGGCCCGGACACTGCCCACGACGTCCGCCGGCTCCCTCGGCAGCTGCTCGTCGAGGTAGGCGAGCGCGAGGTGGCGCAGATGTGAGTTGCTGCCGCCGAGCGACCGGTTGGCCAGGCTCAGGGGGACGCGCAGCAGCGCCTCGGGGCGGTCGGCCTTGACGGGTACGCCGAAGAAGTCCTCGTACACGGACAGCGGGGCGAGCAGGGGGTGGGGGAGTTCCACGGAGCCCAGTCCGTACGGGCCGACCAGATATCCGATGGCGCGGTGTATGAAGCCGAGGGAGAGGTCGATGCCCTGCGGCGGTGCCACGACCCCCTCGCGCACGCCGTAGCGCAGCGCGGCCATCCCCGGAGTGCCGTACGGATCGGGTTCGAGGCTGAGATTCACCGAGCGGGCGTGGACGAAGAGGTAGCGGGTCGTGCATTCCAGGGCGTCGCCGAGGGTGTCGGAGTTCTGGATGGCGAGGGCCAGGGCGCCGAGCATGCCCAGGTCCTGCCGGGCGGCGATGCGCAGCCCCAGGTCGGCGCAGCCGAGGTCCGCGGCGGCGAGTTCGAGCACCGTCGCCATCGCCTCCTCCGGCACCAGGAGGTCGTCCACGTCGAGCGCGGCCGGTGGGCAACCGGCCTGCCGGGCGTACGAGTCGGCGTCTCCGCCGAGCTCCGCCACCGTGGCGCGAAAGCCGCGCAGCCCCGCCGATCTGATCACGGACATGTCGCCCAGGGTCAAAGATCTGTCGCGCCAAGTCAATTCCTGAGGGGTGTGCTTCCCGACACTGGGAAACATGACGCACACCGCAGACTCCAGCACCGCCGGCTCCGGGGCCCCGGCCGAGCACATCGACGTGGTGATCGTGGGCGCCGGCCTGTCCGGTGTCGGCGCCGCGTACCGGCTCCAGACCGAGTGCCCGGAACGCTCGTACGCGATCGTCGAGGCGCGGCAGTCCATGGGCGGGACCTGGGACCTGTTCCGCTACCCGGGCGTGCGCTCGGACTCCGACATGTTCACGTTGGGCTACCCGTTCAAGCCCTGGCGCGACCGCAAGGTGCTCGCCGACGGCGGGTCCATCCTGAGCTACATCAAGGAGACGGCGGCCGAGTTCGGCATCGACCGCCGGATCCGCTACGGCACCAAGGTGCTCGCCGCCGACTGGTCGACGAAGGCGGCGCGCTGGACCGTGACGCTGGAGCGCACCGACGAGGACGGCCACCGCACGCAGTCCACCGTCACCTGCGACTTCCTCTACTCCTGCGCGGGCTACTACGACTACGACAAGGGGCACACCCCCGAGTTCGAGGGCGCCGACTCCTTCTCCGGCACGGTCGTGCACCCGCAGTTCTGGCCCGAGGACCTGGACTACGCGGGCAAGCGCGTCGTCGTCATCGGCAGCGGCGCCACCGCGGTCACGCTGGTTCCCGCGATGGCGCGGAGCGCCGCCCACGTCACCATGCTCCAGCGCTCCCCGACCTGGATCAGCTCGCTGCCCTCGCGCGACCGGCTCGCCGACGGCATCCGCGCCGCCCTGCCCGCGGGAGCGGCCCACCGCGTGGTGCGCGGCAAGAACATCCTGTTCGCGATCGGCGTCTACCAGTTCTGCCGGCGCAGCCCGAAGGTGGCACGGCGCGTGCTCACCGGGCTCAACAAGCGCATCGTCAAGGACGACCGGCTGGTCGACGAGCACCTCACGCCGTCGTACGACCCGTGGGACCAGCGTTTGTGCGCGGTGCCCGACGCGGACCTGTTCAAGGTCCTCAGGTCGGGCGACGCCGAGATCGTCACCGACCACATCGACCGTTTCGTCCCCGAAGGCATCCGCCTGAAGTCGGGGCGCGTCGTGCAGGCCGACGTCATCGTGTCCGCGACCGGCCTCAAGCTTCTCGCCTTCGGCGGGATCGCGCCACGTGTCGACGGTGAACTCGTCCCCCTGAACCGGCAGTTCGTGTGGCGTGGCGCGATGATGACCGGCGTCCCCAACTTCGCGGTGTGCATCGGCTACACCAACGCCTCCTGGACGCTGCGCGCCGACCTCACGTCCCGGCTGGTGTGCAAGGTGCTCAACCACATGCGCCGCCACGACTACGCGGCGGTGGAGCCGAGGCCGACGGGCGCCCTGAACGAGCGCCCGCTGCTCGACCTCGCCTCCGGATACGTGCAGCGCTCCATCGACGCGTTCCCCCGGCAGGGCGACCGCAGCCCGTGGAAGGTCCGGCAGAACTACGTGCTCGACGCCGCGTCGACCCTGCGCACCAACCTGCACCGGACGCTGGCCCCCACCCCGGGGTCCACGGTCCGCGCGGCCCGCGGCCGCATGGGCGAGGAGCCGGTCGAGGCGGCGGCGACGGCAGGGTGACGCGTCGCTGTCCGCGTGCCGACCCCTGTACGGCACGGTGACGCGCCGCGCCGCCGTGCGGCCTCGCGCTGGAACTACCCCTCGTCGACGAGCGAGTCGAGGATGGCGCGGACGGTCTCCTCGGTGATGTCCGGGTGGAGGAAGGCGAGGCGGGCGACCGTCTCGCCCTCCCAGACGCTCGGGGTGACGAAGGCGGTGCCCGAGGCGAGCAGCCTCTTGGACCAGGCGTAGTAGTCCTCCGGCCGCCAGCCGGTGCGACGCACGAGGACCACCGTCAATTCGGGTTCGCGCAGCAGCTCCAGACCCTCGGTCCGCTCGACGAGGCGGGCGGTGCGACGCGCGATGTCCGCGCCCCGGGCGACGGCGTCGCGGTAGGCGTCGGTGCCGTGCACGGCCAGCGAGAACCACAGCGGCAGACCGCGGGGGCGGCGCGTGAGGTGGTACGCGTAGTCGCTCGGGTTCCACTCGGTCTCGTCGTCGGCGCCGTCCGCCCCGTGGATGGCGTCGAGATACGAGGCGTCCTGGGTGTGGACCGCGCGGGCCAGCTTCGGGTCGCGGTAGAGCAGCGCGCCGCAGTCGAAGGGCGCGAACATCCACTTGTGCGGGTCGACGACGAGCGAGTCGGCGTGCTCGATGCCGCGCAGCCGCTCGCGCAGCTCCGGGACGAACAGTGCAGCGCCGCCGTACGCGGCGTCGATGTGCAGCCACAGGTCGCGGGCGCGGGTCTGCTCGGTGACACCCTCGAGGTCGTCGATGATGCCGGCGTTGGTGGTGCCCGCGGTCGCCACGGCGGCGACGACGGGCGCGCCGCCGTCCCGCTCGGCGGCGTCCAGAGCGGCGCGCAGGGCTTCGCCCGTGAGGCGGTGGTCGGAGGTGGGCACCACGAGGGGCTCGACGCCGAGGATGCGCAGCGTGTTGCCGACCGAGGAGTGGACCTGGTCGCTGACCGCGATGCGGACCGGAGCGCGCTCGTCCAGGCCGCGGCGGTGGCGGCCGGTGTCCCGGGCGACGACGAGGGCGGAGAGGTTGCCGGCGGAGCCGCCGCTCACGAAGCAGCCGCCGGCGGCCGCGGGCAGCCCGGCCAGGTCGGCGAACAGCCGCAGCACCTGGTTCTCCGCCGCGACCGCGCCGGACGCCTCCAGCCAGGAGACGCCGTGCAGCGAGGACGCCGAGAGCACCATGTCGAACAGCGCGGCGGCCTTCGTGGGGGCGCCGGGTATGAACGCGAGGAAGGCCGGGTGGTCGCACGAGACGACCGTGGGCTCGAGGGAGTCGGTGTAGGTGCGCAGCACGTCGGCGGGGGACTGCGGGGCGCGTCCGATCGCGTCCTTGAGCGCCAGGGTCAGTTCCTGGTGGTCGCCGAGGCGGCCGAGCGGCGGCGGGTCGAGCCGGAGTCGGTGCAGCAGGTGGTCCATGACCTGCTGAGTGAGGTCCTCGTCGTAAGAGTGCACGGGGCGTCTCTCCTGTCGCGCGCTGCGGAATTGCCTTTTGGGTCTCAGCTGGACCCATTTCGGAGAGTAGGCGTCGCCAAGGGCGCGCGTCAATCGACGGACGCACGTGGATCGGGTGTCGGGTCCGCCCGTGCGGGGCGCGGGAGTGTGCCCGCGGTCAGTCCTGCGCGGCGAACTGGTCCAGCAGCGCCAGGAATTGGCGGTGTGAGTCGTGCAGGTGATCCCGCATCCGCGCCTCGGCCGCGTCCCCGTCGCCGGACAGCACGGCGAGCGCGATGGCCTCGTGTTCCTCCCGGAACGCGGAGCCGAAGTCCCGCTCCGCCGGATACACACGGCTCCAGTCGGATCCGAGCCACAGCGCGTTGCCGCCCACGAACATCTCGGCGCGGGCCCGCGTCACCGCCTCCGCGAGCACCTCGTTGCCGCCGGCGGTCGCGATGCCGAGGTGGAACGCGGTGTCGCAGCGGTGGTACTCGCCGAGGTCGGCGACGTCGGTGGCGAGCATCGCCACGAGTTCGCGGCGGGCCGCGCCCGCCCCGCGCTCGGCGGCGAGGCGCGCCGCGTACGGCTCGATCGCCAGCCGGTACTCCATGTAGTCGCGCAGCGAGGCCCGGATCGTCGCGGTGGTCGCGGCCCGTGAACCGTCCCTGCCGGGCCGGGTGGGTGCCACGCGGGTGCCGCCGTTGCGGCCCAACGTGGTCGTGACCAGGCCTTCGTCGGCCAGCTCACGCACCGCCTGCCTGACGGTGTTGCGCCCCACCCCGAAGGCGGCGGACAGCTCCCGCTCGGTGGGCAGCCGGTCGCCCGGTCCGAAGCCGCCGAGCGCGATGCGCTGCCGGAGCGCCTCGGCCACCACGGCGTGCGATGCCGCCTGGCGCGTTCCGGTCGTCCATTCGTCACGACTCTCGCTGTTGCTCACGGGCCCTCCCAGCTCGCGGGTCACGCGCGTCCCGTCATGCCCCGGATGGCCATGATATTGGACTTGACGCGAACCCTATTGACAGCCCCTGATGAGCGCCTTAGCGTCGCCCCCACGTTTTTGGGTCCATTGCGAACCCAATCGTTGGCCGTGAAGGAGTACGCACATGAGCACAGTCGCAGGTGGCGCCACGGACCCGGGAGCGCGGCGCCGATCCGGGCCGTGGAAGGTCGCCGGGGCCTCGATGATCGGCACCAGCGTCGAGTGGTACGACTTCGGCATCTATGCCACCGCCGCCGCGCTCGTCTTCCCCGAGCTGTTCTTCCCCGAGATGAACCGGGCGCTCGGCACGCTCATGTCGTTCGCGACGCTCTTCGTGGGATCCCTCGGACGCCCGCTCGGCGCGGTCGTGTTCGGGCACATCGGCGACCGCTACGGCCGTAAGCGCGCTCTGATCTGGTCCATGACCCTCATGGGGGGCGCCACCTTCTGTATCGGCCTGCTCCCGGGCTACGCCTCCATCGGCGTCGCCGCGCCGCTCCTGCTCGTCCTCATCCGCATGGTCCAGTCACTCGCGGTCGGCGGCGAGTGGGGCGGCGCCGTGCTCTTCGCCGTCGAACACGCCCCGCCCCGACGCCGGGCGTTCTTCGGCTCCTTCCCTCAAGTCGGCGACGGGGTCGGCTACTTCATGTCCACCGGCGTCTTCGCCCTGGCGGGACTGGCGGGGCACGACGCACTCGTCGGCTGGGCCTGGCGCCTGCCCTTCCTGCTGTCCGCCGTCCTGGTCCTGGTCGGCCTCGTGATCCGCAGCTCCATCGAGGAGTCGCCCGAGTTCGAGGCGGCGCGCCGGGCCGAGGCCGCCGAGGAGAAGCAGGCTGCGCCGCTCGTCGCCGTCGTCCGCGACGCCTGGAAGACCTGGCTGCTCGCCTCGGGCGCCTTCCTCATCACCGTCGGCGGCTACTACGTGGTCGTCACCTTCATGTCGACGTACGCCGTCACCGAACTCGGCTTCACCGACTCGCAGGTGGCGGGTGCCGGCACCGCCGCCTCCGTCGTCGTCATCGTGTGCACCCCGCTGGCGGCGCTGGTCGCCGACCGCCTGGGGCTGCGCCGCGTGACGCTGACCGGCATCCTGTTGCACCTCGTCGTGGCCTTCCCGATGTTCTGGCTCGCCGACACTCGTTCCGTGCCCGGACTCTGGCTCGCGATGTGCCTGCCGATGCTCGCCAGCACCATCGCGTACGCCTCGATCGGCACGCTCATATCCGGCTGGTTCGCTCCTCGGGCGCGCTACACGGGTCTGTCCATGAGCTACCAGACGGCGGGGCTCATCGGCACGCTGGCCCCGGCGGCGGCCACCTGGCTGTTCAGCGCCGCCGGGAATTCATGGACCCCCGTGGCCATTGCCTTCGGTGCCATGGCGCTGGTCAGCGCGGTCTGTCTCGCCGCGTTCCGGCAGGCGCCTCTGGCGCAGGCGGAGCCGGAGGCGGCGCGGGACTCCGAGGAGCGCCGAGCCGCGAAGAGCTGATCCGTAGGAGCGGGATGGCGTGCCCCTGATCGTTGTCCGGGGCTTGCGGGAACTCGCCCTGTGGGTGCGCATCCTCGACGACCTGACACCCGGGCTCGACGTGACCGAGGCCGGGATCGTCGTATGCGTGGTCCTCGCTGTGATCGGCGACGCCGTCACGACGAGAAGCCCCGGCGAACGCCCGGACCTGGCGGACCGCCTGACGGAACCGGGTACAGGGTTGCTTCTCGGGCGGGAGCAGCGGGGGTGGCGGGGTAGAGGGAGCGGCGGGAGCCGCCCGGACGGCGGGAGCGGGTGAGCGGGGCGCGGGTGAGCCGGGAGCGGGCGTGGGTGAGCGGGGCACTGGTGAGCCGGGGCCGTGTGTCCCCGCTTCTCCCGCCGCTCAGCTCCCGTCGGAGAGCCGCGTCGCCGCGTCGGAGAAGTAGCGCAGCGCCGAGTCGCGGGTGCCCGCCACGTGGTGGCGGGCCAGCTCCTCCGCGCGGGCCGCGTCGCGGTCGTGGATCGCCTCGTAGAGGCGCTCGTGCTCCCCGCACATCGGATCGCCGTCGTTGAGTTCGGAGGTCAGCCGGAAGAGCCGGCGCAGCCGCGCGTCGAGGGGCGCCATCAGTTCCTGAAGGAGCGGGTTGCCCGACGCCTCGACGATCTGCTGGTGGAAGTCCGCGTTGTGGGCCACGGCCTGGCGCAGCCGCCCCGCGTCGGAGGACTTACGGCTGCGTGCCAACAGGCGTTCCATCGTGCGCAGTTGAGCGTTCGTGGCGTGGCGCGCGGCGAGCCCCGCCGCCAGGCCTTCGAGGTTCTCGCGGACGTCGAAGAGGTACGTCGCGTCCTGCGCGCCGAAGTTCGTGACCACGGAGCCGCGCCTGGCCTGCACGGTCAGGAACCCCTCCCGTTCGAGCCGCTGCATGGCTTCCCTCAAGGGGATGCGGGAGACACCCAGCTGGTCCGCCAGTTCGCGCTCCACCAGTCGCATGCCGGCCGGGAACGTCCCCTCGATGATCCGCTCGCGGAGTTCCACGTAGACCCGTTCTCTCAGGGACTGGTGGCTCTCACCGATCGTGGGGCGGCGGTCAGCGCGGGTGGTCATCGAGTCCTCTCCAGTGGCGAGCGGGAGCGGCCGTGGCCGCTCCCGGGGGTGCTCCTGATCATCGCAGACCGCGAAAACAAGATCCCACAGACCATTGCCTGGTATTTGGTATACCAGTTAGCTTGTCGGTGCCCGCCGCTCACCAGCAGCGTTCCGCCGGATTCGCCACCGGCTGGTCAGTCGTGCCGGGCACCGAACGAACAGTTGGAGGAAGTCGTGTCGCATCCCGCCGACACCCCGTCGATCCCGCTCGCCCCCGAGGTCCTCAGGAACGCCACGCTGCCCGACGGCCGACGTGCCGACATCCACCTCGCGGACGGCCGGGTCACGGCTTTGGTCGACCAGCCCGACAAGGCCGACAGGGCCGACCGGCCCGACACCGGCCGAGGGCCCGCCGCCGGCCCCGGCGGCATCGACCTCGGGGGCGCTCTCGTCCTGCCGGCGCTCGTCGACGGACACGCCCACCTGGACAAGACACTGCTCGGCGCGCCCTGGCAGCCGCACCTCACCTCGGCCACGCTGCGCGAACACATCGCGAAGGAACGGGCCCTGCGCGCCTCCGCCGGCGTACCCGTGGCCGACCGGGCCACGGCCCTTGCGCACCGCATGGTGTCCCTCGGTACCGGCCATGTGCGGTCGCACGTCGACATCGACCCGGACGTGCGCCTGGACGGCCTGCACGCGCTGGCCGAGGTGCGGGAGAAGTTCCGCGACCGGCTGGGGATCCAGATCGTCGCGTTCCCGCAGAGCGGCGTGGTCACCGCGCCCGGCGTCGCCGACCTCCTCGACGCCGCACTCTCGGAGGGCGCCGACCTGATCGGCGGCCTCGATCCGGCGGGCTTCGACGCAGACGTGGACGGCCAGCTCGACATCGTCTTCGGCCTGGCCGAGCGCCATGGCGCGGGTATCGACATCCACCTGCACGACGGAGGCGTGACCGGCACCCGGCAGCTACGGGACATCGCGCAGCGCACGGCCGCTCTCGGCCTCAACGGCACCGTCACCGTCAGCCACGCCTACGCCCTCGGAGACGTCGACGCCACGGAACTCGACCGCACCGCCACCGCCCTGGCCACGGCCGGAGTGGCGATCATGACCAACGGTCCCCGCCACTCCATGCCGCCCGTGCTGCGCCTGCGCGACCACGGCGTGCGCGTCTTCGCCGGCTCGGACAACATCCGTGACACCTGGTGGCCCTACGGCACCGCCGACATGCTCGAACGCGCCACCGTCATCGGCCTCCAGGGTGACCTGATGAGCGACGCGGAACTGCGCCACGCGGCCTCGATGATCACCGACGAGGCTGCCGCGGCACTCGGCCTCACCGACTACGGCCTCGCCCCCGGCTGCCGCGCGGACCTCGTCGTGATCGCGGCGGGCGGCGTACCGGAAGCGGTCGCGGCCCACCCCCGACGCCTCTTGGTCCTGCACGGCGGACGGGTCGTGGGACCCGCACCCGAGACCGACTACCCCGACTTCGCCGCCATTTCCGTAACGGGCGGCGACGCCTCTGCCCTTCAGGGGGAGCGATGAGCATCCAGCAGTCCACCGCCGAACCCGCCGCAGCAGCCGCCGGCAGACCCGAACCCGGCGAGGCCGGGCGGGGCGCCGACGGAGGTCTCTCCTCCGGACAGATCGGCACCTTCGACCTCGTCTTCTTCGTCGTGGCAGCCGCCGCGCCGCTCACCGTGCTCGCCGGCGTGGCGCCCGTCGCCATCGCCATCGGCGGCCCCGGCGCCCCGCTCGGCTACCTGATCTCAGGAGCGTTGCTCGTCCTCTTCGCCGCGGGCTTCACGGCCATGAGCCTGTACGTCCGCAACGCCGGAGCCTTCTACGCCTACGTGGCCCGCGGCCTCGGCCGCACCCTCGGCGTCGGTATCGCCTACGTCGCCGTCGTGTCGTACAACCTCATCACCCCCGGAGTCGCGGCGGCCTTCGGCTACTTCGCGGCCGGGTCGGTGCACGACGCGACCGGAGCCGACATCCCCTGGTGGGTGCTCTCCGGGATCTGCGTCCTCGCCGTCGGCGTGCTCGGCTGGCTCCGAGTGACCCTCAGCGCCAAGGTCCTCGGCGTCGCATTGATCCTCGAGGTGCTGACCCTGCTCATCATGGACGGCGGCATCCTCGGCCACCGGGGCACGGCAGCGCTCGACGCGCACTCCTTCGACCCGAGCACGCTCGCCACCGGCGGGATCGCGGGCATGTTCGTCATCGTGATCGGTGCCTTCACGGGCTTCGAGGCCACCGCCATCTACGCGGAGGAGGCACGCGAACCCAGCCGCACCGTCCCGCGTGCCACCTTCATCGCCATCGGGTTCCTCGCCCTGTTCTACTCCGTCGGCGCCTGGCTCATCATGGGCGCGTTCGGCACGGACAAGGCGGTCGCCATGGCCCGCGCCGCGGCCGGCCCCGAACTCACCTTCAAGGCAGGCGAGTTGTACGTGGGTGCCTGGCTGGCCGACACCATGCACGCCCTCGTCATCGTGAGCGCCTTCGCGGCCACCCTCGCCTTCCACAACGCCGCCGCGCGCTACCTGTACGCCCTCGGACGCGAAGGACTACTGCCGCGTCGACTGGGCGTCGTCTCCGCCCGGCACGGCTCTCCGGGCATCGCGGTGAGCGCGCAGACCGTCTTCAACCTCCTGGTGATCGTCGTCGGCGCGGTGCTGGCCGCCGACCCGTTCTCCCAGGTCCTGATCTGGACCAACAGCATCGCCGTCCTCGGCATCATGGTCATGCAGGCCCTCGCGGCCCTCGCCGTGTGGGCCTTCTTCCGCCGGGACCGACGGGGCATGTCGGCCGCCCGGGTGGTCTGGTCCCCGCTGATCGCGTTCGCCGGTCTCGCGCTCCTCACCGTCCTGGCGGTGCTCCACTTCGACCTTCTGACGGGCGCCTCCGGGACGGTGAACGCCGTCCTCCTGGCACCCCTGCCCGTGGTCCTCGCGGCAGGCATCTGCATCGCTCTGCGCATCCGGAGCCGCGACCCGCAGCGCTACGCCCGGCTGACCAACATCGACGTCGAAAGGGACTGAGACCCGTGGCTCCCGGCGGCGAGGTACGCGGACGGTGCGCCCGCCCCGGCGTACCTCACCGCCGGGCGATGAGTCCCAGGGGAGTGCGCGGTCTATGTATGTACGAAGGCCGGAAGCCCCCGCGGCACAGGTCGCAATCCCTGGGAGAAGTGATGGGCACCGTAGTGATGCACAACGTCGTTTCCGTGGACGGCTTCATCGCCGACCCGGAGGATCAGGTCGGCCCCCTTTTCGACTGGTACGCGAACGGCGACGCCGAGATCGGCGTGAACGACAAGGTGTCGGTGTCCCAGGTCTCGGCCGAGTACGTCCGGCCGATGTGGGCGGCCATCGGGGCGATGGTGATCGGGCGGCACCTGTTCGACATCACCAACGGCTGGGAGGGGGCACCGCCGGCGGGGGAGCACGTGGTCGTGGTGTCCCACCGGCCGAGGCCCGAGGGCTGGCACCCCGAGGCGGCGTACTACTTCGTGGACGACGTGGCGCAGGCAGTCGCCAAGGCCAAGGAGCTCGCGGGGGACCGCACCGTCGCCGTGGCCGCCGGCGAGGTGGGCGGGCAGGCGCTCGCCCTGGGCGTGGTGGACGAGGTGGCCATGGACGTCGTGCCCGTCGTCTTCGGCTCCGGCAAACGGTACTTCGGCCCCGTCGACGCCCAGCATCTCCTCGAGGATCCCCACGTGGTGATCCAGGGCGACCGCGTACTGCACCTCCGCTACAAGGTCCGCCGATAGTCAGGAGGTGAGGACGGAAACGACCCGCTCGGTCATGTCCTGGCGCGTGTGTCCGATCAGGCCGGGCCCGACGGCGTATGTGCGACGGCATGTCCCGTGCCGGCCGGCATCGCGCCCGCCGCCGCACTGCCTGCCAACAGGGAACGTCGCGAGAGGAATGTCATGACGTCGATCCTGCCGTCGGCGCCGAGCACTTCCATCAGGGAAGGCCCCCACGCCCACCCTGATCGATCCCGGAGCCCCGGGCGGACGCCTGGGCGAGGAAACGTTGCCGTTCGACGATCGCCCGGTCGATCTCGCCCGTCGCGACCAGCTCGCCCGTACAGTCCACGGCCCGTACGAGGAAGGTGAGCCGTCGGCCCTCAGCCTCTGCGGGCGGTTCCGCGAGGACGTCGACCCAGGCACCCACCCGTGTGGCACGAAGGTGCTTGATGCGCACACCGGTTCCGACCGTCGTCCGGCCCGGCGTCGTGAAGGGAGCGGCGGCCCGTACGGTGGCCGCCTCCATCCACGCGATCAGCCACGGGGTGGCGAGAACGGGCAGGTCACCGCTTCCCACCGCCCTCGCGGTGTGGGCGTCGGACACCTCGTGGCGCATCACACCACGCTAGCCCGGGCCCGGAGTCTCGCGCGCGTCGGACGCCGGTCGTCAGCGCTGGTGGTGGAGGCGCTCCAGCAGGAGGTAGGCACGCTGCTCGGCGGCGGCGAGTTCGGCGGGATCGATCCCTGCCGGCCAGACTTCGCCCGCGGCGGCGTCGTCGGCATCACGCAACTCGACCACTGCGAGCACCAGTTGGACCTGCACCTCCGGGAACTGGGGTCCCGAGCCTTCGGCCAGCGACCGTTCCGCGTGATCGGATGCCCGCGTGCAGGCGGCCAGCGCACGCTCGACGCGCAGCGCGGCACGGTCGTGGACGACCACAAGCGCGCAGGCGAGCCCGACGACGATGCCGAGCACGCTGCCCAGCACGCGGTCGGCGACGAGTTGCCCGGCGGGGGCGGGCGAGGCCAGGTCGCTCATCAGGAGGGCCAGCGGGGTGAGGAAGACGACGCCGAGGCCGTAGTTGCGCGGGACGAAGTACTCGAGGAGGAATTCGAGGAGCACGATGACGCAGGCCAGCGCCACCGGCTCGGGGTCCGTGGCCAACACGCCCAGGGCGAGGAGCAGGCCGACGACCGTGCCGAGGGTGCGCTGGACGGCGCGCTGGGCCGTGGTGCGCAGGTTGACGGAGTGCAGTACGGCGGCGGCGGAGATCGACGCCCAGTAGCTGTGCTCGAGTCCTCCGGCCACGGCCAGCCCGCCCGCGATCCCGGTGCCCAGGACCATCCGCACCGCGGGAACGGCGAGGACGGCGCGGTGTTCGGGGCCGCCGGCGCGTCGTCCCATCAGGAGTTCGGTGGCGCGCCAGGTGACAGGTTGGCCCGGTCCGGTGGCGGGGGCCACAGGAGTCATGGGCGCGTCCACGCCGTCCTGCGCCGCCGGAGACGCGAGGGGCAGCCCGGGCAGGAGTGCCGGCGGCCGGCGGCGCCGCTCGGTGAGGACATCAGCCTGTCGGAGCAGTTGATCCGCCGTCGCGGCGGGGTCGGCCGGCGGCCGGCGCGCCGAGTTGATCAGCAGCGACCAGGACAGGTCGGTGAGGCGTACGAAGATTCCCTCCCGGCCTGCCCGGTCCGTCTGCGTGGGAGGCGCGACACCGAGGGAGTGGTACGCCTGGAGCACCGCGACGGTCGTGCGGTGTCGCGCCTGCTGTACGTCCGGGCCCGGTCCTCCGGGCTCGGTGAGCAGTCCGGCGAGCTCCCGTAGTGCCCTGGCGACGGCGAATCTCTGCGGCCGGTCCGGGTGCGTCAGCCAGCCGGACACTCCGAGTACCCAGGCGACCGTGGCCCCGGCCGCGGTGAGCCCGGTCTGCGGGAGAACGTCGGCGGTGGTGGGTGAGCCGTTGGCCGCCACCGCGAAGGAGAACAGCAGGAGCACCGCGCCGAGCCCGCTCAACCGGGTCGCGTCACACGTCAGCTTCGCCAGCCCGGCGACCACCGCCGTCGCCGTGACCACAGCGGCGGCGCCCCAGCCCCCGGCTCCCGGACGGACCCAGGCGGCGAGAGCGGACCCGCAGCCCACCAACGCCGTCATCGCCACCGCCACCATCGCGAGCACGCGAGAGCGGCGCGGGTAGGGCAGGTTGCGCCCGAACGTCGTCGTGAAGGCGCCCAGCATGGCGTACACGGAGAGGTCGGGCCGACCCGCGAACGCCACCGGCAGTGCCACCAGCGCCATCGCCAAGGCGCCGCGCGCGGCGAAGAGAAGTGCCCCGTCCGCCCGATGGAGCGCGAGTGAGCCGCGCGGGGAGAGCAGGCGCACCGCGCTGACCACGGCAGGCCGCCAACCGTGCCTGGTCACGGCGGCGAGTGGGCGGCGGGAAGTAGGCATGTCCGGTATATACCACCGGCTCCGAGCGGGGGTTCTGATCTGAACGCAGCCGAGTCGAGCTGCGTCGAGCCGAGTCGATTCGAGCTGCGTCGAGTCGAGCCGGGTCGGGGCAGATCGAGCTGAACCCAGTCTGTGTCCCCGCAGCGGGGTTCGCCAGGCTGGCCCGTGGCGGAAAGACTAATGTGCTGATCCATGAGCACATGGCTGCCCTTGTCCGCGGTCCCCCGGCTCGGTGTCTCCGTGGTTGCCGGTGCGGTGGTCGGGGCGATCGTCGGGGTGGTGAACAACGCCGCGCTGGGTGTTCTCTCCGGTATCGCCGCGACGGAGCTGGTCTTCGTGCTGGCGGGCTGGGCGGTGCTGTGGCCGATGGATGCCAGAGCCACCCGTGCCAACGCCCGACGTGAGGACTTCCAGCCCGTCACCGACGAGCTCGTGATCGTCGGCGTCGCGCTGTGCGGCCTGGTCGCCACCGTGCTGCTTCTCCTGCTCGGCAAGTCCGAGAGCGGCCACGCCGCGGCGGCCGTCGCCCTCGGTGGCGTGTTCATGGCCTGGGCGGCGCTCCATCTGATGTACGCCACGCGTTACGCGTACTTGTACTACACAGCCGCCGGCGGGATCGACTTCAACAACGACGACCCGCCCGCGTACCGGGACTTCCTCTATTTCAGCTACAACCTCGGCATGACCTATCAGGTGTCCGACACCAACGTCTCGACCTCGACGATCCGTTCGGTGGTGTTGCGGCACTCGCTGCTGTCCTACGTCTTCGGCACCAGCATCCTCGCCACGACCATCAACCTCGTCACAGGAATCGTCACCGGCTGACATCGGCCGTGGAGTGACATGACCGGGAATCGGCGGTGTCATGGACGACAAAGTCGGCAGCCAGGCCCCGGGCGACGCGCGTGCCGTGGAGGAGCTGATCGCGGAGCAGCGCCGCAGGATCCATGAGTACGTCGGACTACGGGAACAGCAGGCGAGCGGGCCGGGCACAGGAGAGGTACCGGAACAGGACGCGGCCGGGATGCCGCCCTGCGAGGCGAAGGAACTCTTCGACGCGATGCCGGTCCCCGGGCTGCTGATCGAACCGGTCCTCGCCGCCGACGGAACGCTGGACTTCCTCTACGCCGGGCAGAACGCGGCGTGCCGCCGTTACGCCGCCGCCGTCGCGCCCGAGTGGGAGTCGTGGTCCCAGCCATGGCCGGGACGTGTGCGTCTGTTCGACCTGTTCCCCAGCATGGAGAACAGCAGGGTGCCGCGCCTGCTCGCCGACGCGTACCGGACGGGCCGGCCGCAGGGGCCGGTGTCCGGGGAGTGGTTCGTGCACGCGCCCAACGGTCCCGTCGTGCGCATCAGCAACGAGGTACGTGCCGCCCGCTGTGGCGGCCATCTGCTGCTGACCTGGGAACGGGGGCACCGCGAGACGCTGACCCGGGCCGCCCAGCGGATGGCCCAGGTCTGCTGGGCGGAGTGGAACCTCGGCGACAGCGCGGTCCTCGGGTCGTACGGGATGCAGCAGGTCCTCGGCCTCGGCCCCGTGGCACCCGTGCCCGGCCTCCCGGACCTGGCGGCGATGACGGATCCGGGGGACCGGGGGACCCTCTACGAGGTGCTGACGGACGTGATCGTGCGGGGTCGCAGCGCGGAGTGCGAACTGACCCTTACGCGGGTGCCGGCCCGGATCGTACGGTTCTCGGCCGAACCCGTGCGGCTCCAGGGCGGCCCCGTCTGGGGGGTGCGCGGCGTCATCATGGACATCACCCGCGGCCGGCGCAGCCGCGAGCGTGCCCAGCACGCCGAACAGGAGGCTCACTCGGAGCGGGAGCGCACCCGAGGCCTCACCGACGTCGCCGTCACCCTGCGCGACGCGGTGGTGCCCCGCTTCGCGAACGAGCTGGCTCCCCTGGGCCTCGACACCGCGGCGGTGTACTGCCCGGACCCCGAAGCCGCGGGGGTCGGGGGGGACTGGTTCAAGGCCCGCGTGCTGCCCAGCGGCCGGGCGCTCCTCGCGATCGGCGACGCGCGCGGGCACGGTCTGGAGGCGGTCACCCTCATGGCCAAACTCCGCTACGCCCTGGCCGGCCTCGCCTACACCGACGAGCCGGTCGAGAAGCTGACCGCCTGGCTCAACCATGTCGCCTGCGACGATGGGCCGGAGTCCACCGCCACCGCCATCGTGGCCCGCTTCCACCCCGCCACGTCGCTCCTGCGCTGGGTGTGCGCCGGCCACCCCCGGCCCGTACTGGTGCGCGGAGGAAGCGCCCGCCTGCTCTCCTACCCGCCGGACGGCCCGGGGTTGCCGCTCGGGGTCGTGCCGGGGGCGACGTACACCGCCACGGAGACGACGCTGTCACCGGGCGATGTGGTGCTGATGTACACCGACGGGCTCGTCGAGCGGCGCGGCAGCGACCTCGACACCGACATGGCGCGCCTGCTGCGCGTGGCGGAACGCCTGGCCCGAGGAGGCATCACAGCCGGCCACGACGGCCTGGAGCGCTACGGGCAGGCCGTCGCGCAGGACATGGCCGGTGCCCACCAGACCGATGACGCGACGCTGCTCCTCGTGCGGCGCCTGCGCGTGCCGACGTCGCCGCCCGGCGGTCCTGAACACTGACCCCCGCCGTTCCCCGCCGGCAGGACGTCCGGGCCGGGCAGGGGGACACTGAGAGGGGCAAGGCGCCGCTCAGCCCCTATTTGTCGTTGCCCTCGGCGCGGATTTCGATCTTTCGCCGCGTCACCGCAGCGGTCTTCGGCAGGCGCAGCGTCAGAACGCCGTCCGCCATATCTGCCTGGATACGATCGATATCGACATCGCCGGGAACACGAACTCCGTAGGAGAAGGTCCCTGACCGGCGACGCAGAGCATTTCCGTCCGTGGTTTCCTCGACGGAACCGGAGATGTGCAGTTCCCTGCCGTCCACCTCTACGTTCACGCGCTCACGACGGACACCGGGCAGTTCCGCGCGCACCACGTAAGCGACACCCGAGTCCGCTTCCTCCACCACAGGCATCCAGTGCTGCGAAGGGCCTGCCGGCTGCGAAGAACGCTCCAGCAGACGGCTCACCTCGCCCCACAGATGCTGGAGCTCCGATGCCGGATCGGCCCCGGCCCACCAGGCAGTTCGTGCCGGATGTGACCGCGTGATGTCTGCGCGTTCATCCATGATGCTCTCCGACTCCATCGACTCATCCGGCGCTCACCCGCCGGATTCCCTGACGTCAGCCTGCGCCCCGGGCCCCACCCCCGCAAACAGGCCCACGCCATCGGGTCGCATTCCCCTACTGACGTGAATCCGGCGCTCAGGGGCGCCGATTTCGCTGCTGTTGCGGCCCAGCTGACATCGCGCTTGAGTTGAACCAATCTCTCTCGGCATCAGGAGCTGGCATGTCGATGTCCTTCGGTTCAGGGTTCGGCTCGTCCGACCCCTTCAGTGACTTGTTCAACCGATTCTTCGGAATGTCGCCGGCTTCCTCACCGCCAGCCGTCCAACGCGTGCCGATCGGACGGCTGTTGACGGATTCGTCGCAGGAACTCCTCGGTCTCGCCGCTCAGAAAGCGATCGAGGACGGGACCTCCGATCTCGACACCGAGCACCTGCTCTGGGCGACCACGAAGATCGGTCCGACACGGAAACTGCTCTCCCATATCGGAGTGGACCCCGACGCCCTGTCGAAGGAAGTCGCCGCGGTCCTGCCGCAGGAGTCCGGCCAGCCGTCGGCGGAGCCCGGACTCACCCCGGCGGCCAAGCGCACGCTCCAGGCCGCCTACTCGCACTCGCAGGCCGCCGGGGCCTCGTACATCGGCCCCGAGCACATCCTCGCGGCGCTCCTGAGCGACTCCGACAGCGGCGCCGCCCGACTGCTGCGCGCGCAGGGCTTCAGCCCGGACCGCCTGGAGAACCTCGCGGACCAGACGTCCCGCTCGGAAGGGCCCGCGGAGGCCAAGAAACCGGCGACGACCCTCGACGAGTACGGCCGGGACCTGACGGAGGACGCGAAGGCCGGGATGCTCGACCCGGTGGTGGGGCGGGCCGACGAGATCGAGCAGACCATCGAGATCCTCTCGCGGCGCTCCAAGAACAATCCCGTGCTCATCGGCGAGCCCGGCGTCGGAAAGACCGCCATCGTGGAGGGCCTGGCCCAGCGCATCGTGGCGGGCGAAGTCCCACAGACCCTCAAGGACAAGCGAGTTGTCTCCCTCGACCTCTCCGGCATGGTGGCCGGCGCGCAGTACCGCGGCCAGTTCGAGGAGCGCCTGAAGAAGGTCATCGAGGACGTCCAGGACGCCGGCGGCAGCATCATCCTGTTCATCGACGAGCTGCACACCGTCGTGGGCGCGGGAGCGACCGGCGAGGGCGCCATGGACGCGGGCAACATGCTGAAGCCCGCCCTCGCGCGCGGCGAGCTGCAGCTCGTGGGCGCGACGACCATCGACGAGTACCGCAAACACATCGAGAAGGACGCGGCGCTGGAGCGCCGCTTCCAGCCCGTACTGATTCCGGAGCCGACCGTCGAGCAGACGGTGCAGATCCTGGAGGGGCTGCGCGACGCGTACGAGGCCCACCACCAGGTCCGCTTCGCCGACGGCGCCCTGGCGGCGGCCGCCGAGCTCTCCGACCGCTACATCAGCGACCGGTTCCTGCCCGACAAGGCCATCGACCTGATGGACCAGGCAGGCGCGCGCGTGCGGCTGCGCAGCGCCGGGCGCTCCACCGAGGTCGTCAGCCGCGAGGACCGCATCGCCAAGCTTCGGCGTGAGCAGCAAGAGGCCGTGGCCGGTGAGGACTTCGAGAAGGCGTCGGAGTTCAAGCGGCAGATCGCCGAGCTGGAGGGCGAACTCGCGGGCATCGAGGAGCGGCGCGAGGGCGTCGTCTCGGTCACCGAGGCGGACATCGCCGACGTCGTCTCCCGCCGCACCGGCATCCCCGTCTCCCAGCTCACCGCGAGCGAGAAGGAGAAGCTCCTCAACCTCGAAGCGGAGATGCACTCGAGGATCGTCGGCCAGAACGAGGCGGTCACCGCGGTCTCCGAGGCCGTGCGGCGCAACCGCGCGGGCATGGGCGATCCCAACCGTCCCGTGGGCTCCTTCCTCTTCCTGGGCCCCACCGGCGTCGGCAAGACCGAACTCGCGAAGACCCTCGCCGACCTGCTGTTCGGCGACGAGGATCACATGATCCGCTTCGACATGAGCGAGTTCCAGGAGAAGCACACCGTCGCCCGCCTCGTCGGCGCCCCTCCCGGATACGTCGGTTACGAGGAGGCCGGCCAGCTCACCGAGAAGGTCCGCCGGCAGCCGTACAGCGTCGTGCTGTTCGACGAGGTGGAGAAGGCACACCCCGACGTCTTCAACACCCTGCTCCAGATCCTCGACGACGGACGTCTCACCGACGGCCAGGGCCGCACGGTCGACTTCCGCCACTGCGTCATCATCATGACCTCGAACATCGGCGCCCACCGGATCCTCGCGCACCACGGCGACGTGTCCGAGATCAAGGGCGATCTCATGGAGGACCTGCAGGGCCGGTTCCTGCCCGAGTTCCTCAACCGCATCGACGACATCATCATCTTCCACGGCCTCACCGAGGACGACCTGTCGCAGATCGTGGACCACCTCCTGGACCGGAGCAAGCGCCGGGTGCTCGGCCAGGGCATGACCCTGGACGTCACCGAGGCGGCCAAGAAGCTCCTCGTCGCCCACGGCCACCAGCCGGAGTTCGGCGCGCGTCCGCTGCGGCGCACGATCCAGGCCGAACTCGACAACAGGATCGCGTCGATCCTGCTGAGCGGTGACGCGGAGCCCGGGGACACCATCGTCGCGGACGTGGTGAACGACACCATCCACTGCACCGTGCGCAAGGACGACGTCGCGAAGGACGCGAAGGCCGAAGGCGCCGCGGAGGAACCGCCCGCGGCCGAGGCGCAGCAGACTCCCGACGCCTGATCCGGTCGGGCGCGCCTGACGGCGCCTGAACCAAGGAGGACACATGGTCCATCACCACAAGTCCAACCGAGCCGTCGAGGGCAACCCCGACGACCGACGGGGCATGCCCCTGCGCCCCGACGTGGATGCCCTCGAAAGGCGCACCCAGGAGGACCTGCGGGACGTCGGGCTGCGCGTGAAGAAGCCCGAGCGGCCCGCGAAACAGTACGAGGCGATCCAGAACGAGGTCGACCGCGAGGTCGACAGCGGCGAGATGCCGAGCGGCAAGATGTCCCGGGCACAGCGGGACGCGTTCCCGCCGACCCGCTACGACAGGTGACCTTCCCGCACACCGGCCACGACGGGCGAAGGGAGCCAGGAATGAGCGGAGAGCCCGAACCGATGAGCGACGCCGAGCGCCGCGCACTCGAGCAGGAGCTCGCCGACGTGACGGCCGAACGCAACGCGGACGCCGCCACGTTGCAGGACACCACCGAGGTGGGCGACCACGCCGACCAGGCCGACGAGTTGATCCGCTCCGACGAGGTGGACCGCCTCGACGCGCGCATCGACGAGATCAAGGTGCGCCTGCGCGGCGCCGCCGACGCGGGCTCGCCCAGCACGGACGTGGTGGGTGTGGGCAGCACGGTCGAGGTGCGGTACGCGGACGGTTCGGTGGCGACCGTCCAGATCGGCGAGGGCGCGGCGGTCCTCGACCCGACACTGGTCACCGCCGACAGCCCGCTCGGCAGCGCGCTGCTGGGACACCGGGCCGGCGACAGCGTCAGCTACGACGCGCCCGACGGGCGGGCGACGGTCACGGTCGTGTCCCTCGGCGCGTAGCCGGACGCGTCTACGGGACCGCGGGATCGCCCGGGAGGCGTTCCAGCGCGGCGGCCACGTCGGTGTGACGGGCGACTTCCACCAGTGCGCGGGCCATGACCGAGCCCGGCTCGCGGGCCGTGACCACCAGACCGACCGGCACCGTCCGGGCGGGCTCGACGAGGGGCACCGCCCGCATGCCGTGCGGGACGCCGAAGACGTGCAGCCACGCGTGCGGGACGACGCTCGCCCACCGGCCCGTCCTGACATGGGCGAACAGCGCGCCCACCGAGTCGGTCTCGATCCGGGGCGACGGCCGGGTCCCGGCCTCGGCGAACACCTCGTCCAGCACCCGGCGCCCCTGCATGGAGTCGGTCAGCAGGCACAGCGCCAGCAGCGACGCTTCTTCCCACGTCGCCGTCGTCCGATGAGCCAGGGCATCGGCGGCCGTGATCAGGAGCACGTACCGCTCCTGATACAGCGGGACGGTGTGGAAGTGCTCCGCGAGGTCCTCGTGCAGATACGTGATTCCGGCGTCGATCTCGAAGTTCTGCAACTGCCTCAGGATGTCCCGCGACTGGAGATCCGCTTTCACCTCCACGGTCACCAGCGGGTGCTCCGCGCAGAACGGGCCGGTCAGCAGGGAGACGGCGCCGGACGCGGTCGGGACCGAGCCGATCCGCATCCGGCCGCTCAGCCCGGTGCGCAGCGCGCCGACCTCGTCCTTGAGCGCGTCGCGATCGGCCAGGATCCGCTGCGCCCACACCACGATGCGCTCACCCTCGGGCGTGAGGCCCTCGTACTTGCGGCCGCGCCGGACCAGCGGCACGTCCAGCTCCTCCTCCAGCTTGCGGATCGCCTCCGAGAGGGCGGGCTGGGAGACGTAGCAGGCCTGGGCGGCGCGGGCGAAGTGGCGCTCCCGCGAGAGGGCCACCAGGTATTCGAGTTGGCGAAACAGCACGCCACGGGTCTACCCGACGGCCCAGGGGAAAGCGAATCGGGCCCGCCGGCCGCCGGACGAGTCACCGGTCAGGACCTCAGGGCACGGGCACCTGTGCCAGCCGCTCGGCACCGGTGTAGACGTTCATCGAGGTGCCGCGCAGGAATCCGATCAGGGTCAGGCCGCTCTCGGCGGCGAGGTCCACGGCGAGCGACGACGGGGCGGAGACGGCCGCCAGCATCGGGATTCCCGCCATCAGCGCCTTCTGCACCAGCTCGAAGGAGGCCCGGCCGCTCACCATCAGAACGGTCTCGCGCAGCGGCAGCAGCCCCTCGCGCAGTGCGTGGCCGACGACCTTGTCGACGGCGTTGTGCCGGCCGACGTCCTCGCGCAGGCACAGCATCTCCCCGTCGGCGCCGAACAGGGCGGCGGCGTGCAGGCCGCCCGTGCTGTCGAACACCTTCTGGGCCGCCCGCAGCCGGTCCGGCAACGCCGTCACCAGCTCGGGGCCGACGCGCAGCGGATCCTCGGAGACGGTCCACGCCGCCGAGGTGCGCACCGCGTCCAGGCTCGCCTTGCCGCACAGCCCGCACGAGGACGTCGTGTAGAAGTTCCGCTCGAGAGAGGCGTCGGGGGCGGCCACGCCGGGGCCCAGGGCCACATCCACGACGTTGTACGTGTTGCCGCCGTCGGACGTGGCGCCCGCGCAGTAGCGGATCCCGGCCACATCGCCGGCGGAGTGCACCACGCCCTCGCTCACCAGGAACCCGGCCGCGAGATCGAAGTCGTCGCCCGGTGTCCGCATGGTCACCGTGAGCGGACGCCCGCCCACCCTGATCTCCATCGGCTCCTCGACGGCCATGGTGTCGGGCCGGTACGAGGACACCCCGTCCCGAACTCGCAGCACACGCCGGCGCGCGGTCACGCGTCCCATGATGTTGCTCCTCTCCTCGGAGCAGTACTCCGATGTGTCGACGATATGACCCACGGCGGGCCGCGTCCTGCGGCCGTGCGCTCAAGGAAGACCCAGTCGGCTGTGCGTCGCCGTGACGGCCAGGCACACCAGGCCCACGGCCGCCGTGCCCGCCGGGAGCTCAGGGCAGGCGCGGTGTCGGCACCCGCCGTGAGGGCCGGCGGGAGAGCGGTGCGCGGAAGCCGCGCAGGTGGCACCCTTATGGAGGACCGCCGCCGGGGGGCTTCGCCTCCCTCAGGCCGGACGCCGGGGGAGTCCGTATCCGGCGCCGAGCAGGGCCGGCCAAGGGCTGGGCGGCGGTGCCCGTCGTGAGCGTCGGCGCCTTCGGGTCAGCTCGGAGTGGCGACGGGCTCCAGGCGCACCACAACTCCCTTGGAAGTGGGGCAGTTGCTGATGTCGGCGACGCTGTCCAGCGGGACCAGGACGTTCGTCTCGGGGTAGTAGGCCGCAGCGGATCCGCGGCTCGCCGGGTAGGCGACGACCTTGAAGTTCTCGGCGCGGCGCTCCCTGTCGTCGTGCCAGACGCTGACCAGGTCGACCATGTCGCCGTCCTCGATGCCGAGCGCCTTGAGGTCGGCGGGGTTCACCATGACGACGCGGCGGGCGTTGTGGATGCCGCGGTAACGGTCGTTGGGCGCGTACCAGACGGTGTTCCACTGGTCGTGCGAACGCAGCGTCTGGAGCAGCAGGTGGCCCTCGGGCACGTGCGGCATCGTGAAGTCGTTCTGCGTGAACACGGCCTTGCCGCTGGGGGTGTTGAAGACACCGTGGTTGGCCGGGTTGGGCAGGTTGAAGCCTCCCGGCGCGGAGACTCGCACGTTGAAGTCCTCGAAGCCCGGGACGACGCGCGAGATCCGGTCGCGGACGGTGCCGTAGTCGTCCTCGAAGCCCTGCCACGGGATGCCGTACTTGTCGCCGATGGTCGCGAGGGCCATGCGGCTGATGATGGCGACCTCGCTGAGCAGGTGCGGGGAGGCCGGCGGCAGCTTGCCGCGGGAGGCGTGCACGTCGCTCATCGAGTCCTCGACGGTGATGAACTGTTCGCCGGTGGCCTGGAAGTCCTTGTCGCTGCGGCCCAGGGTGGGCAGGATCAGCGCCGTCTCGCCGCACACGGTGTGGGAGCGGTTGAGCTTCGTCGAGACGTGGGCCGTCAGGCTGCAGTTGCGCATCGCCTGCTCGGTGACCTCGCTGTCGGGGGTGGCGCGCACGAAGTTGCCGGCGACGCCGAGGAAGAACTTGGCGCGCCTCTCGTACATGGCGCGGATGCCGTCGACGGCGTCCAGGCCGTGGTGGCTGGGCGGCGTGAAGCCGAATTCCTTGCCCAGGGAGTCCAGGAACTTCTGCGGCATCCGCTCCCACACGCCCATCGTGCGGTCGCCCTGCACGTTGCTGTGGCCGCGCACCGGGCACGCGCCCGCGCCGGGCTTGCCGATGTTGCCGCGCAGCATGAGGAAGTTGATGACTTCGCGGATGGAGGGGACTCCGTGCTTGTGCTGGGTGAGGCCCATCGCCCAGCACACGATGACCGACCTGGCCTTCAGGACGCGCTCGAAGACCTCGTCGATCTCCTCACGGGACAGGCCGGTGGCGTCGTGGATGTGCTCCCAGGTGACCTGGCGCGCGTGCTTCTCGAAGGCCTCGAAGCCGATGGTGTTCTTCTCGATGAACGCGTGGTCGATCACCGTGCCGGGGTTGGCGTCCTCGGCCTCCAGGAGCAGCAGGTTCAGGGCCTGGAACAGGGCGAGGTCGCCGCCGGCCCTGATGTGCAGGAACTGGTCGGCGATCTGCGTGCCCTTGCCGATGATGCCGCGCGGGCGCTGGGGGTGCTTGAAGCGCAGCAGGCCGGCCTCGGGGAGCGTGTTGACGGCGACGACCTTGCCGCCGTTGCGCTTGGTCTCCTCCAGCGAGGACAGCATGCGCGGGTGGTTGGTGCCCGGGTTCTGGCCCACGACGAAGACCAGGTCGGAGTTCTCCAGGTCGTCGAGGGAGACCGTGCCCTTGCCGACTCCCAGGGTCTCCGACATGGCCGAGCCGCTGGACTCGTGGCACATGTTGGAGCAGTCCGGCAGATTGTTGGTGCCGTACGCGCGGGCGAAGAGCTGGAGGAGGAACGCGGCCTCGTTGTTGAGGCGGCCGGAGACGTAGAAGAGAGCCTCGTCGGGGGAGGTGAGCTGCTTGAGCTCCTTGGCGAGGATGCCGAACGCCTCGTCCCAGCCGATCGGTTCGTAGTGCGTCGCGCCGGGGCGCTTGACCATCGGCTCGGTCAGCCGGCCCTGCTGGTTGAGCCAGTAGTCCGACTTGGCGGCCAGTTCGGCGATCGAGTGCTCGCGGAAGAAGTCACGGGTGACGCGGCGCGAGGTGGCCTCGTCGTTGATGTGCTTGGCGCCGTTCTCGCAGTACTCGTTCATGTGCCGCTTGCCCGGCGCGGGCTCGGGCCAGGCACAGCCGGGGCAGTCGATGCCCTTGGCCTGGTTGATGTTCAGCAGCGTCAGCATGGTGCGGCGCGGGGACGTCTGGCTGAGGGAGTACTCCAGCGCGTGCGTCACGGCGGGCAGACCCGTCGCCCAGGTCTTGGGGGGCGTGACCGTCAGGTCGTCGACCGGGTCCTCGATGCCGCTGCTCATGATCTGGTCTGCCTCTTTCTTCCATGGACCTGGGTGGACGGGTCCCCGGGAACCGGCGGCCTGTTTTTCGTTTTCGCTTTTACGCGGTGTACCTATGCGTGCCGGTCACGTTTATGCCTCATGGCCGCGAGAGAAGCATCCTGCAATTCACGGACGCCGTCAAAGAGGCGTTTCCGATCACCTGATAGGTGCCGCTTATCACCGCGGATCCCTTGTCCCGCCTGGGGTCTGAGACCTGATAGCCCTGACTGATGATGCCATCGAGGGCCCCTCTTTGACTTCTCCGGGCCATTTATCGATGATGATCGACGAGCGGGGAACGGGTGGAGTGGGGAAAGGTTGCGGATTCCGACCCCTGGATAATTCGCGAGGCCTGGTCTCTAATGATTCACCGACCCCGGTTTCCGGTATTTCATGGGAGGGCGCAACCGTGCTTGATCACAGCGACGATCCGGCCGACCCCGGTCCGCCCCGGCACCACACCGTGGAACGGCTTCCGGTCCGTGTGGAGCGGCCCGGCATTCCGTCGCCCCTCGTGGACCGCTTCGGGCGGGTCCACACGGACCTGCGGGTCTCGCTGACCGACCGCTGCAACCTGCGGTGCACCTACTGCATGCCGGCCGAGGGGCTGGACTGGCTGCCCCGTGCCGAAGTCCTCACCGACGACGAGGTCGTACGTCTGGTCCGTATCGGCACCGGGCGCCTGGGGATCACCGAGGTCCGGCTGACCGGTGGTGAGCCGCTGCTGCGCCGGGGCCTGCCCGGTCTGGTGGCCCGCCTGTCCGCCCTGGACCCGGCCCCGGAACTGTCGATCACCACCAACGGCATCGGTCTGGCGCGCAGTGCGGTCGCCCTGCGGGAGGCCGGGCTGAGCCGGGTCAACGTCAGCCTCGACACGCTGCGCCCGGAGCGGTTCGCCGAGATCACCCGGCGCGACCGGATCAAGGACGTACTGGCCGGCCTCTCGGCCGCGCGTGACGCGGGACTGAACCCCGTGAAGATCAACGCGGTGCCGGTGCGGGGGGTCAACGACGACGAGATCGTCGACCTGACCGCGTTCGCGATGGAGCACGGCTGTCAGATGCGGTTCATCGAATCGATGCCGCTCGATGCTCAGGGTGCCTGGGACCGGGACCGGATGGTCACGGCGGCGGAGGTCCTCGACCGGCTCGGCGAGCGCTTCGAGCTGGTACCGGTCGGGCGGCAGGACAACGCGCCCGCGGAGGAGTGGCGGATCGCCGGCACGGACGCCCTGGTGGGTGTCATCGCCAGTGTCACCCGACCGTTCTGCGGAACTTGCGACCGCGTGCGGCTGACGGCCGACGGGCAGTTGCGCAACTGCCTCTTCGCCACCGAGGAGTCCGACCTGCGGTCCCTGCTGCGCTGTGGCGCCGACGACGCGACGGTGGAGGCGGCGTGGCGGACCTCGGTCGGCGGCAAGGGCCCCGGCCACGCGATCGACAGCCCGGAGTTCCGCCGCCCGGACCGCCCGATGTCGGCCATCGGCGGCTGACGGGCCCAGAGCCGCCCGAGACGGACAACGGGCGGAAGAGACGAACAAAGGTGAGCTGGATGCGCAAATGGATCGAGGACGTCAAGTCCGAACTCGGTGTCGACCTTGACGTCGACGTCGCCGAACTGCTCGACATGACGAAGGTCGTCGCCCATGGTGTGGCCCGCCCGGCGGCGCCACTGACCTCGTTCCTGGTCGGCTATGCCGCCGCGCGGGCGGGCGGCGGGCCCGAGGCCGTCGCCGAGGCGAACCGCAGGGTGACGGCGCTGGCCGAGCGCTGGGCTGCCGAGCCCGAGAACAGCGCGGGCACCGCATGACCCCGGCAGGCACACACATCCTGGACGGCGCCGGGCGAGCGGTCGTGACGGCAGGCACCCACATGGCCTGGGAACGGGCCCGGCAGACGGCACGGGTCTGCGCCGGACAGCCGCTGCCCGTCGTCACGCGGTCCCTGGCGGACGCGCTCGGCCACGCTCTCGCCGAACCGCTGACGGCCCTCACCGATCTGCCGCCGTTCGACACGTCCGCGATGGACGGCTGGGCCGTGGCCGGGCCGGGACCGTGGCTGGTGTGCGGCGCCGCCGTCCTCGCCGGCGACCGGTGCGCGCCGCTCAGCGGCCACGGCACCGCCGTCCCCATCGCCACCGGCGCCCGGCTGCCGACGGGCGCAACGGCCGTACTGCGCAGGGAACACGGGGAGTTCGACGCCGAGGGCGGCACGCTGCACGACCGCTTCGACGGGCCCGGGTCGGTGGCTCCGGGCCGTGACATCCGGCCGCGTGGCCAGGAGTGCCACGCGGGCGAGGCGCTGATCCCGGCCGGTGTCACGGTGACCCCGGCCGTGCTGGGACTCGCCGCGGCGGCGGGGTACGACCGGCTCGCCGTGCACCGCCGCCCGACCGTCGAACTCCTGGTACTGGGCGATGAGTTGCTGGAGTCCGGTCTGCCCCGGCACGGGCAGGTGCGCGACGCGCTCGGTCCCATGCTTCCGCCGTGGCTGAGAAGTTGCGGCGCCGACGTGATCGGCAGCCGCCGCGTGGCGGACGACGTGGGGCTGCTGCGGGAGGCCGTGACCTGCTCGCCCGCCGATGTCGTCGTCACCACTGGCAGCACCGCCGCCGGTCCGGTGGACTTCCTGCACGCCACCCTCGATGAGGCGGGCGCCCGCCTGCTCGTCGACTCCGTCGCCGTACGGCCAGGACACCCCATGCTGCTCGCCGAGCTGCCGCCGACCCCCGACGGCCGGACCCGCCGGCTGGTCGGCCTGCCCGGCAACCCACTTGCCGCCGTCGCCGGCACGGTGACACTGGCCGCGCCGCTGCTGCGCCGCCTCGGCGGGCACACGGACGCGGAACCCTGCCGGATGCGCGCCGCCGCCCCGCTGCCGGGGCACCCGCGGGACACCCGGCTGCTGCCGGTGCGACGCACGGACCATGAAGTGGCACCGCTCCCCTTCGACGGCCCGGCGATGCTGCGCGGGCTGGTGTTCGCCGACGGTCTCGCGGTCGTCCCGCCCGGAGGCGTGCCCGCCGGGGCCACCGCGGAGATTCTGGACGTACCCGGATCGTGACCGCGTGGGAACCCATGACGGCAACAGCGGTCTTTATCGGCGCGGGCTTCGGAATTGTCACCATTGGGTACCGGCCCGAGCCCGGCTGCAACCTCCTGGACCCGCAACGGGTCTACCTGGCAGAGAACGCGTCACGCGCATCGAGCGCCCTGCCACGAAAGGCCCTTCCATGGGGGACACACGCAGACGGGGAGCCGTCGCACTGGGGATCACCGGACTCGTCGCGCCGCTGACACTCGCGCTGGGCGCCGCGCCCGCGCAGGCCGCGAGCTGCACGACGTCGACCGGTCCCTACCAGAAGCAGGTGGAGCGGTTCCTCGGCCGACCGGTCGACGGAAAGCAGTCCGCCGCGGACTGCAAGGCCGTCCAGGCCTTCCAGAACAAGCACGGGATTAGCCCGAACATCGGCTACGCGGGGCCTGTCACGTGGGGCGTGATGGACCTGATGAACAAGCAGAAGGCCGTCGGCAGCAATCCCAACAAAGACGGCAAATGCCCCGTGAACAAGGGCCGCATCGCCTGCGTGAACCTGACGCTTCAGCTCAGCTGGATCCAGGACGGCAAGAACCTCGTCTACGGGCCGGTGCCGGTCCGCACCGGCCGTGACGGCTACGAGACCCGCACCGGTCTGAAGAAGATCTACTGGCGGCACATCGACCACGTGTCGAGCATCTACAACGTGCCCATGCCCTACAGCCAGTTCTTCGACGGCGGCCAGGCCTTCCACTCGGTCGGCGTGAGCATGTGGAACCCGCCCGGCTCGCACGGCTGCGTCAACATGACCAGCACCACCGCGAAGAAGTACTGGTCCCTGCTGAAGACGGGGGACGACGTCTACGTCTACGGCCGCAAGCCGGGCACCTGAGCCCGGCGGGCCGCCACGAGGCCCCAGCTGTCGCCGTTCCCCTGGTCTTGTGCCTTCCAGGTACGGGAGTTGACGGACAGTCATGAAACGGGGAACGGCTCCAAGCTCTGGTACCACTGCTCCGTCGTCGACACATACGGCCACGACTGGACGTGCGCCCGGGTGGCGGGCACGAACGCGTCGGGGTGGATGTCCAACGACGACCTCACCGACCGGTCGGGGCGTCGACGCGCTGCTGAGTCCCTTTCGCCGCCGGCCGCTCAGGCCATCCCGTAGCGCGCTTCGATCCCCGCGATCACGAGGGCGAGACCGTCCTCGAAGTGCCGCTCGTAGTCCTCGAAGATCTCCGCGCCCGCCGCGGCCGACAACGGGAAGTCGGCCATCCGGCGGGCGCGTTCGTCGACGTCGTACCCCTCGCGGCGCTCGCCCGGCAGGGGCTGAACGCCCTGCTCCTCGGTGACGAAACCGAGGGTGTACATGTACGCGGTCGTGGTGGCCCGCACCGCCTGGGTGAGCGTGAACCCGGCAGTGGTGAACAGACGCAGTGTCCGCTCCATCTCGACCGCGTGCAGTGTGCCGGTGAAGCGTGAGCCGCTGAAGACCTTGGCGCCGTCGCGGTGACTGAGGAGCGCGGTGCGCAGTCCGCGGTTCGCCGTCAGCAGGCGCTCCCGCCAGGTGGCGTCGGGAGCGAGCGGGGCGTCCGCCGTCATGCGGCGGTACATCTCCGTCGCCATCTCGTCCAGCAGTTCCTGCTTGTTCTTGAAGTGCCAGTAGAGCGCGGGCGCCTGGACGTTCAGCTCCTTGGCGATGGCGCGGAGCGTGAGGCCGTCGAGGCCGACGTCGTCGAGCAGGCGCAGCGCGGTGTCGACGACCTGCGTCTTGTCCAGCTTGGGGGATCTCTGGGTAGCCACACTTGACAGTTTAACGCCGTTAAGCGCATGCTGCGGAGCATGGAACTTAACGGCGTTAAGGAGCTGGTCATGGGCACCGGTACGGACACGATCACGCACACGATCACGCACACCGAGGTCCTCGTCGTCGGCGCCGGGCCGACCGGCCTCGCCCTCGCCGTCGACCTCGCCCGGCGTGGGGTCGACGCCCTCGTCGTCGAGCGCGCCGACGCGCTCTTCCCCGGGTCACGCGGCAAGGGGATCCAGCCGCGCACGAGGGAGGTCTTCCACGACCTCGGCGTGCTGGACGCGATCCACGCCGTGGGTGGCCCCTATCCCGTCGGCATGATCTGGCAGGACGGCACACGGGTCGGCGAGCACAGGATGTTCGACCCGGCGGAGGCGAGTGACGACTCCCCGTACACCGACCCGTGGATGGTGCCGCAGTGGCGCACGCAGCAGATCCTGTTCGAGCGGCTCACGGAACTCGGCGGGCGGGTGGAGTTCGGCCGCGAGCTGGTGGCGGTCGAACAGGACGCGGACACGGTGACCGCGCACTTCGCCGCCGGAGACCCGGTCCGCGCGCGGTACGCCGTCGCGGCCGACGGCGGCCGCTCGGCCGTGCGCCGCGCGCTGGGCATCGGCATGACCGGCGAGACCGTCGACCCGCACCCGATGCTCGTGGCGGACGTGCGCATCACCGGCCTCGACCGCGACAACTGGCATGTGTTCCCGCCCCGCGAGGGGAGCGACGGCTTCCTCGCGATCTGTCCGCTCGCCGGCATCGAGGACTTCCAGGTGACCGCGCAGTTCCCCGAGGGAACCGTGCCCGACCTCTCCCTCGACGGCATCCGCAAGGTGGTCGCCGCGCGCTCCCACCTCGCCCCCGAGGACGTGACCGAAGTCCGCTGGGCCTCGGACTTCCGGCCCCGGGCCGCGCTGGCCGACCGCTTCCGCGCGGGGCGCGTCCTTCTGGCCGGGGACGCCGCGCACGTCCACTCGCCGGCCGGGGGCCAGGGGCTGAACACCAGCGTCCAGGACGCGTACAACCTGGGATGGAAGCTGGGCGCGGTGCTGCGCGACAACGTCCCGGACACCCTTGTCGGGACGTACGAGGAGGAACGCCGCCCCGTCGCCGCGCACATGCTCGGCATCTCGACGGGCGTGCACCGCGGAGAGATCCGTCGCGGCGAGGCGACCCGCCAACTGGGCCTGGGCTACCGCGAATCGTCCCTCGCCGTCGACACCCGCGCCGCCGCGGGCCCGGTGCGCGCGGGCGACCGGGCGCCGGACACAACGGCGGACGGCGTCCGGCTCTTCGACATCTTCCGCGGCCCGCACTGGACGCTGCTCACGGTGGGCACGGACGCCGGACTCCCCGAGCTCGCCGTCCCCACGGCCCGCATCCCGGCCTGCGAGGCGTACGGCACGGGCGTGTACCTGGTCCGGCCCGACGGCTACGTGGGGTGGGCGGGCGACACGGCCGACGGCCTCGCGCAGTACGCGCGGCGGATGGGTCTTCAGGCGCGCGAGCTCTAGGGCACGCGAGCGACCCCGACGTAGAACCCGCTCAGCTCGTCCTCGGGTGCGGGCGTGTCCTTGTACCACTTCGTCGCCGTGACGAGCCCCGGCTCCACCAGCTCCAGGCCCTCGAAGAACGGCTCGACCTCGGCCCGCGTCCGCATCCGCAGTGGGATCTCGCCCTGCCGGTACGTGTTCTTCACCGTCTTCGCGAGGTGCGGGTGCTCATCGGTGGTGCCGTGGGAGAACACGAGGTAACTGCCCGAGGGCAGGGCGTCGACGAGGGTCCGCGCAAGACCGTACGGGTCCTCCTCGTCGGTGATGAAGTGCATCAGAGCGAGCATCGACAGCGCGAGGGGCCGGCTGAAGTCCAGGAACGTACGGGCGTGGTCGAGGATGACCTCGGGCTGACGGACGTCCGCCTCGATGTAGTCGGTCGCCCCCTCCGGAGTGCTGACCAGCAGCGCCTGCGCGTGCCGCAGCACGATGGGGTCGTTGTCGGTGTACGCGACCCGCGCCGACGGCACGACGCCCTGCACGATCTGGTGCAGGTTCGGCCTCGTCGGGATGCCCGTGCCGACGTCGAGGAACTGGTCGATGCCGTTGCCCGCCAGCCACGCCGCCGCACGGTGCATGAACGCGCGGTTGCGCCGGGCGTTGAGACGCGACTCCGGCGGCAGCTTCTCCCCG
Source organism: Streptomyces sp. NBC_00569 (assembly GCF_036345255.1). NCBI lineage: Bacteria > Bacillati > Actinomycetota > Actinomycetes > Kitasatosporales > Streptomycetaceae > Streptomyces > Streptomyces sp. NBC_00569. Next base: position 1,266,939 of record NZ_CP107783.1, on the reverse strand, counting down.
ACTTCCTGATCGACCGGATAGTTGTCCTTCCCGCCGAGCAGCCAGTCGTAGACACGCGCCGGGTGAGCCCTGCCCGTGTCGATACGGCTTCCGGAGGACTGTGCCGTCATGCGTGACTCCAGCGTGTACTAGATCGCTGACCGACTCACCGGGACCGCTGCGCGCACCCTGTGGCCCAGGCCGTGAAGGACCTCGCGATTATGTCACCGGCCACACCTTCGCGCAGAGCTGCCGGTGAGAGGCGCGGAGGCCATCTCGCCCACGCTGCAAGCGCGTTGGGGTAGGACCGTCGCGGACTCGGTACGGCGGGCGGCGCCTGCGACGCCGTACCGAGCCCGGTTCCTCAGAGCGTCGGTCAGGCCGTGGTCAGCGTCAGACCGTACCGGTTGAGGATCTCGTTGATCGGCTGGTACCAGGTCTCACCGCCGCCGGAGCAGTCGCCCCAGCCGCCCGAGGTGACACCCTGGGCCTGGTCGCCGCTGATGAACGAGCCGCCCGAGTCGCCCGGTTCGGCGCACACGTTCGTCTTGGTCATCTCGTGCACCGCGCCCTGGCTGTAGTTCACGGTCTCGTTCTTGGCCAGCACATTGCCGCAGTGCCAGTGCGAGGTGGAGCCCGAACGGCAGATGGACGCGCCGATCGGCGCCTCGGCGGAGCCGCGCACCAACTGGTCCGGGACGGTGCCCCAGCCGAGGACCACGGGGACGGTCCACCAGCCGCTGCCGACGTTGACCCAGGCGTAGTCGTTGTCCGGGAACGACGACCCCTGGAAGTTGCCGATGTACGAGCCGTCCCAGCCGTTCACGGCGGCACCGGCGCCGCTGCAGTGGCCGGCGGTGACGAACCCGCCGTTCACCGAGAAGCCGATCGAGCAGCGGACGTTGCCCGTGTAGTAGGGGTCCCCTCCGACCGTGCCGGCGGCGAGGGTGCGGGGCGCGTGGGCCGTCTTCTCGACGGTGACGGGGCCGGCCTCGCGGGCCTGCGCGAGGAAGTGCCTGACATCGTTGTCGCCCTGCCGTCCGGCCAGGGTCTCGACCACGATCCGGTTGGACGCCGGATCGACGTGCCAACTTGCCACGCCCTTGGGCGCCTCGAGGGCGTCGATGCGTTCCTTGGCCGCGTCGAGCTGCTTGGCGCTGTACTTCACCAGCTTGGCCTCGGCGCCCGTGGAGCGCACGGCCGCGGCCTTGTTCGGGTCGGTGACGGCCACGGTCAGGTGGCCGCTCTCCGGTGTGAACCAGGCGCCGCCGTAGGACGATCCGGCGGCTCGCCGCGCCTTTCCTTCGACGGCCGTGGCCTTCTTCTCCGTGCTCAGCCGGGCCTCGGCCTGACTCTTGGTGAGGCCGAAGTCGCGCTGCATGGCGGCGAGCATGGACCCGGAGGCCGGTGCCTTCTCGTCCGCGGGGGTGGCGGCACCGGCCGGGACCGGTGCGAACCCGGCCGACACTCCGGCGACGAGTAATGCGGACAGGGCGATGCGCAGGGGTTTCGTGCGTCTCATGGGGTTGGCCCTTCGTTGTTCCAGCTTCGTGGGGGTGGAACAGCAAAGCCTGGGAGCGCTCCCAGGAAATGCCCGCTGGGGAGCCTATCGAAGGATCATGGACAGGTCCATGCCAATGCCTTCGCGATGTGCCGGGGTGTGACCCGTCCTACCTCCGGCCCGATGCGGGTGCCTCAGGCCTCCGTCTCACGGATCAAGTGCACGGCTGCGCTGGACCAGTCGCCGGGCGGCAGACCGAGGTGCATGCCGTACCCGGTGAGCACGGCGGCCTGGTGCACGGCGCCGGTGCGCGCGTCGCGGTAGCGGGCCTCGGGAGTCAATCCCCTCAGGCGCACGGGTGGTTGTGGACTTCCATGGCGGGAGGTGCGCCGCCACGCGAGCAGCAGGGTCTCCGAGGTGTCCGGCGCGGTGTACTGCACCACCGAGGGTGTGTCGTCGGAGGGGGGCGACAGGCGGTCCAGCCTGCCGTGCTGCACGAGATGACGCAACCTGTTCGGCCAGATGGACATCTCCCTCGGCACCTCGTCGTCCGAACAGCGCGCTCAGAACACGTGGGAGCAGATCAAGGCGCGCACCAGGGACGGCGAGCCAGACCCCGAACTGGAGGCGGCCTACCTGCAGTTCGGGCGATACCTGATGATCTCCGGGTCCCGGGGCAGCCTGCCGCTCAATCTTCAGGGGCTGTGGCTCGACGGCAACGACCCGGACTGGATGGGCGACTACCACACCGACATCAACATCCAGATGAACTACTGGATGGCCGACCGGGCCGGCCTCTCGCAGTGCTTCGACGCGCTCACCGACTACTGCCTCGCCCAGCTGCCGTCCTGGACCGAACTCACCCACACCCTCTTCAACGACCCGCGCAACCGCTACCGCAACTCCAGCGGAAGGATCGCCGGCTGGACCGTCGGAATCTCGGCCAACGTCCATGGAGGCATGGGCTGGTGGTGGCATCCAGCGGGCAACGCGTGGCTGTGCAACACCCTCTGGGAACGCTACGAATTCACCTGCTCCTCCTCCTACTTGGCGAAGATCCACCCGCTGCTCAAGGGTGCCTGCGAGTTCTGGGAGGCCCGGCTCGTCACCACGACGGTGACCGATCCGGACACCGGTGCCGAGGCGGAGGTGCTCATCGCCGACAGCGACTGGTCCCCCGAACATGGCCCGCTCGACGCCAAGGGCATCACGTACGCCCAGGAACTGGTGTGGGCCCTGTTCGCCAACTACCGCACGGCATCCGAGGTGCTGAAGAGGGACACCGCCCACGCCGACGAGATCGCCCCGCTCCAGAAGCGGCTGTACCTGCCGCGGGTGAGCCCCAGGACCGGCTGGCTGGAGGAGTGGATGTCTCCCGACAACCTCGGTGAGACGACCCATCGGCATCTGTCCCCACTGGTCGGACTCTTCCCCGGAGACCGCATCCGGCCGGACGGCTCCACGCCGGCAGCCCTGCTCGACGGCGCCACCGCCCTGCTCACCGCCCGCGGCACGCAGAGCTTCGGGTGGGCGAACGCCTGGCGCAGCCTGTGCTGGGCGAGGCTCAAGAACGCGGGCAAGGCCTACGAGGTGTTCGTGAACAACCTCAGGCCGTCGACCGACGGGAGCAACGGCACCGCCCCCAACCTCTTCGACATCTACGAGGTGGAGAAGGGCCGGGGCGTCTTCCAGATCGACGCCAACTTCGGCACTCCCGCCGCGGCGATGGAAATGCTCCTGTACTCGCGCCCGGGCCACGTCGAACTCCTTCCGGCGCTCCCGGACGCGTGGTCCACGTCCGGTTCGGTCACCGGCATGGGCGCGCGCGGCGGCTTCGTCGTCGATCTGCGCTGGCGGGATGGCAGGCCCACGGAGGCCAGGATCCGCAGCGTCGGCGGGCGGACGACCACGGTGTCGTACGGCGGGACGTCCCGGAAGGTCACCATGGAGCCGGGCGAGTCCACGGTCCTGAGGGAGTTCGACCGGTGAGGCGGCAAGTAGTCATGCCCAGTACGTCAGTTGGCCTGTGGCGCCGCCTCGCGGCCATCGCTGTGACGCTGGTGATCGCCGCTTCCTGGGCACCCGCGGCCGCGTCCGCCACCGCCCGTGCGGGCCCGTCGGGAGCCCGGCACGAGGTGATCACCTGGGGCGCGAGTGCCGACCGGATGGGCGACGCGGTATCCGATCACAGCTACCGGCTCGTGGTGCGCACCAGTGTCGGAGGGGACGGCCTGCGCATCCGGCTGTCCAACGCCTTCGGCGACCAGCCGGCGACCTTCGACAGTGCCTACGCCGGCCTCCAGCGCGAGGGTGCGGAACTGGTCCGCGACAGCAACCGGCGTCTGACCTTCGGCGGGGCGCGCTCCGTCACCGTGCCCGCGGGCGACACCGCGTACAGCGACCCGCTGCCCGGACGGCTGCCCGCCGAGACGAAGCTGGTCGTCAGCGTGCACACTGCGCGGGCCGCGGGTACGGCGACGGGCCACTCCATGGCCATGCAGACGTCGTACGCGGCCGACGGCGACCACGCCGCGGAGGAAGGCACGGACAACTGGACCGAGCGGATCGGCTCCTGGTTCTACCTCGACTCCGTCACCGTACGGACCGGCGCGGAGACGGGCGCCGTCGTGGCGCTCGGCGACTCCGTCACCGACGGCTGGCAGTCGACCGCCGACCTCGACAGGCGCTGGCCCGACTACCTCTCCCGCCGCTTGCAGAGCGCGGACGACCTGGAAGTCAAGGGCGTTGCCAACGAAGGAATTTCGGGGAACAAGGTGCTCGCGGACGGCGCCGGTCAGAGTGCGCTGCACCGCCTCGACCGTGACGTGCTCTCGCACCCCGGTGTGCGCACCGTGTTCCTCTTCGAGGGCGTCAACGACATCAAGGCCCACACGGGCGTCACGGCCCAGGACATGATCGACGGCTGTCGCACGATCGCCGAACGGGCTCATGCGGCAGGGAAGTGCGTCGTCGGAGCCACCATCGCGCCCTTCAAGGGCTGGTCCGAATGGGACCCCGCGACCGAGGCGGTACGCCTTCAGGTGAACGAATTCATCAGGGACAGCGGCGAGTTCGACTCGGTCACCGACTTCGACCGCACCCTGCGCAGCCCCTACGACCACGAGCGGATCCTCCCGTTCTTCGACGGCGGCGACCACCTGCACCCCAACGACAAGGGCATGCAGGCGATGGCCGACTCGGTCGACGTCGATGCTCTGCGGGCCTGTTGACGGCAGCACCGACTCTTCATCACCGCGCCACGCAGCCGGGTGCCGCTGGGCAACTGAAGCCGCGACAATGACGCGGGCATGTCAGCTTCGATCGTGCGTGTCCCACTCCCCACGGTTCATCAGGAGGACGCAGTGAAGAAGAGCTCACGGATCCGCAGAGCGGCACTCACCCTCGGCAGCGCCGTCGCGCTGGTCATCGTTTTCCCGGGCATCGCGCTCGCGGACCCGCCCCCGGCGCTGCCCGCCAACGCGGACGGCCTGGAGCAGACGTTCCAGCCGGCGTACGACTACGACGGTGACGGCTGCTACCCGACGCCCGCCATCGGCCCGGACGGGGCCATCAACCCCGGCCTCAAACCGTCCGGGGCCGTCAACGGCCAGTGTCACGACTCCTGGGACCTCGACAGCACCAACGGATACGCCCGCTCCAAGTGCAACAACGGCTGGTGCGCCATCATGTACGGCCTGTACTTCGAGAAGGACCAGGCGGTCGCGGGCAGCGGCCTCGGCGGGCACCGCAACGACTGGGAGCACGTCGTGGTGTGGGTCCAGAACAACGAGGCCAAGTACGTGTCCACCTCGGCCCACGGCAACTTCAACGTGTACAGCAGTGACCAGATCCGCTGGGACGGCACCCACCCCAAGGCCGTCTACCACAAGGACGGCCTCGGCACGCACTGCTTCCGCCCCGCGACCACCAACGACGAGCCGCCGGAGAACCACCGTCACACCTGGCAGTTCCCGAGCCTCGTCGGCTGGAACGGCTACCCCTCGGGCCTGCGGGAGAAGCTGAGCCAGGCCGACTTCGGCAGCGCCGTCTTCGGCCTCAAGGACGGCAACTTCAACTACCACCTCGAGAAGGCCGAGCCGGCAGGCATCCCCTTCGATCCCAACGCCTGAGCGGGCAGCGGGAAAAAGCGAAGCAGATCACCGTTCCGATCGAGTTCGCGCTCCAGTGGGACGACGAGCACATCCCGCGCGAGTCCGGTCTGGCGCTGTTCGACGCCTTCGCCTCGAAGGACAAGACGCTGCACGCCAACGCGGGCCGGCACAAGGAACTGCCCAGGTTCGAGGCCGACAGCGCGGTCCACTTCTTCGTCCGCCATCCAGGCGGGGCGGCCACGTCACCGGTGTGACCTGATCCGGCCCGACGGCAGCGGCGTCCCGGCGCCGCTGCCCACCGGTGGGACCGGAGGCAGGTGGCGGCTCCCGGCGAATGGAAGTTAGCCTGCGCTGCGGCGCTGATCGGCGGAGATTGGCCGCCGATCCCCTGGGAGGTCATTCGTGGACGTGTCACTTCCGGTCCTCCTTGAGGACCACCCGGTCGTCGCCAGCGTCATGGACGACGACGGGCTGCGCGCCGTCATGGACTCCGAGTGCAAGGTCGTCTTCCTGCTGTACGGGTCCCTGCTGAACCTCCCCGCGATCGTGCAGCAGCTCAAGGACGGCGGCAAGGTCGTCCTGGTCAACGTGGACCTCCTCGAAGGGTTCAGCGGCAAGGACATCGTGGTGCAGTACGTGAAGGAGCACACCTCCGCCGACGGGGTGCTCAGCTCCAAGGCGCACATGGTGCGTGCCGCCCGCGAGGTCGGTCTGTTCGCCGTCCACCGGTTCTTCCTCATCGACTCGAAGTCGTACCGCAATCTCGCGCCGCAGGTTCGCCAGTCCAAGGCCGACTGCGTGGAGATCCTGCCGGGCTGTATGCCGCGGGTCATCTCGTGGGCCGTACAGGACATCGAAGTGCCTCTCATCGCGGGCGGGCTCGTGTGCGACCGCGAGGATGTGTTCGCGGCACTGAAGGCGGGGGCCGCGGCCATCGCCTCGTCGAATCGAGAGGTCTGGGCGATGTAAGGTCCCGGCCCTGTGGACGTCCGGGCCCGTAAGGGAATGTGTCGCAGGACTCTATTGACACCTCGGATCGGCCCTGCCTAGCATGGCGAAAGCGCCCGGAGTTCATGTCATGGCCACGGGCGCGACAATCAAATAAAGGTTCCGGCCTCGCGCCGGGACAGTTACTAGAGACCAGAGAACAGTAACCTCCGAACATCGGAGTTTGCTGTTCTTTTTTTGTGCCCATTTCCTGTCCATGACGAGGTGGCTGCGGTGATCCGGATGAACAAGGCCCAGAAGTGGCTGAGCTTCTTCGCGCTCTCCATGACCGGCGGAATCATTTTCCAGGTCGCCTACATCAGGTTCGTGTACCTCGAACCTACCTATACGGCGCTGAATCTCAGCTCGCAGCAGTACGGAAACATCATCTCGGCATTCGGCGCCGTGGCCATCGTCATGTATTTCTTCGGCGGCTGGTTCTCCGACAAGTTCTCGCCGAAACTCCTCATCGTGATTTCGCTCGTCGGAATGGGAATCGCCGACATCTGTCTCGCCGCCGTTCCCGGATTCTGGGGAATCGTGGCGGTGCACATCCTGATGGCCGTCGTCGGCATGGGTCTGTACTGGTCGGCGCTGGTGAAGTCGATCAGCATGCTCGGCGACTCCGGTGAGCAGGGGCGGCTCTTCGGGTTCCTCGAAGGCACCCGCGGCATCGTCTCGACGGCCATCGGCTTCATCGGCACCGCGATCGTTTCCGCCTCCGTCGTGCCCGCGCACGGTGTCCTCACGCTGATCCGGATCTACGGCGTGCTGAGCTTCGTGTTCGCCGCCGTCGTGCTGCTCGTCGTACGCGAGGACAAGGCGAGGCTCGCCGGGCTCGACTCGGCGACCGTCACCCTCAAGCAGCTCCTCGCGGCGGCCCGCAACCGGTACACCTGGCTCATCGGCGGCACCGCCATGCTGATGTACTGCTTCTACACGACGCTCGGCTACTTCTCGCCGCTGCTCCAGGACAACTACGGCGTCTCCGCCTCCATGATCGCCGTCATCGGCGTCGTGCGGTCCTACGTCTTCCAGTTCGTCGCCGGACCCGCGGGCGGCGTCGTCGTGGACAAGGTGACGCGCTCCTCCGCGGTGTTCCTGCGCTGGATGTTCGCCGGCGGCGCCGTGCTCGCCGGACTCTTCCTCGTCCTGCCGCGGACCGCCTCGCTGGCCTGGCTCGCGCTGGTCATGATGTTCGTCCTGTGCGCACTGGTCTTCGCCTCGCGCGGCGTCTACTGGTCCACGGTCGGCGAGGTGGAGGTCCCCGAGCAGGAGCGCGGGGGCGTCATCGGGCTCGCCTCCGGCCTCGCGTATCTGCCGGACGCGTTCCTGCCGTCCCTGTGCGCCTGGTGGATCGGTGACTCCTCGGCGAGCCCGAGGGTGCCCGAACAGGGCGGCGGCTACAGCGCGCTGTTCGTCTTCCTGCTCGTGGCCGCACTGCTCGGCCTGGTGATGACGACGCTCACCGCCCGCACCCGCCGGCGCGAACTGGCTGCCCGCCGTACGGCCCCCGTGAGTGACCGCGTCCTGGCAGGGGTCTGATCGCCGGGTCCTTCGGCTCGCTGTCCCGAACGCGTAGAACGTATCCGTACAGAGTTTTACAAAGACGTGCAAAGACCTCGGCGGGCTCACTGAGCCTCGGGGCGCGCTCCGCAGCGGGCCTTCGCCTCCGTGGTGTGAACAGGGGCGTTCAGGAGTCGACCAGCGCCAGTGCTTCGTTGAGGTTGTGCTCGGCGATGGCCGCCATGAACGCCCGGTCGGGGAAGTCCCCGTCGAGCAGCCTCAGCGGTCCCGCAGTCAGCGAGAGCCGCTGGGCCAGCAGGTAGAGCGCGAGCCGGTCCTCGTCCAGTCCGTCCACCTGCAGTGGCCGGTACGCGTCATGCAGCCGGATCCGCAGGAACACGTGCTCCCACTCGACGTCGAAGTACATCAAGCCCTCGATGTCGATCGCCACGGGGTTCCCGGCCGGGTCGACGAGCACGTGGTCGGGTCCCAGTTCGCCGTGGACGACCGCGTACTCCGCGCGCGGGCGCACTGCCGCCGCGAGATCCAGCAACCGCTGCTCAAGCCGTTCACGCGCTCCCGCGATCCGTGGATCACGCGACGCCGCCTCGGTGAGGTCCCGCAGCGCACGGTCCAGGACTACTCCCTCGCACGACGTTCCGCGCGAGGTACCTCCCCCGTCGACGACGGCCACCTTGCCGTAGGCGGGAGCTCGATGACGCCGCATCGAGGCCAGTGCCTCCCCGAGCCGGGCCATGACCGGCCCGGCCGCGCGCGGGTCGCGTGCGAGCAGTTCCTCCAGGTTCTCGCCCCGGAGGTCCTCGACGATCGCGAGGTCGGCCGGACAGTGAGTGCCGTCGCGGTCGACGAGGCGGATCGCCGGGACGCGGACGCCGAGGGTGTCCAACCGCGCGTGTGCGGCCTCGAACAGGCCGATCCCGAGACCGGGGGAGAACGGGTCGGTGAGGTCGCCGTCGTCCTCGGCCGCCGGCCAGTAGTTCTCGGCGTCGTCCCACAGGTAGGCGATCGCCGTCGTCGCGTCGTCCATCACCAGGCGGTACACGCCCTTCTTGCTCCCACCCGCGACCCGCTCGACCGCCGCCAACCGGCGCCCGCCACCCAGCGCGGCCTGCGCCGCACCCGCCAACCGCTCCCGCGTCACTAGTCCGGGTGCCACGTCCCCGACCGCCTCTCCGCCGCAGCCACAACGACCCGGGCAACCTACGGGATCAGCGACGCGGAGGCGATCGGTTTGTGGAGGTGGGGGCTCAGAACGCCCAGCGCGTGTGGGAGTAGACCCCGTCGTCCCGGCCGAAGCCGTATGCCGTGGCCGGGGACACCGCGAACACCATCGCGTCGCCCTTCCGGAACGCGTCCCCGATCCCGTGGAAAGTGCCCTCCGGGGAGGTGATGTGTGCCCCGTACTTCGCTTCGTACGCCGTGATCACCTCCTCGAGCACCGCCGGATCGGCAACCGGCGCCGCCTTGCCCTCGACCACGACGTCGAGCCCTTCGGTGAGCGAGTTCCGTCCGGTGGTCAGCGCGCAGTGCCCGTCTTGAGCGAGGTTCCGCGCCTTCTGTTCGCCCGGGCCGGTGGAGAAGTACAGCACCCCGTCGTGCCAGGCGGCGATGACCGGAGTGACGTGCAGGCGTCCGTCGGGGCGCACCGTGGACACCCAGAAGATCTCGGCGGCCTCCAGCTGCCGCTGGGCTTCGGGCCAGTCGGTGGCGGTGACTTCGGTTGCGCCCGGACGGGGGCGGAGCGCGGAGCTGTAGCGTGCGTCGAGCTCGGTCGTGGGCTGCTTCGCAGGTCCCTGGGTCGGCATGGTGGATCTCCTTTCCTCTCCCCTGTAACGATCCGCCGCCCATGCGGTCATCGCGTGACGTCGGCCCCGCCGGTCACGCGGGGCGGTCACGTCGTGGCGCGGGACGCGTAGGCACGGACGTCCGCGTCGGGGTCGGCGGTCGCGTCGGCGAGGGCCGCGCGGGCGTCGGGGTCGGCGCGGTGGGCGAGGAGTGACAGGACGACGGCCTTGCGGACGTCCGCGTCGGGGTCGGTGGATGCCTTGGCGAGGGCGGGAACCGCTGTGGCGAGCCGGGCCGTTCGCAGGGCGGTCGCGGCGCCGGCCCGAACCTGCCAGGCGGAGTCGTCGAGCGCGGCCACGGCCCGTTCGGTGTACGGGGGCGGACATCCCGTATCGGCGAGTGCCGTGAGAGCGGCTGCCCTCACCAGCGGGTCGGAGTCGTAGAGGAGCGGCGCGAGCGGGGCCGGCGACGGGTCGCGCACCGCCGCGAGACCGCGGGCGACCGCGACTCTGACCTCGCGGGCCGGATCTGCCGTGGCCGCCGAAAGCTGAGCGGCCGCGTCCACCGAGACCAGGGCCCGGACGGCTCGGATACGGACGTCGATGTCGGTGTCCGCGAGCACGGCGGCGTACACCGAGGCGTCGCCGAGCCGCAGTTCCCGCAGGACGTCGAGCGCGGCGCCCCGCACCGCCGGGTCCGCCGTACCGAGGGCTGCTCGCAGACGGGACCCCAACTCGGGCTCTGCCGAAAGGACTTCAGCCAGTTCGCGCAGCGCTCCCGCGGCGGCCTGCCGGACCTGGGGCGCGGCATCCCGCAGCCGTGCGGCGAGCGCGGGACCGGCCCCGGCGGGCACCGTCTCGGCGAGGACGGAGACGGCGGCCGCCCGCACCGCCGGGTCGGAGTCCTCAAGGTAGGCGGAGAGTGCGTCCAGATCGGGAGACTCTTCGGCCAGGGTGAGGAGAGCGAGGAGGGTGGGGCTCGATGAGGGAACCCGGGTCGCCGGGGGCGAGGGGGCCGGCGTGGCGGACGCCGCCGGGCGGGCGGCCGGAGCGACGTTCCGCTGCCCCGCCGTCGCCACCGGTACCAACGCGACCTCGCCCAGCACCCGCTCCGCCCCGGCCGCCGACGGCTCGAACTCCGGCACCGGAACGACGTACGGTTCGACCGGCCGGGCCCTGAACTCCATGCCCCCCGTAGGGGACTTGTACAGGTCGAGATGGTGCAGCCACCCCGCGTCGTCACGCTCCGGGTGGTCGAGCCGCTCGTGATACAGGCCCCAGCGCGACTCGGTCCTCGCCAGCGAGGCACGCGCCGCCATCTCCGCGCAGTCCCGGATGAACGACACCTCCGCACACCGCATCAGCTCATGGGCGGTGCGCGCCCCCATCCCGGCGATCTCGCCGGTCATCCGTTCGAAGGCCTCCACAGCCAGGGACAGCTTCGCCCCGGCCTTCGGCGGCGCCACGTAGTCGTTCACGAACCGCCGCAGTTTGTACTCGACTTGAGGCTGCGGCGGCCCGTCGGGGTGACGCAGCGGCCGGTAGATCAGCTCATGAGCGGTGGCGAGCTGATCGCCGGGCAACTCTCCCTCGTAGGACCGGAACCGCGACGCGTCCTCGCCGGCCAGGTCCCCGAAGACGAACGCGCCGATCATGTAGTTGTGCGGTACGCAGGCCAGGTCGCCGGCCGCGTACAGGCGCGGCACGGTGGTGCGGGCGTGCGCGTCGACCCGCACGCCGGACGCCGAGTGGCCGCCGCACAGGCCGATCTCCGAGATGTGCATCTCGATGTCATGCGTGCGGTAGTCGTGGCCGCGGCCCTCGTGGAAGGTGGCGCGCGTGGGCCGCTCGGTCGTGTGCAGGATCGACTCGACAGCGTTGATGGTCTCCTCCGGCAGATGGCTGAGCTTGAGGTACACCGGGGCTCGGTCGGAGGCGAGTTCGGCCGCGAACTCGGCCATCATCTGCCCCGACCAGTAGTCCGACTCCACGAACCGCTCGCCGTGCCGGTTCACCTGGTAGCCGCCGAACGGGTTCGCGACATACGCGCAGGCCGGCCCGTTGTAGTCCTTGATCAGCGGGTTGATCTGGAAGCACTCGATCCCGGTGAGCGCTGCGCCCGCGTGGTACGCCATGGCGTAGCCGTCGCCCGCGTTCGTCGGGTTCTCGTACGTGCCGTAGAGATAGCCGGACGCGGGCAGGCCGAGGCGGCCGCATGCCCCGGTGGCCAGGATCACCGCACCCGCCCGCACGGTGACGAACTCGCCTGTACGGGTGTTGAATCCGGCCGCACCCACGGCACGGCCGTCCACGGTGAGTACGCGGACCGGCATCACCCGGTTCTCGATGCGGATCCGCTCGCGCATCTCGCGGCGCCGCAACTGCCGGTAGAGGACCTTCTTGACGTCCTTGCCCTCCGGCATCGGCAGCACGTACGAACCGGAGCGGTGCACCTGGCGGACCGCGTACTCGCCGTGCTCGTCCTTCTCGAACTTCACGCCGTACGACTCCAGGCGCTTGACCATCGCGAAGCCTCGGGTCGCCGTCTGGCGCACGGTGGACTGGTCGACGATGCCGTCGTTGGCGCGGGTGATCTCCGCGACGTAGTCGTCCGGTTCGGCCCGGCCCGGGACGACCGCGTTGTTCACGCCGTCCATCCCCATGGCGAGTGCGCCGGAGTGCCGTACGTGTGCCTTCTCCAGGAGCAGTACGTCCGCGCCGCGTTCGGCGGCGGTCAGGGCGGCCATGGTGCCCGCGGTGCCGCCGCCGATGACGAGGACGTCGCAGGAGAGTTCGGTCGCGTCGGAGAGGGCGGGGATGGCCAGGGGGGTGTCCACGGGCGGGCCTTTCACAGGGGTGCGGGTGGTCAGAGGGACGTGAGGATGCGACGGCGGAGGCCCGTGGTGGCGGGCGCGTCGTGTGCGTCCCGCTGCCGGGGGTGCGGGACGGCCAGGACCTCGCCGGAGGAGAGCAGGGCGATCCGGTCACCGAGGTGGAGCGCCTCGTCCACGTCGTGGGTGACGAAGACGACGGTCGCGCCCGTGCCGCGCAGGATGTCCACGAGCAGGTCCTGCATGCCGGCGCGGGTGTGCGGGTCGAGGGCGCCGAACGGCTCGTCCATGAGGACCGCGCGAGGCCGCCCGGCCAGGGCGCGGGCCAGCTGGACGCGCTGCCGTTGCCCGCCGGAGAGCTTCCGCGGCAGCTTGCGCGCATGCTCGGCCAGTCCGACGCGCTCCAGCCACTCGTCGGCGACAATCCGTCGCTCCTCCCGTCCCAACCGCCCTATGGCCAGAGGGAGTTCGACGTTGGCACGGGCGCTGCGCCACGGCAGCAGGGCGTTCTCCTGGAAGACCAGCGCCCGGTCGGCGGCGGGCCCGCCGATGGGCTCCCCGTCCTGCGTGACCTGCCCGCCCAACGGAGGCAGCAGCCCGGCGAGGGTGCGAAGGAGCGTCGACTTGCCGCACCCGGACGGGCCGAGCACGGCCACGAGTTCGCCCGGCGCGATCCGGAGGCGCACGGTGCCGGGCAGGGGCTGTCCTTCGCGGTGGCCGAGCCGCACGTCCTCCAGAGCGAGTTCGGCACCCGGTCGGAGCGAAGCAGTACGCGTCGGAGTCATGAGACGGGCTCCTTCTCCAGGGCCGGGGCGGGGGACGAAAGGGCCGGGGGAGCGGCGGCGCGGCGCGCGGCACGGGACGGCGCCCGCTCGGGCGGCCGCGGCAGCCAGGCGGTGGCGCGGCGGCCGAGGAACTCCACCGCCGTGGACGTGAGCCGGCCGAGGGCGCCGATGGTGACCATGCCGACGAAGACGCCGGGGTAGTCGACCACCGTGTAGTCCTGCCACGTGCGGTAGCCGACCCCGTACTCACCGGAGATCATCTCCGCCGAGATCACACAGATCCACGCGACGCCGATGCCCACCGAGAGCCCGCCGAAGATGCCCGGCAACGCGCCGGGCAGCACCACCGAGAACAGCACCCGCAGCCGGCCGCCGCCCATGGTGAGCACGGCCTCCTCCCACACCGGCGTCAGCGCACGCACCGCGTGCCGCGTCGACACAAGGACCGGGAAGAACGCGGCGGTGAACGTGATGAACACGATGCCCTGCTCGTTGCTGGGCAGCAGCAGGATCGCGACCGGGACCAGGGCGATCGCCGGGATCGGCCGCGCCACCTCCATCAGCGGGCCGAGCAGATCGGCGACCCACCGGGACCGCGCGATCGCGGTGCCCGCAGCCACACCGAGCACCGCGGCCAGCAGGAACCCGATCACGATGCGGCGCAGGCTGTAGGCGACGTCCTGCCAGTACGGGGCGGTGCCCAGCCGGTCACCGAAGGCGGACGCCACCTCGCCGACCGTGGGGAACTGCCCGAACCGCAGCCAGAGTTCGACGTCCAGAGAGGTCAGCAGCTGCCAGAGCCCGAGGGCCGCGGCGAGCGACGCCGCCCGGATCAGGCGGCGGCCCGCGCTCATGACGCGAGCCTCACGGCGTCCGCGTAGCCGACGACCCTGGCGCCGGCGTGCCGCTCGATGTACGTCCGCGCGTGGCTCGGGGTGACGAAGGCGCGCAGGTCGGAGCCGTCCGCCACCCACACCGCGCGGTCGGCGAACCACAGAGTGCCGGTCAGCGCGTCGGGTACGTACGCGGCCCGGACCTCAGCTCCCTTCAGCGCCCTGAGGAGCTGCTTCGGACTGTCGAAGGTGCGGGTGGAGTCCTGACCCTTCAGCCACAGCTCGGACTTGGCGGCGCCCGCCCTCGGATACGCCGGTGCGTGCGTGGCTCGCTTCAGCGGCTCAGGGTCGACGAAGGAGTCCACGTCGACGTCGCCCACCAGCTTGGCCGCCCTGAGGATCGGGACGTCCTTCTTCAGCGCGGCGATCAACTCGGGCCGCAGCGCCGGGTCGAAGGTGGCGATGCCGTGGGCGCCGTTGTAGAGGTAGACCGCCTCGGCGGGCAGGCCGGTCTCCTCGGCCACCGACTCGGCGGCCGCGACCGGCCTCTTGCGGAGGTAGTCGGTGGCCCGCCTCTGAGCCTGGAGGAAGTCGTCGAGGACCCCGCCGCGCTCCTCGGCGAACTTCTCCCGGACGGTGACTCCGTGGAACGTCGGCAGATTCAGGTCGGCCCCGTCGTACAGGGCCTTCGCCTTGCCCTCGTACGCCAACTGGCCCGGCCAGGCGACGAACTGGGACAGGGCGTCGACGCTGCCCGCGGTCAGGGCGGACGCGCCCACGCTGGGCTGTTGGTTGAGTTTTCTGATGCCCTTCTCCGGGTCGATCCCGGCCTTCTTCAGGGCTCGTACGAGGGTGCCGTCGGCGGCCGAGCCGACGCTGGTGGACACCTTCCTGCCGCGCAGGTCGGCCAGTGACCTCAGGTGCGAACCGGGCGCGGTGACCACGGTGTTGAGGCCGCCGCGCAGGTTGTAGCCGGTGACGGAGACGAGCCGCGTCGGCTGACCCAGCTGCTTGCCCCGGGCCGCGTTGATCAGCAGGGGGAAGTCGCCCATCGACCCGATGTCGATCTTCCCGGCGGTCATCTGGGCGGTGATGGGGGCGCCGGTCGCGAAGTCCTGCCACTTCACCTTGTAGGTCCTGCCGTCCTTCTTGCCGCGGGCCGCGAGTTCCTCCTCGAAGTAGCCGAGGGAGCGCAGCAGCGTTCCGGCGGTGACGGTGTTGATGGTCTTCGACTGGTATCCGACGGTCACCGTGACGGTCTTGGAGTCCTCGGCCCCGGCGGCGCCACCGCAGGCCGTGACCAGGGGCAGCAGCAGGGCCGGCGGCAGAAGCCGAGCGAGTGTCGCAACGGGTCGATGAAACACGGCAGTCGGGCCTTTCACCGGAGCAGGTAGGGCATGTTGACGGTGACCGCGCCGGTGGGGCACCGGGCCGCGCACGGGCCGCAGTACCAGCACTCGTCGACGTGCATGTACGCCTTGCCGTTGTCCTCGCGGATCGCGAGCGAGTCGAGCGGACACATGTCTACGCAGAGCGTGCAGCCGTCGATACACCGCGACTCGTCGATGGTCACGGGTACGTCGGCGCGCTGCGGGACAACGGGCATGGCTGTCTCCAGGGAGGGTCGTAGAGGGAACGTGGGGTGGGTCAGACGGAGTGGCGGCGAAGGACGCCGCTCATGGTGATGCGGTCGCCGCGGAAGCGGATGAACTCCAGGTCCACGGGCCGCCCGTCGGGCAGATGGGTGAGCCGCTCCAGCATCAGAACGGCGCTCCCGCGCGGCGCCTCGAGGACCGCGGCGGAGTGCGCGTCGGCGTTCACGGCTTCGAGAGTGATCTCGGCATGCCCCAGCGGGCCGCCGGTCAGTGTCTCCAGGAGCCGGAACACGTCCGTGTTCTCCAGATCGCAGCCGAGCAGGTCACCGCCGACATCCATGGGCAGGTACGACAGGTCCAGGGACAGTGGCAGTCCGTCCAGTCGCCGCAGCCGCTCGATACAGAGCACGTCGGTGTGGTCGGGCAGACCGAGCCGGCGCGCCACCGGGCCGGGAGCGCTGACCGGCCCGACGGTGCGGACCTCGTTGGTGACCCGGCCGTGCTCGTGCAGGGTCTCGGCCAGGCCTTGCAGCCGGTCGAGGCCGTGCGGGTACTTCTCGCAGACCACGACGGTGCCGACGCCGGCCTTCCGCTCGACGAGCTGCTCGCCGCGCAACAGGTCGAGGGCCTGCCGGACGGTGTTGCGGCTGGCGCGGTAGTCGGCGGCGATGACGTCCTCCAGAGGGAGGACGCCGCGCGGGAATCCGCCCGACAGGATCTGGTGGCGCAGCAGATCCGCGAGCTGCCGGGCCTGGTCCGCACGCAGCCGCCGACGGCGCGCGGCGGCGACCGGAAGCGAGGCGGGGATACGTTCGGCTGGCATGGCAGGGAACGTACCGGCGCCGCGGCTCCGATGGTGTTGCGGCAGTATTGCGCCACCTGACGGCTCCGGCCGCACCGCTCTGACCTGCCTGAATCGACGGCGGACGACCAAGATCCGCCACTTGACCGCCCACTACGTGGACAGCGGTCGGTCGGCACGGTCGCGGGAGTGCGGGCAGGAGGGCGGGCGGCCGGCTCGCCCCCGGCACGGCGGCGGGCGACGATGGAGGACGGGGCCGGTTCCGGGGGCCAGGTACGGGGAGGTACCCGTGGAGCACGCCCGAACAACCGACGTACTGATCGTGGGCGCCGGCCCGGTCGGGCTGAGCGCCGCCGCGGAGCTGCGGCGGCACGGGGTGCGCTGCCGCCTCGTCGACCGCCTGCCGGCCCGCCTCCCCTACGCCAAAGCGGTCGGTATCCAGCCGCGCACACTCGAGATCTGGGACCGGATGGGCCTGGCCCGCGCCGCGCTGGAGGCCGCCGTCCCGATGCGCGGCCAGCTGATCTACGTCAACGGCCGGGAGCAGGCCCGCATCGACCTCGTCCTGCCGCCCGAAGTGCCCTACGGATTCGCCGCACTGCCGCAGTACGAGACCGAACGCCTCATCGAGGAGTACGTCGGCGACCTCGGCACGTTCATCGAACGCGGTACCGAACTGCTGTCGTTCACCCAGGACGAGGAGGGGGTCACGGCCCTGCTGCGCACCGACTCCGGTGCCGAGGAGGAGTTGCGCCTCCGCTATCTCGTCGGCTGCGACGGAGCGCACAGCACCGTCCGCAAAGGGCTGGGCCTGAGCTTCGAAGGAGGGGCCTTCGACGAGGGCTACATGCTGGCCGACGTCGAGGCCGACTGGGACATGCCGCACGGCTACGGCGTACGGTCCCTGCACCGCGCCGACGACGGTTCCACCGACGACCTGCTGGTCTGCATCCCGCTGCCCGGGAACGGCCGCTACCGCATGTCCACGCTGGTCCCGCCCGAGCTCGGCGAGCAGGGCGCCGACCGCGGGTCCACGCGGGGGGACGGTGTCGCGCACGGCCTGCAGAGCGGTGGCGCTCCCGAGCTGTCCCACATCCAGGCAGTCGTCGACCGCCTCGCCCCTGCGCCGGCCACCCTCTCCCACATGCGCTGGTCGTCCATCTTCCGCATCAGCCACCGCATCGTCGACCGCTACGCCGACGGACGCGTCTTCGTCGCGGGCGACGCCGCCCACATCCATCCGCCCACCGGCGCCCAGGGCATGAACACCGGCATCCAGGACGCGTGCAACCTGGCCTGGAAGCTCGCCCTCGTCATCCGGGGCGAGGCCGGACCCGCCCTGCTCACCAGCTACGACGCGGAGCGCCGCCCGGTCGGCGAGGAGGTCGTCGGCCGGACCGTGCGGCATGCCACGCACGGCATCGAAGCCGACCCCGACGCGCCGCGGACCATCATGCTCCGCGAGGCCCAACTGCTCATCGGCTACCGGGACGGACCGCTCGCCGGGAGCCCGAACGGGTCCGCCGACGCGCCCCAGCCCGGTGACCGCGCCCCGGACTGCACCGGGCTCGCCGAGCCCGTCGCCGCGTACCCGTTGCGCCTGCTCGACATCCTGCGCGGCCGCACGGCACACGTCGTGCTCCTGTACGGGGCCGACGCCGACGGCCTGGCCGGGGCCGCCGGGACGATCCAGGCCGCGGGGGAACCGACCGACGGCACGCTCCCCGGGGCCGGACTGGAGGCTGTCGCCGTCCTCGCCCGCGATGCCGAGCCGGCCGGGCTCGACCCCCTGGCCGTGGCCGGATACCGTGACGCCGCCGGGGAGTTCGCCCGGCTCTACCGCCCCGACGGCCCGACCGGCTTCGTCGTACGCCCCGACGGACACCTGGGCGCCCGCTTCCCCCTCGCCGACACGGCGGCGGCCCTGTCCGACTACCTCACGGCGCTGTCCCCGCCGGCGTGATCACCACCGTCCGTCGCCCGCTCCCGATTGAGTAGCCGTACTCAGGCCACCCGCCTTCCGGGCCGCCACGATGAGGTGACCGAGAAGAAGGAGCGCCCGGATGTCCCTGATCGCAGCTGCTCGTCGCCGGACGGCGAACAATCCGGCCTCGCCGGCGGCCCCGTTCGCGGCCCCGTCGTCGGTGCTGCCCGGTGTCTGCGTCGCCGTCGTGGTCGTGGGGCTCGCCGTCTCCGCTTGGGCACCGCACGACCGGACGACCTGGTTGCTGGAAGTGGTGTGGGTGCTGATCGGACTGCCGCTGGCCGTCCTGGCCCGGCGGCGGTTCCCGCTGTCGGGGCTGTTGTGCTGTCTCCTCGCGGCGCACGCGCTGGTGCTCGCGCTGGGCGGGCACTACACGTATGCCCAGGTGCCGGTGGGCGAGTGGGTGAAGGAAGGACTGGGGCTGTCCCGGAATCCCTATGACCGGTTCGGGCACCTGATGCAGGGCTTCGTACCGGCCATCCTGGTGCGGGAGTTGCTGATTCGGACGTCTCCGCTGCGCGGCAGCCGATGGCTGGCGCCGCTCACGGTCTGCGCGTGCCTGGCGTTCAGCGCGGTCTTCGAGATGTTCGAGTGGGCGGCGGCGGTCATCGGCGGGCACGCGGCGGACGCCTTCCTCGCCACCCAGGGCGATGTGTGGGACACCCAATGGGACATGTTCTGCGCGTTGATCGGCGCCACGGTCTCGCTGCTGGTGCTCAGCAAGTGGCACGACCGGCAGCTGACCCGTCTGGCCGGCTGATGCCGGAGCGCGGCGCCTCGTCAGCGGCGTCAGGGGCTCTGTGCCGTGCGCAACCCCGAGAAGCTGTCGCGCATCGACCGCGGAACCGCCGTGAGCCGCTGACCCAGTACCGAGATCGCCGCGTCGGACAGGCTGCCCGCAGGTCACGCCGGCTCGGAGGCGGGCGGCCGGGTGGGGCCGGGGACTCGGGCGGGGCGGTGGTGTTCGTACTGGTCGGCCTGGAGTCGGTACATCTGCGCGTAGCGGCTGGCGGGTTCGGCGGCGAACAGCTCGGCGTGACTGCCCTCCTCGATCAGCCGGCCCTCGTCCAGGACGAAGATGCGGTCGACGCGGCGCACCGCGGCCATGCGGTGCGTGACCAGGACGATGATGCGGTCCGGTCCCGCGAGGCCGAGGATCTGGTCGAAGGCACGCTGTTCCGCGTCCGGGTCCAGGGCGGACGTCGGCTCGTCCACGACGATCATGCAGGCGTCGCGGAAGTGGGCGCGGGCCAGCCCGATCTTCTGCCACTGCCCGCCGCTCAGGTCGCTGGCGCCGCGGAAGTTCTTGCCCAGCAAGGTGTTCATGCCGTGGGGGAGTCCGGCGATGTCGCGGTCCGCTCCGGCGTACGCGGCAGAGGTGCGCAGGTCTTCGTCGGTGACGTCACGGTCGGGCTGTCCGATGCGGATGTTGGCCGCGGCGGTGAAGGGCCAGCGCTCGAAGGTCTGGGTGAGCAGGCTGACGTGGCCGAAGAGTTGCTGCCGGTCGGCCTCGGCGATGTCCACGTCGTCCCAGTGGATCCGGCCCTCTCCGGGTAAGTGCAGGCCGGACAGCAGGCGCACGAGGGTCGACTTGCCGGAGCCGTTGGGGCCCACCAGTGCGATGACGGTGCCGAGTTCGATGCTGAAGGAGACGTTGTCGACGGCCGGCTCCTCCCGGCCGGGGTAGCGGAAGGAGACGTTGTCGAGGCGGATGGACCGGGGGCGTGTGGGCAGGGCGCGGCCACCTTCGGGGATGGCCAGGTCGTCGGCCTTCTTCAGGAAGTCGGTCAGGTCGTGCACGTACAGCGACTGTTCGTGCAGCTGGCTCATGGTGTTCACGAGCGAACCGATGCTGGCGGAGCCCGCGTTGATGGCCATGATGGCGGTGCCGAGGACGGCGACGCTCATACGGCCGGTCAGGCACAGGCCGATCATCACCGTGAAGGTGAGCGCGTATCCGAGACCGGAGAGAGCGGAAGCGGCCAGTTCGGTGCGGGCCTTGTCCTTGGCCAGGCGTTCCTGTTCGCTCTCGGCCGTGTGCGCCATGATCCGGTAGTGACGCAGCAGGAACGCGCCCACGTGGTGCACGCGCACCTCCAGTGCTGCGGTGACCGACGTGAGCAGATTGGACAGCACCCGGCTGGCCCGAAGGTGTTCGATCCAGGTCATCGTCGAGAAGTAGCGCTGCTGGGCCACGCGCATCACGCCCCAGCCGCGCGGCGCGACGATCAGGAGCAGCATGGGCAGCAGGGCCGGGTTGAGCACGGACAGCACGCCGCCCGCGGCGACCAGGGACAGCACGCTGTTGATCGCCGCGACACTGGCGCCGATCATGTGGCGGGCCTCGTTGGCGCCGTACTGGGCGCGGTCGATCAGCTCCCGGAACGTGCCGTCCTCGATCGCCGACATCTCGACCCGCTGGCACGCCGCCAAGTACTGCTCGGACGCGGCGCGTTCGACCTTCGGCTCCAGGCTCCCCGCCGCCGCGGTGGACCAGGAGGCGAGCAGCGCGTTGGCGGCCAGGACCACGGCGGTCATCACCACGGCCGGCAGCGCGTCGCGCAGGCCGCGCACGTCGGTGCCGGCGGCGACGACGGCGTGCAGGGCCGCGTTCACGGCGAGCAACTTCAGTGCCGCCGCGATGCCTTGGCCCACCTCCGTCACCCCTACGGTGACCAGTGACCGTCGATCCGTGTGCCAGGCCAGTCGCACCGTCTGCAGCACCAGGTGCGGCAGCGACTTCAGCGCACTCCACAGAGTGAGGTCGAGGCGGGCGTACTCGTGCTTGCTCCAGCCCGCGTCGTAGCGCAAGGGACCGCCGAACAACTCCTTCTCACTGGCCGAGACAACGGGAGCACCCGGCTCGGGACGGCGCAACAGCCTCATGCGCTCGCCCCCGTCCCGCTCGACACCCGATGCTGCTCCATGGGACCTCCTACGTCGGCGATCGGACAGATGCTCGGACAACGGGGTCGATCTGTGACTCGTAACGGTGTTGGGAGTGCGATCTGTAGCTCGAAAGTTCGAACGCGGGGAGCGTGGCAAGCGGCCTCCGGCGGTGCGGCCGTCATCTCCTTTTCGAATCACCCGTGCGGGGTTGGTTACCCGTTCGAGGGATGGCGTGTCGCGCGGACGGCAGTTCTGGCCGGATCCGCGTGCGTCGTCGGGTCAGGTTCCCGAAGGCTCCGGCGGGACGAGCGCGATGTTCCGCTTGAGGATCTTGCCGGTCGCCCCCTTGGGCAGCGCGTCGACGAATCTCACGATCCGCGGGTACTTGTAGGCCGCCACCCGCTGTCGCACGTAGTCACGCAGCTCGTCCGTCGTCACGCGGGCGCCGGGCCGCAGAACCACCACGGCGGCCACCTCCTCGCCGCGCGCCGGGTCCGGCACCCCGATCACCGCGGCCTCCGCGACGTCCGGGTGCCGGTACAGGACCTCCTCGATCTCGCGCGGATAGACGTTGTAACCGCCGCGAATGACGAGGTCCTTCTTGCGGTCGACGACGAAGTAGTAGCCGTCTTCGTCGACACGGGCGAGGTCACCGCTGTGGAACCAGCCCTCCTGGAACGCCCGCGCGGTGGCGTCGGGCCTGTTCCAGTACCCCTTCATGACGTTCTCGCCCCGGATCGCCAGCTCGCCCACCTCGCCGGGGCCGGCCACACGGCCGTCTTCCGTGACCAGCCGCAACTCGACCCCCCGCACGGGAAGCCCGATGGAACCCGGCTTGCGGGGCCGGTCCGGCGGGTTGAAGCAGGCCACCGGCGACGTCTCCGACAGGCCGTAGCCCTCCAGCACCGTGACCCCCAGCTCGCGCTCGGCGGCGTGCAGCAGTTCCACGGGGAGCGCGGAGCCGCCCGAGACCCCCAGCCGCAGCCGCGGCAGGGCCGGCCCGACGCCGCTCCGGAGCAGCGCGGTGTACATCGTGGGGACGCCGAGGAAGACGGTCACCTCGTCGCGGCGCAGTATCTCCAGCGCCTCGGCCGCGTCGAAGCGAGGCAGGAGGGTCAGACAGGCGCCCGCCGCGATCGCGGTGTTCAGGGCGCACGTCTGCCCGAAGGCGTGGAACAGCGGGAGCCCGCCGAACAGGACGTCGTCCGGTCCCGCGCACAGCAGCGTCCGGGCCGCCGTCAGCGCGTTGCTCACCAGGTTGCGGTGCGTCAGCTCCGCCCCCTTGGGCGTCCCCGTCGTGCCCGACGTGTAAAGGATCACCGCGGTGTCGTCATCGGCGTTCCCGGCTGCTCCGGTCATCGGCGGGGCCAGGCGCAGCTGAGCGTCGAGGGTCGCCGGGTCCGCGACGAGGTACTCCACGCCGGCCGTCCCCGCCGCCGGAACGGCCTCGTCGGCGCAGGACGGCGAGGCCACCAGGAATCGGGTGGTGCAGTCGTGCAGCACGAACGCGATCTCGTCCGCCTTCAGCAGCGGATTCATCGGGACGACGACGCCGCCCGCGCGCAGGATGCCGTAGTACACGACGGGAAAGTGCAGGACGTTGGGCAGGACCATCGCCACACGGTCGCCCGCCCGCACGCCCCTGGCCCGCAGCAGTGCCGCGAACCGGGCGGTCAGGTCGTCGAGTTCCCCGTACGTGAGGACGTGGTCGCCCTGACGGACAGCGGTCCGGTCAGCGTGGGACCGGGCGGATCGCGCCAGGAGTGCGCAGAGGTCGGACATGTGGCTTCCCTTTCGTCGGGGGGTGCGGGGTGATCACATCGCGCGGCGCGACTCCGCCGCGCCCGCCGGTGCGGGAGTGTTCATCGTCGTGCTCATTGCCCCAGAACTCAGGTGGCAGTGAGCGTGGTTGATGAGGCGTCAGCCACACCTGGAGGAGGTGACACCGGTGTTCGGGCTCGGGTGAGTCCTCGCGCGGTGTGCGGGCGTGCAGGACCGCATGGTTGTTGAGAAGCAGCAGGTCGCCGGGGGTGAGGTCGATGTCGAGGCGCAGATCCGGGCAGGACGCCGTCTCGTCCATGAGGTCGAAGAGCTCCCGCTCGGCCGCACTCAGGCGCGGTACCTCGGGATACCGCTGCGCGGACTCCAGGCGGCCGCGGTCGTAGCGCAGGCTGAGCCTCTCGCCGTCCCGGTGCGCGAGCGGCACCGCCTGCCAGGGGAGTCCGCCCGGGAGCTGTTCCCCACGGCGGTCGAGGAAGTGCGTACGGCTCAGGCCGTCGAGAAGCTCGGGCCTGCCGGCCAGTACGGCATTGTGCACCGCCGCCGAGCTGGCGAGTGCCGTACGCGCCCCGGAGCCGGCCGCGCGCAGGCACAGCAGCGCCAGCGCATCGGCGGCCTCGGTGCGTGGCGACGGCACGGCCCGGACGTCGGGACCGTCTCGCAGATGCCCGAGCATGTGACCGGTCGCGTCCTGCGACACCGGGATCCCGAGGTGTTGTCCGACACCCCACAGGAGGACGGCGGCCTCCTCCTCGCTGTACCGCTCCACCGGGATGCCTCGTACCAGCACGAAGCCCCGGCCGTTCTCCAGCTCGTCGGCCGCCCTCCGCAGCTCGCCCGCCAGGGTCGGCAGGGGGAAGTGGCCGACGGTCACCTTCAGCAGAGGGGTGCCCCGGGCACGCACCGTCCGCACGGCCGCGTCCAGCTCGTCGAGCCGCGCGGGTGACAGGTGCAGCGCCCAGGCCGGGGAGGCCGAGAGATCCCGGCCTCGCCACACGGCCGGACCCGTGCAGGGGCGGCGGGGGAGTTCTGGGGATCGCCCACGCACCACATTCATCCTTTCTCCGCCGGGAAAGTCCATGAGAGGAAAGTGCCAGGACCTGAGTGCAAGAACCCGAATTCACCGACTCTCGCACTGCCTCTTCGTCGCGATACCGACCCCTTTTCAAGGGGCCTGCGCTTTGCCAAGGTGTCTTCCATCGGAATTCCGTGCGGCCTTCGCGGTGGTGCCACGCTAAGTCACGACCTCGCGCCGTCGCTTGACCCCACGGGACAGATGACTTATCAATCTGGGACACAGCCCTGGAGCGCACCGATGAAACCGCTGGTCCGCAACGCAGCCCTGAGCAGCTACATCGAGCTCAGTCAGTCCCTGGACATCGACCCCCGTGCCCTCATGAAGCAGGTGGGCCTCGACCCCGTCGGACTCGCCGTCCAGGACCGCTGGATTCCCGGCGCGGCAGTCGCCGAGCTGCTCGAACTGTCGGCGGCGGCAGCGCGGCGCGAGGACTTCGGCCTGCTCCTCGCTGAGCGGCGCCGCTTCTCCAACCTCGGCCCGATCAGCCTCGTCCTGCGCGAGGAACCGGACACGCGCAGCGCCGTCCAGCTCCTGGTGCGCCAAGAGCGCATGTACAACGAGATGCTGCGCAGCCGGCTCACGGAGGCGAACGGGCTCGCCACCTTGAAGGTGAGCCTCGCGCTCGGCGAGGTGCGTGAGGCCCGGCAATCCGTAGAGCTGGCCGTGGGCGTGCTGCACGGATTTATCCGGGTGTTCCTCGGCGCCCGCTGGCAGCCACTGTCCGTGTGTTTCTCACACGGCGCACCCCATGACACCGCCGCACACCGGCGTTTCTTCGGACCCGTAGTGGAATTCGACCAGGAATTCAACGGCATCGTCTTCTACGCGACCGAACTCGACACCCCCAATACGATGTCGGATCCCCTGCTGCGCGGATACGCCCGGCAGTACTTCGACTCCATCGCGGTCTCCGAGGACACCACCGAGCTCGACCGGGTGCGCGAGCTGATCGAGGTACTGCTGCCGACGGGGCGCTGCTCGATCGAACAGGTCGCCGGCAGCCTCGGCGTCGACCGCCGGACCGTCCACCGGCACCTCGCCACGTCGGGGGAGACGTTCTCCTCGCTCGTCAACGCCACGCGCACGCAGCTCGCCGAGCAGCTCGTGGCGAATCCGAGCCGTTCCCTCACGGAGATCGCCGGGCTCCTGGGTTTCTCCGCGCCCAGCGCCTTCTCCCGCTGGTTCCGGGATCAGTTCGGCAGCAGCGCCCGCGAGTGGCGCGCCCAGCGGTCCGCCTCCGGCCCTGTCCCCAACTGACAAGTCTCCTGTCACCTGGGGTAAAGCGCCGCGTGTAACCCGCTCCTAACGTGGCCGTACCGCAAGGGTCACTTCGGCTCCGTCGATCAAGGCCCTTGCGCCAGCCATGAGTCGGGTCGGTGTGCCCACCAAGGCCTGCCGCCCCCGGCGCGTCCGCGTACCAGGAGATGACGATGCACTTCCTCGATGACTCCCTGCTGCCCGAGAACCAGCAGAAGCTGGTGATCCAGGTCGCTCCCTACGGCCCCGAGTGGCTCCCCGGCGACGCCGACGACCTCCCCCTCACCATGGACGAGCACGTCCAGGCCGCCGTGGACTGCTACAACGCCGGTGCCACCGTCCTGCACATCCACGTGCGTGAACTGGACGGGCACGGCTCCAAGCGCATGTCCAAGTTCAACGAACTCATCGGGCGGCTGCGCGAGGCCGTCCCGGACATGGTCCTGCAGATCGGCGGATCCATCTCGTTCGCCCCCGAGGACGAGGGCTCCGAGGCGAAGTGGCTCAGCTACGACACCCGCCACCTGCTGGCCGAACTCGACCCGCGGCCCGACCAGGTGACGATCGCCATCAACACCAGCCAGATGAACATCGTCGAGATCATGTCCGACGACGACCTCGCCGGGACGTCCATCGCCAAGCCCGACTACTACGCGGCGTACCGGGACATGGTCGTCGAGGCAGGCCCCGACTTCTACCTCGAACACCTCGAGCGGCTGCACGCGAACGGCATCCAGCCGCACTTCCAGCTCGCCACCCTGGCCCAGCTGGAGACCGTCGAGCGTCTCATCCGCAGCGGCGTGTACACCGGCCCTCTGGTCCTCAACTACGTGGCCATCGGCGGCGGGTTCTCCGGACGGCACCCGGCCGACCTGATCGAGTTCGTCCGCCGTGTCCCCGACGGCGCCGTCCTCACCATCGAGTCCTCGATGCGCGCCGTCGCCCCCATGAACGCCATCGGCATCGCCCTCGGCGTCCACGTCCGCGTGGGCAACGAGGACAACCTGTGGGCCCGCAAGGGCGAGCGCATGAGCTCCGTGAAGCAGGTCGAGCAGATGGTCAGCATCGCCGACACCCTCGGCCGCGACATCGCGAACGGCGCGGAGGCCAAGGAGATCTACCACATCGGCGAGTACTACTCCGGTACCGACCAGACCCTGGCCGCGCTCGGCATGGTGCCCAACCGGCGTCCCGGACAGCGCGGCTTCATGCTCGGCGGCACCGCCGGCTGACGTCGGCCCGGTCGCCGCCGAACAAGCTCAGCCGGCCGAACAAGCACAGCACCCCCAACCAGCACATCCAGCCGAACGAGCACAGCCGCCCCCGAACACAGCACGCCGAACAACCCGAACGAAGAGAGCATTGCCGTGGCATACGCCATCCGCTTCCACGAGACCGGCGGCCCCGAGGTCCTGCGCCGCGAACAGGTGACCGTCGGCGCCCCCGGCCCCGGCGAGGTCCGGGTCCGGCACGAGGCCGTCGGCCTCAACTTCGCCGACACCTATTTCCGCACCGGTCTGTACCCGGCGCCGCTTCCCGCGGGAATCGGCGTCGAGGCCGCCGGTGTCGTCGAGGCCGTCGGCCAGGGCGTCACCCACGTCGCCGAGGGCGACCGTGTCACGTACACCGGCAGCCCGCTCGGCGCGTACAGCTCCGAGCGGGTCATGCCCGCCGACTCCCTGATCCGGCTCCCCGACGGCATCGACTTCGAGACCGCCGCTGCCATGACCATGCGCGGCCTCACCGCCTCCTACCTGCTGCGCCGCATCCACCCGTTGAAGCCCGGCGACACGATCCTGTTGCACGCCGCCGCGGGCGGCGTGGGACTGATCGTCTCCCAGTGGGCGAAGCTGCTCGGCCTCACCGTCATCGGGACCGTCTCCACCGAGGAGAAGGCCGCACTGGCCCGTGCCCACGGCTGCGACCACACCATCCTGTACCGGCAGGAGAACGTCGCGGAGCGCGTGCGGCAGCTGACCGACGGGGCCGGTGTCCCGCTCGTCCTCGACAGCGTCGGCAAGGACACGGTCGCCGGTTCCATGGCCTCGCTGCGCCGCCGCGGCCTGCTGGTCTGCTTCGGCACCTCGTCCGGAGTGCCGCCGCTGGACGCGATGCAACTCGTCCAGCACGGCTCACTGTTCGTGACCCGTCCGGCGCTGGCCGACTACATCGCCGACCCCGCCGAGCGGGACGACCTCGCCGGGGAGCTGTTCGGCCACGTGGCAGCCGGCCGCATCGGGATCCGTGTCGACCAGCGCTTCGCCCTCGAGGACGCCGTGACCGCGCACCGCACGCTGGAAGCGGGCCGCACGACGGGCTCGTCCGTCCTCATCCCCTGAGCCACCCGTCCCACCCTCCCCGCGTACCCCAGGAGAACACCCATGCCCCGGACCGCTGCCCGTACCCGGATCCAGGTCGATCCGCTGACCTGCACCATCGGCGCCGAACTGCACGGCGTCCAGCTCAGCGACGCCGTCCATGACGACGCGCTCTTCGCCGAGATCAAGGAACTCCTGCTCCGCCACAAGGTGCTGTTCCTGCGCGACCAGGACATGAGCCGCGCCGAGCACGTCGGGTTCGCCTCCCGCCTCGGCCCGCTGGAGGACCACCCGGTCCTCGGCAGCGACCCCGACCACCCCGGCCTCGTCCGCATCTACAAGGACCTGGACAGCAAGCCCGAGCACTACGAGAACGCTTTGCACTGCGACGCGACCTGGCGCGACCGCCCGCCCATGGGCGCCCTGCTCCGGTGCGTCGAGACGCCCGAGGTCGGCGGCGACACGATCTGGGTCAACATGGCCGAGGCGTACCGCAGGCTCCCCGAGCACATCCGCACCCAGATCGACGGTCTGCGCGCCCGGCACAGCATCGAGGCGAGCTTCGGCGCGGTCATGCCGACGGAACAGCGCCACCAGCTCAAGGCCCGCTACCCGGACGCCGAGCACCCGGTCGTGCGCACCCACCCCGAGACCGGCGAGAAGATCCTCTTCGTCAACTCCTTCACCACCCACTTCGTCAACCACCACACCCCCGAGAACGTGCGGTTCGGCCAGGACCACGCGCCCGGCGCGAGCCACCTGCTCAACTACCTCACGAGCCAGGCGGCCGTCCCGGAGTACCAGGTCCGCTGGCGCTGGACCCCGAACAGCGTCGCCCTCTGGGACAACCGCTCCACCCAGCACTACGCGGTCCAGGACTACTGGCCCGCTGTCCGCAAGATGGAACGCGCCGGCATCGCCGGTGACAGGCCCTGCTGAGCCGATGACGCGTCGCTACGCGTGGCTGGTGTTCGCCCTCAGCTTCGGGCTCCTGCTGTCCGACTACATGTCGCGGCAGGTCCTGAACGCGGTGTTTCCGCTGCTGAAGGCCGAATGGCTGCTCTCCGACACCCAGTTGGGGTCGCTGAGCGGCATTGTCGCCCTCATGGTCGGCGTGCTCACCTTTCCGCTGTCGTTGCTCGCGGACCGCTGGGGCCGGGTCAGGAGCCTGGTCCTCGCGGCGGTGGTGTGGAGCCTGGCCACCCTGGGCTGTGCCGTCTCCGCGAGCTACGGCCAGATGTTCCTGGGCCGTTTCATGGTGGGCGTCGGCGAGGCGGCCTACGGGAGCGTGGGCATCGCGGTGGTGCTGAGCGTGTTCCCGGTGGGCCTGCGGGCCACGCTGTCGGGCGCCTTCATCGCGGGCGGCGCCTTCGGATCCGTACTCGGTGTGTCGATCGGCGGTGTGGTGGCCCAACACATGGGCTGGCGCTGGACGTTCGGCGTCATGGGCCTGTTCGGGCTGGTCCTGGCCGCGGTCTACGGCGTCGTCGTGACGGAGCGGAGACTCGCGCCGGCCGGGCACGGCACCGGCCCCGCACCGGGTACGGGAGGCCCGGTACGGGCACTGCTACCCCGGCTGTTCTCGTCGGTGTCCGTGCTGTGCGCCTATGTGGGCAGCGGCCTGCAGATGTTCATCACGATGGCACTGCTGGCCTGGATGCCCAGCTTCCTCGACCGCTACTACGGCCTGCCGCCCGCCAAGGCCGGACTCGCCGCCGGAGGCTTCGCGCTGATCACCGGGATAGGCATGATCGGCGGCGGCATCGTCAGTGATCGGCTCGGCCGCAGCAACCCCCACCTCAAGTGGACCGTCGCCATCGTGTGCAGCTTCGGCTCGCTGGTCCTGCTCACCGGCGGGTTCCAACTCCCGCCCGGAATACCGCAACTTCTCCTCGTGGGTGCCGGGACGCTGCTCTCCAACGCCACGGCCGGACCCGCCGCCGCCATGGTGGCGAGCCTGACACCGGCCGCCGTCGCGGCGACGGCCATGGCGACGCTCACCCTCGCCAACAGTCTGCTGGGCCTGGCGCCCGGCCCCGCGGTGACCGGCATGCTGGCCGACCGCATGGGCCTGGACGGCGCGCTCCGCCTGGTCCCGCTCGTCGCCGTCGTGGCGGGTCTGGCGTTCGTCCTCGGCAGACGCCACTACGACCAGGGCCTCATCTCGGCATCGGCCCCGGCCCTCTACAAGACGGAGATCTCCATATGAACCCCGTTCCCGCGCCCACGGTCGTGCTCGTGCCCGGCCTGCGCGACCACGTCCTCGACCACTGGCAGACGGCCCTCGCCGCCCGCCTCCCCGGTTCCGTGACCGTGCCGCCCCTGACGGACCTCAGGCTGAGCCGCGACGCGCAGGTCACCGCTCTGCACGACGTGGTGTCCGGCATCGAGGGACCGGTCGTGCTCGTCGCGCACAGCGCCGGCGTGCACACCACCGTCCACTGGGCTGCCCGGCACACCCGCCCTGTGCGCGGCGCTCTCCTCGCGACGCCGCCCGACTTCGAAACCCCGCTGCCGGACGGCCACCCCGCACCGCATACCCTGCGTGACAACGGCTGGCTGCCGACGCCGAGCGCCACGCTGCCGTTCCCCAGCGTGGTCGCGGCGAGCACGAACGACCCCCTGGCCCGCTTCGACCGCGTCACCGAACTGGCCGACGCGTGGGGCAGCCGCCTCGTCGACCTCGGCCCCGTCGGCCACCTCAACCCCGCCTCGGGCTACGGCGAGTGGCCCCACGCGCTGGAGATCCTCCAGGCCTTCGGCTGCCGTGCGACGACGGGCCCGAAGGTGTCGGCATGAGCGCGCGGAACTCCAACATCACCGAGTTCCTGGCCTGGTTGGCGCAGGAGCGCGGCCTGTCGTTCACCGACTACGCCGAGCTGTGGCGGTGGAGCACCGACGACCTGCCCGGCTTCTGGTCGGCCGTGTGGGAGTTCTACGGCCTGGACACGGTCAGCGACTACGACGAGGTGCTCGCCGACGCGAGGATGCCCGGCGCGACCTGGTTCACCGGAGCACGCCTCAATTTCGCGCAGCAGTGCCTCGCCCGTGCCACCGACGAACGCCCCGCGCTCATCGCCGTGACCGAGACCGGCGACCCTGTTGAGATCTCCTGGGACCGGCTCACCAGGGAAGTGGCGGGCATGGCCGAAGCCCTGCGAGAGATGGGCGTCGGCCCCGGTGACTGCGTCGCCGGGTACCTGCCGAACGTCCCGCAGGCCGTGGTCGCCCTCCTGGCCACGGCTGCCGTCGGCGCGACCTGGACGGTCTGCGCACCCGAGTTCGGCACGCCCAGCGTGCTCGCCAGGCTGCGCCAGGTCCGGCCGACGGTCCTGGTGGCCGCGGACGGCTACCGCCACGGCGGCAAGGCGTACGACCGCCGCCCGCACATCGCCGAGATCCTGGACGGTCTGCCCACGGTCCGCCACCTCGTCGCCGTCGACCGCCTGCACACGTCCGCCGCCGGACCGGCATGGTCACAGCGGCCGGACGTGACGCAGCACGAGTGGTCCGGCATGGCCGACCGCGAGGCCCAACTCGACTACGCCGACGTCCCGTTCGAGCATCCGCTGTGGATCCTCTGGTCATCCGGCACCACCGGCGTCCCGAAGGGAATCGTGCACGGCCACGGCGGCATCGTCGTCGAGCTGCTCAAGGCGCTCGGGCTCGGCGTGGACCTGCGCGCCGACGACCGCTATCTCTTCCACACCTCCACCAGCTGGATGGTGTGGAACTTCATGGTCGCCGGGCTCCTGCACGGCAGCACGCTCGTCCTCTACGACGGCAGCCCCACCCACCCCGACGCCAACGGCCTCTGGCGGATCGCCGAACGCACCCGTGCCACGACGGTCGGCGTCGGCGCCGCCTACCTGGTCGCCGCGGAGAAGGCCGGGGCTCACCCGGCCGCCGCCACGGACCTCGCTGCGCTGCGGACCATTCTGCAGACCGGCTCGGCGATGCCCGACAACACTTGGCACTGGGTCCGCGACCGGCTCGCCCCGAAGGCCCGGCTCCAGTCGATCTGCGGCGGTACCGACATCTGCTCCGTGCTCGCCGGTGACTCCCCGCTGCTGCCGGTGCGTACGGGCCGGATCTCCGGCCCGTCCCTGGGCGTCGCGCTCGCCTCCTGGGACGCCGCGGGGCAGCCGCTCGTGGGGCAGCAGGGCGAACTCGTCGTCACGGCACCTCTGCCGTCGATGCCGCTCCGCTTCGTCGACGATCCCGACGACGAGCGGTACAGGAGCAGCTACTTCGACGTCTATCCGGGCGTGTGGCGGCACGGCGACTGGGTCACCATGGACCCCGACCTGTCCGTCGTCGTGGCCGGCCGCTCCGACTCCACGCTCAACCGCATGGGCGTGCGCATGGGGTCCGCCGACCTCTACGCCGTCGTGGAACGGCTCACGCGGATCGCGGACAGCCTCGTCATCGGCGCCGAGCTGCCGGACGGCCGCTACTACATGCCGCTGTTCGTCGTGCCCGCGGACGGGGAGCGGTTCGACGACGCCCTGCGTGCCGAGGTCGTCGGCGCGATCAGGCACAGCCTGTCGCCCCGGCACGTCCCCGACGCCGTCGTCCCCATCGAGGCCGTGCCCCGCACCCTCACGGGCAAGAAGCTGGAGGTCCCCGTCAAACGCATCCTCCAGGGCGCCCGCGTCACCGAGGTCAGCGCGGAAGGTGCCGTGACCCGCCCCGACATGCTGGCCTGGTTCGCGGAATTCGCGGCCGGGCTGGGACAGCACTGAGAACGCGCCGTGGTGAGGCGCCTGACGGACAGAACCTGGTCGGGCGCCTTCGCTCATACGGACAACGCCGATCACCACCTCGACGTTGCGTGGCGGTTCGATGCTCTCGATGGGGCGTGCGAAGGGCCTCGGATGCTCTGGCGGCGCGGAACCTCCCGGGCAGGTGGGGTACTCCCCGTACGTCAGGCAGCCCCGGACGTCGGTGAGCCGGACCCCGCCGGACGATGCCCCCGTGCGGTGACCGGCGTGACCAGGGATCAGGGATCCGGATGGGAGGGCCATGCGAGGCACACCCTGGTCCCGACGACTCAGGTGCGTCCACAACGGGCGCCGGACCATGGCGACTTCCTGACAGTGGGATAATGTTCGGCCGCGAAGAACCCGCTCGGTCCACCCGAGCCAAGGCCAGGCACGGCGGCCGCCCGAGGGGGAGCTGGATGCTGCAGGCGTTGGGATTGGGCCCGGCCGAAGAGGCCGTCTACACCGCACTGCTGTCCCGCCCGACTGCCTCCGCGCA